>CAZAQS010000020.1:0-34475 GCA_964486825.1 uncultured Anaerolineaceae bacterium | reverse complement strand
TAGTGACAGGATGTCACGTCCTAAAAAGCTGCGCATTTTATTTACCTCCAGGTTTCTATTTTTATAGGATTTCGTTATCAGTAGGTTTATAAACCGCCTACTGTTCACTTACAAGTTGTGGGTTTAATACTCGCCGGACGACATGGAATCGGAAATAACCGGGCAAGAAATAGCTATTGGAGTAATCCACGATCTTTCCACCCGTACTGTACAACAGTGCGTTGAACTGTAACAGGACCGCACCCCGCTGGACACCCAAAGCTCGGGCGACTTTCTGATCGGCTCCGGCGGCGGTGATTTCGGTAAGTGAGGTCATGAGAGTTGGAACGCCCCTGCGAAGCAAGACATCCAAGACGGAGCCAGTGAAACCCGCTTCGATTTCCTCCTGGGTTAAGATCTCTTCTGGCAAGATGTCTACCAAATAAGCTGCCGGACGACCTTCAGCCATAATTACCCTCGATAGATGAACGATCCGATCGCATGTTTCCAATTCCAGGGACTTGCATTCATCCGGGTTGGCTGGACGATACTCTACATTTAGTTCGCCCATCGATACTTCCAACCCGATCCGTTTGCTCAAGGTTTCAATGCTTTCTAAAACCTCCAATCCACTTTCGATGATGTGAGATGGGCGAACGACATAGGTACCGGAACCTTGCCGCCGCCGGATCAGTCCTTGGGTTTCGAAGGTTCGCATCGCTTCTCTCAGTGTTGCCCGCGACACTCCTAGCTGGCGTGCAAGCTCAGGCTCGTTCAACAATCTGACGCCTGGCTCTGTCTCTGAAATGATTCGCCATAAATTTTCATGGAGCTTCTGGTGACGGGATAATTGTTCAACCATAATTAGAATTCACCATACGTTTTCCTCTTACTCGATTCAGCTGCCACCGGATTCCGATGGCGAAACTTCCTCCACCAAAGGGACAAATTGAAAGCGGGTCACATCGACCAGCCCCTGGTCGGAGATGCGCAACTCGGGGATCACCACCAACGCCAGCAGGCTGAGCTGCATATTGGGATTGTTGATGGTGCATCCACAGGATTTGAACCCTTCCAGGACCTGGCCTGCTTTTTCGGCTACGATTTCGGCCGGCTCGCTCGACATCAACCCGGCAATCGGCAGCTCGACCAGGCCGGTCACTTCTCCGTTTTGAACGATAACCTGCCCGCCGCCCGTGCGGACCAGCTCATTGGCTGCTAAAGCCATGTCGCTGTCACTCGTTCCCACGACCAGCATATGGTGGCTATCGTGGGCGACAGTCGAAGCTACGGCACAGGGCCTGTCGAAACCAAAGCCGTGCACCAATCCGAGGGTAATTCCTCCGCTGGCCTGGTGCCGCTCTACCAGGGCAACTTTTGCAATATCCTGCCCCATATCCGCCTCGATCTCTCCATCTTTTGAGGCCACAGGCAGGCGCAGGTGGCGGGTGGGCGCCTGGTTCTCGATGATACCGATCACATTAGCCATGAAGGTCGAATTACCGGCGGGCAGTAAATCCCCACCTACAGCTATCCGGAAGTCCTGCTCAGACAGGGTCCGGCCTACATGTACCGATTTCGTAGCCCAGTCTGGATACGGGTAGGGCTTCCTTTCCACCAGGCAATGCCCTGCCTCGGCAACCAGGACACCTTTCGCAATCACTTGGCTGGCTTGGAAGTCTTTCAATTCATCGACCAGCACGATGTCCGCATAACGTCCTGGGGCAATCTGACCGAGATGGCGCGCTAAGCCAAAATGTTGGGCCGGGTTGAGGGTGGCCATCTGGATTGCTGTGATGGGCGCCAGACCTTGTTCGATTGCATGGCGGACGACGCGATCCATATGCCCATCATATACCAGGGTGCGAGAATGCGAGTCGTCTGTGCACAGGATAAAATGCCGGGAGTCTAGCCCCTGTTCAGTGATGGCGCGTACCTGGGCTTCAACGTCATGCCAGGCAGAACCGAAGCGCAACATCGCCTTCATCCCCTGGCGGACACGGGCGATCCCATCTTCGAGTCGGGTACCTTCGTGGTCATCCTCTGGACCCCCGGCGACATATCCATGGAACGGTAGCCCTAAATCAGGGGAGGCATAATGGCCTCCGATCACTTTCCCGGCCCGGCGAGTTTCGACCATTTCCGCGTGCATCTGTTCATCGCTGTTGATTACCGCTGGGAAATTCATCATCTCTCCTAAACCGATGACGCCGTCCCAAGTCATTGCTTCCGCGATATCCGCAGGAGAGATGCTGGCGCCGGGAGTCTCGAACCCAGGCGCGGAGGGAACACAGGAGGGTACCTGTACCCATACATGGATAGGTTGGTCGGCGGCCTCATCTACCATCAACCGGACGCCTTTCAGCCCGAAGACATTGGCGATTTCGTGTGGGTCGATAAAAATTGCCGTCGTACCGCGCACCAGGATCGCACGGACAAACTCGCTGACCGTCAGCATTCCGGACTCGACATGCATATGGGCGTCCAAAAGGCCTGGCGACAGGTAGCGCCCCTCAGCTTCGATGACTTGAGTATGCTCCCCAATCGCATGGGAAGCATCCGGACCGACGTAGGCAATACGATCTTTTTTAATCGCCACGTCCGTCCCGGGGATGATCTCGCCGGACTGTACACATACCCAGCGACCTTTGCGGATGACCAGGTCTGCAGGAGTGCGCCCCATAGCGGTATCAACCAGGGTCCGAGATGTTTCTATATCCACCTTTGATGGCATGCTTGCTCCTCTATTTCCAGAAGGACGTTTATTCACCGTTTACTAAACGCCGGGCAGCCAGATTTTGAGATTTGATTAGTTTATTCAGATCGATTGAAGCCAGGTTCCCGTCCCGGACGATGAACTTGCCTCCCACGACCGTGAAATCGGCTTTCATCGGGGCACAAAATACCAGCGCTGCTAGAGGGTCGTGTAAAGCGCCGGCAAATTCGAGCCGGTTTAGATTGATGGCGAAGAAATCGGCGCATTTACCCGGTTCCAAAGAACCAATATCCTGCCGACCTAAAACGGACGCTCCGCCACGAGTGGCCAGCTCCAACGCCTGGCGCGCGGTCATCAATGGGGAGGCCTCAGAGCCGGTTCGTGAGGCCCCTTCCAGCGCGGCGCCCAAACGGGACAATAGCAGGGCCTGGCGGGCTTCTGCCAGCAGGTGAGAGCTATCATTACTAGCAGAACCATCCACACCAAGGCCAATTTGTACACCCGCCGACATCATTTTAAGGATAGGAGCAACTCCAGAGGCTAAGCGCATATTCGAGGAAGGGCAATGGGCTACCCCACAACCCGTTTGCGCGTAGACTCCGATCTCTTCCTCATTGATATGAACAGAATGGGCAAACCATACATCTGGCCCTACCCAATCCAAGACTTCCATGTACTCCACCGGGCGGTAACCAAACTGCTCCAGGCAAAAAGCCTCTTCGTCTTGTGTCTCTGCCAGGTGAGTGTGAAGGCGTACCCCATACTCGCGAGCCAACCTGGCGCTCCTGCGCATTAAATCCCCTGTCACAGAAAAAGGAGAGCAAGGGGCCAGCACGATTTGCGTGAATGCGCCCCGGGAATTGTCGTGGTAAGCTTCGATCAGGCGCTGCGAATCCTTCAGGATCGAGTCTTCCTCCTCCACAACGCTATCTGGGGGTAAGCCGCCGTCTGATTCGCCAAGGCTCATCGAACCGCGTGAGGCATGCAAGCGGACTCCTACTTCTCTAGCGGCGTGGATCTCATCATCCAGCCTGGAG
Source organism: uncultured Anaerolineaceae bacterium (assembly GCA_964486825.1). Classification (GTDB taxonomy): domain Bacteria; phylum Chloroflexota; class Anaerolineae; order Anaerolineales; family UBA4823; genus CAZAQS01. Next base: position 30,743 of record CAZAQS010000020.1, on the reverse strand, counting down.
CCATTCGGAAACAGGTACAGGTGATCCTGTGCTGTAGAGCAGCCCGATAGAGCCAGCTCGGAAAGAGCGGTTTGAGTGGAGATGCGGATGTCCTGAGGCCCCATCCTGGCCCAGATGGGGTAAAGGGTCTCTAACCAGTTGAATAAGTTTGCATTTTGAGCGGCGGGTAGAGCTCTAGTAAGGGTTTGGTAAAAATGATGGTGCGTGTTGACCAGACCCGGCAGAAGGATATGGTCTTTCAGGTTGAGCACTTCATCGGCGGTCTCAGGTAGTTCTGAGGTATGCCCTACTTTTTCGATGAACCCGTCCCTAACAAAAAGACCACCGTCTGGTATTTCCCGGCGATGGTCGTCCATGGTAACTAGCAGCTCGGCATTGCGGATCAAAAGGGTAGACATGTGATTGAAGTGGCAAAATCAAGCTAACAAAAAATTATTCCCGGATGCCGCTTATTGATTCCAGTAGGATTCTTTACCTGGAAAAACTGTGTGGGGATAGTTTAACAAATAAATAACACCTTGTCAATTGTCTGACAAATATTTGTCAGACAAATATTTGCCAGGACAATTCTTTCGTGCAATAGGTAAAGGAAAAGGGTGAATTTGCTCTTTTATCAGGTGCAGGGGTCCGAAAAATGAACCGTCCAGGCCAATCCTGGGTTATTATTAATGAGTCATATCGCTCGCCTGAATTCTTATCTCTTTAGGCGAGATTTAGGTTCTTGAGGTTGGAATGCCGATAACGGTGACGCGCACTAAAGTCGTTCTTCCCCGCCGGCGGGCTGACCTGCTATCCCGCCAGCGTCTCCTTGATTCTCTATACGATTTATTGGATTGTAAACTGCTGGTAATTTCCGCCCCGGCAGGATACGGCAAAACCTCCTTGATTCTAGATTTTGCTTACCAGGTGGAAATCCCGGTTTGCTGGTATAGCCTGGATAGCTTGGATCATGATGTCCAACGCTTTGTCACCTATTTCATTGCCTGCATAGCCCAACGTTTCCCAACTTTTGGCAGCCAATCATGTGCTGCGCTGGAGGCTGCAAACCCGGCTGCTCTGGATCTCGATAACCTGGTGACAACCATCGTCAATGACGCTTACGAGCATATTCAAGAACATTTCCTGATCGTTCTGGATGATTATCATCTGGTCAATGTCAATAGTGAGATAGATTACTTTATCAACCGATTTGTCCAGGATGTTGACGAGAACTGCCACCTGGTTCTCTTATCTCGAGCGTTATTAACCCTCCCCGATATGCCGCTGATGATTGCCCGGTCTCAGGTTGGCGGGCTGAGTTTTGAGGAACTGGCCTTTCGCCCGGAAGAAATCCAATCCTTGGTATTGCAAAACTACCAATCCAGTATGCCAGATGCGGTAGCGGAGGAGCTGATCCAGGAAACAGAAGGTTGGATTACGGGTTTATTGCTTACCGCCCATACCATGTGGCAGGGGATAGCAAACCTGCTGAGGGTGGCGCGCGTATCGGGTATTGGGCTGTATGAATACCTGGCCCAGCAAGTGCTCGACCAACAACCTGCCCCAAACCGTGAATTCCTGTTGCAATCTTCCATGCTGGAAGAGTTTGACGTTGAGCTCTGCCGGGAGGTCCTGGGAGAGGGGTCTGATTGGCCTGTCCTTGTCGAAAGCATCCTCCAGAACAACCTGTTCGTCCTGCCGGTGGGTGAGGATGGCAAGTGGATCAGGTATCACCACCTGTTTAGGGAATTCTTGCAAGATACATTTGAAAAGGAGTATCCTGAACAGCGCTCCAGGATCCTGCGACGGCTCACCGATGTATACGTCGAGCGCAATGAGTGGGAGAAAGCCTATTCGGCCTGCCAGCGCTTAGGAGACCTTTGTTTCACCATTCAAGTCATCGAGCAGGTGGGTTCGGAGATGATCAAACACGGCCGGCTTACATCGCTTGTGGAATGGCTCGATGCCTTACCAGCAGATTTGACAGTCTCCCATCCGAATCTCCTCTCCTTGCAAGGAGCAACTTCAGTGATCCAGGGAAACCTGGAACACGGCCTTTCACTACTCAATAAAGCAGAATCCTTGTTGCGAGAACAGGGTAATCCCGTGGATCTGGCGCTCACTCTTGTTAGACGCGCATTTGCCCAGCGTTTTATGGGGCGCTATTCCGCTTCCCTTGAGGATGCTACGGAAGCGCTTGCGCTTACTGACAAACACGCTGTTCCGCTGCAGGTTAAGGCGGAATCTTTACGTGCAATTGGCATGAACCTTTACCATCTGGGTAGATTGAGTGAGGCTATTGGGAGACTTAAAGAGTCTTTAGAAGTATACATCTCTTTGACTGACAGGCAGAATACTGCTACCGTCCTGATGGAGCTTGGAATGGCGTATATGGCTGCCAGTAGTTACAAAGATGCCATGACGCATTTTGATCAGGCTTTGAAGTATTGGCGGGAAGTTCATAATTACGTAGGCCAGGTACATTTGCTGAATAACCTTTCAGTTCTTCACCATTTACTGGGAGATTACGAGCGCGCTGCGGTAAGCTTTTCAGATGGTCTGGCTATTGCAAAAAACAACGGTATGAGACGCATGGAAGCCTATATTCTATGTGGAATTGGGGACATCTATGCAGATCTAGGTGCATCGGATGCTGCCTTGGAGGCATACGACCATGCGCGTGCCTTCGCAGTTGAAAATGAAGACAATTTTTTGCTTGTTTATCTCGATTTGATGGAAGCGGCCCAAGCGAGGAACAATGGAAATATCCCCCTAACCCGCCGCTTACTTTCATCGGCTGAGGGGTTTGTCAATAAAAGCTCATCCGTATTTGAAACTGGTCTTTGGCAAATGGAAGAGGGGCGGACAGATCTTGCCGAAGGACAGTCCTGGAAGGCTATAGAACATTTCCATGAAGCCGCTAGCCTTTTTGATAAAGGAGGCCAGCGTGTAGAAGCTGCGCGGGCTTACCTATATCTCGCAACTGCTAGTTATTCTCTCGATAGAGTGGGCGAGTCTCTCTCCCACCTTTCCCATGCCATAGAGATTGCCTCCACACTTGATAGCCAGCACGTGCTCGTGGTGGCTGGTCGCAATGCGAAGGCTCTATTGGAGTCAGCACAAAAACATCCTCCAATCAGCCGGAGCTCTGCAAACCTGCTCAAGCAGGTGACCAAGTTTGAAAGAGCGATCCCTTCACTTCGACGTCGTCTCCGCCCATACGCAACACCAATAAAATTCGTACCCCCAAAGCTAACAATCAGCGCTTTTGGGCGAGCAACCGTGGAACGAGATGGCGAGCCTATTACGGCCTCGGAGTGGCAGAACCAAAGACGTGCCCGCGAGCTATTTTTTTATTTGATTGCCCATCCAAGTGGATTTTCAAAAGAGGCCCTCGGCTTGATCTTTTGGCCTGATAGTGATCCTGGCCAGTTGAAACTGCAATTCAAAAATACAATCTATAGGATCAGGCATGCGCTTGGGCAGGAAGTCCTACTATTTGACGAAGATCGCTACTGGTTCAACCGGGAGCTGGATTACGAATACGATGTCGAGACTTTTATCCAGAAAATTACCCTCGGCCAGTCAGACAAACCGATCGCAGAGAGGGTCGCCGCCTTCCAGGCAGCCATAGATCTCTACCGGGGACCATACCTTTCAGGGGTAGATGGGACCTGGTTCCTGGTAGAAAGAGAGCGGTTATGGCAGATGTACCGGGAGGCCGTGTTGGAACTGGCTCGACTTTATCTCGAGATCGGAAACTACACGGCTACTCTGGATTGGTGCCAGCGGATCCTTGCACAGGACCAATGCCTTGAAGAGGCCTATCGATTAATCATGCGGGCCCATGCCGCCAGGGGGAACCGGGCCGAGGTCAAGCGCCAGTTCGAACGCTGCCAAAAAGCGCTCCTGGAGGAGGTTGCCGAGCCTCCCTCCTCCCAAACCTACCACCTGTATCAAACACTAATAGGTTGACAAGACCTTACAAAAATGTTAGGCTATTAGAGTTGGTTTATTTGATTAGACCAACTTAAATCACCCTTTTTTTTGCCAATTAAGAGCCACCTTCGGTGACCGCTGTGTGCATAATGGATACTGTACCACCCGTATTCACCATTACCAAAAGGAGAAGGACCATGAAAGACACCATCCGCCAGATCACACTCAGCGTATCCCAAATCGATCGCCGCTTGATTCAAATCGCTATCTTGGTTGCCGCCCTCACCATGTTCGTATTGGGCGCTGGCGCTCCCGCAGCTGGCGGTGGACCGGGCATCACTTCCTTCCCAGGATTCTAAGCCTCCATTGATCCTTCTGCTGGCTGTCTTAGCCGGACTGCTGGCTGGGCTGCTCAGGGCGAGGTACCGGAAATGCAAACTGCATACCCCCATTCTCCAATGGATATGGTTGGTTCCGGTAGCTTTCACCCTGCAGTGGCTGGCGTTTCAATTGCCATCCACCTGGAACAGTCTTCCGGCCGAGATCACCCCTGCCGGTCTGGTTGTTACCCAGCTATTGCTCTTAGCGTTTGCCTGGTTCAACCGTACCCAACCCGGTTTTTGGTTGTTAGGCCTGGGTCTGGCGCTGAACTTTACCGTGATCGTCCTCAATGGGGGGTTCATGCCAATCAGCCCAGAGACGGTCGCCAGTATCACGCCAGCTACCCCAGCAGAAATATGGGAAGCCGGGCAGCGCTTTTCAAACAGCAAAGATGTCATCTTACCTGTTACCGGAATGCGCCTGGGTTTCTTAGCAGATCGCTTTCTACTGCCTGACTGGGTCCGATATCGTGTAGCGTTTAGTATCGGTGATGTGCTCATAGGTCTTGGCGCTTTCACATTGATGTGGTCCCTGGGTCGTCAAGAACCGGTCGTAGAAAGAATTAAAGGAGCAGTGATACCATGACAGCAATGTACCCGACCAGCTCTGCCTCCAATATGGGTGAGCTTAGCCGCTTGCTCACAGCAGCGGTTGTAAACCGTAACTTTTGCAATATGCTGCTTACCAACCCCGCCAACGCTTTGGACGCTGGTTATAACGGTGAATCCTTCCGGCTGGCCAAAGAAGAAAAAGCTTTGATCCTTTCTATCAATGCGAAATCTTTAACCGAATTCGCTATGAAATTAACCGGAAGCCAGAATGGAGATGGGCGCCGGGACAGGGGCACCGACCCACGCAAAAGGCCTTTTGTATAACCATAGAAAATGCAGCAGGAGTAATGCGAACGTTATAGCTTCGTTAACGGTTGTAAATCAGAACCTATTAGCCATCACCCCGGCCCATAAATGCGACTTCCGGCTCTAGCCTCGGATATTCGACCAGGCCGGTCATAAAGATGACTTTTCGGAAGGTGACAGCGATAGTGTAAATATGGATCAATCCGCCCCAGGAATTCAACATGAATTCGGCGGCTTGGATCACGGGAGAAGTGATTCAGGCCGTTTTGGCCGTCCACAGGAAAAAATTAGCCTGCCACCTGCCAGGTATGTAGAGGTCCCGAAAACGAAGCCCTTATCGGAGAATAACAGCATTCTCTCTCTATTGATAAAAAATCTGCCCGGTATGGCCTACCGGAGCCGGCACAACGGGGGATGGGTGGTAGATTATGTCAGTGAAGGTTGTTATCAATTAACAGGCTACCGGCCCCTGGATTTAACACAGAATAAAAAGATCTCTTATATCGATTTAATTCACCCTGAGGATCGCGATTTTATGGTTAACAGTATGGAATCGGCCCTGGTAGACAGGAAACCTTTTGATATCGTATACCGGATTATTTCAGGGACAGGGGAGGAGAAATGGGTCCGCGATCTGGGTCACGGAGAATATATATCTGAAGAAGATATGGTTGCAGTGGAAGGCTTCGTGATCGATATTACAGATAGGAAACAGTCCGAAAAGCGAATACAGTGCCAGCTTGAGCGTTTCGAAGCGCTTCGAAAGATCGATGCAGCCATTTCTTCCAGCCTGGATCTCCGGGTAACACTTGATATTTTGCTGGACCAGGTAACCCGGCGCTTGAATGTTGACGCTGGCGCTGTGCTACTCTTTAACCCTTCTGCTCAATCCCTCGAATTCGTTACCGGGAGAGGCTTCCGTACAACTGCTCTCCAACATACCAATCTCCGTTTGGGTGAAGGCTACGCCGGGCTGGCAGCCCTGGAACGCCGGATATTAAGAGTATCCAACTTGCCCGGTTCCTTGGGCGAACTAAGGCGCGCCCCTCAGATAGGTGATGAAGGCTTTGTGGAGTATATGGCGATCCCATTGATCGCCAAGGGACAAGTTCAGGGAATTTTGGAGATCTTCAACCGCACCCGTTTGGACATTGATGAAGAGTGGATGGATTTCTTGGAATCCCTGTCAGGGCATGCTGCGATCGCAGTGGATAACGCAGCCCTGTTCAACGAATTGCAACGCTCCAACATAGAGCTGACCATGGCTTATGACGCGACGCTTGAGGGTTGGTCTAAGGCCTTGGAGCTACGCGACCAGGGGACTGAAGGCCATAACCAGCGCGTGGCAGCCATGACACTGCGCCTGGCAAAAGCATTGGAAATCCATCCCAATGAGATGATTCATATCAGGCGAGGCGCATTACTGCACGATATCGGCAAAATGGGGATTCCAGACCATATTTTGTTGAAGCCAGGCCCGTTGACGCCAGACGAGTGGACCATCATGCGCCAGCACCCGGAATATGCTTTTAACCTTCTCTCCCAAATCTCCTACCTTAAACAGGCCCTGGATATTCCCTACTGCCATCACGAAAAATGGGATGGAACCGGCTATCCACGCGGTCTCAAAGGCGAGCAGATCCCCTTCTCAGCACGCATGTTTGCTATTGTGGATGTATGGGATGCCTTGCTATCCGACCGTCCTTACCGGCAGGCGTGGACTGAAGCGCAGGTGTTCTCCTTCATACGTGAACAAAGTGGGGTACATTTCGATCCCCAGATCGTAAATATTTTTTTGAAATTATTCTGATTAACAACACAATCCACAATTGCCAGCTCACAAATCCTGGCAGGAAAAGAACTGGATGTTTTATGCGAGTCGCCGCACAAAACATCCAGTTTCTGGTTTTCTTTTAAACCCTGCTCGCTACGCTGTTCAGGGTTCATGTGAATTTATTTGGCGTTAGCCATCTGCGCAGCTCTGACCGTATTCTTCAAGAGCATAGCGATCGTCATCGGCCCGACGCCGCCAGGCACAGGTGTTATGGCGCTGGCAACCTCTTTTACTTCCTCGAAACAGATATCGCCTACCAGGCGAGAGCCCTTGGGGTGGGTGGGATCGTCGATACGGTTGATGCCTACGTCAATCACGACCGCACCGGGTTTCACCCAGTCTCCACGGACCATTTGCGGTCGCCCAACTGCCCCGATGAGCACATCTGCTGACCGGCAAACGCCAGGTAGATCTTTCGTGCGGGAGTGGCAGATGGTTGTAGTGGCGTTAGCCCTTACCATGAGCAAGGCTACCGGCATACCGACGATGTTAGAGCGTCCCAGAACTACCGCATTCGCACCTTCCAGCTTGAAACCCAGGTGCTCCAGCATGTACATCACACCGAAAGGCGTGCAGGGGATGAAGAGGGGGTCTCGGCCTTTTTGAGCCAGGCGGCCGATGTTCAAAGGATGAAAGCCATCCACGTCTTTTTCGATACTGATCGTGCTAAGCACGCGCTCCTCGTCAAGGTGGGACGGAAGAGGCAGCTGCACGAGGATGCCATTTACCCGTGGATCCTCGTTTAGTTCTCGTACCAGGCCGTCTACCTCGTCTTGTGAAGCGGTGGCAGGCAATTTGAAGCCAAATGATTCGATCCCTGCCTGGGCTGATGCCTTTTGTTTCGAGCTCACATATACCTGTGAGGCCGGGTTTTCTCCCACCAGGACGGTTGCTAATCCGGGCTTTGGCTGACCTGCAGCTACCATTGCCGCTACGTCCGCTGCAACTGCTTCTCGTACTTCTGCGGCAATTACTTTCCCGTCTAGTATTTCTGCTGCCATCGTTTTTCTCCTTATAGGGGGCTAGGATTGAATGTCCAATCTGGATAAACGGCTTTAAAGAACGCCGAGCGTAACCGGCGTGGTATGTTATCCATTATCATAGAAAGTGAAGCAATTTACAAGTGACGATCCGCGTGCTTCCTGCCTGAAAGATATCAGGTCAAGAGCGTGATATTGGTGTAAATGAGGGAAAAGTAAGAAATTGGTCATTGACACGGAGCGGGAGTTATTTATAATTATTCTAAAATAAGAATGATTATAAATTAGAAAGCTTATGGATAAAGTTAACCTTCTCGCTCGAAGTCTTGCCGAGGCTGGATTGCGAATGACCCCCCAGCGTTTAGCAATCTGCCGTCTTTTAGCTGCTTCGAAAGAGCATCCAACTGCGTATACGATCTACGAACAGCTTTTGCCTGAATACCCAACGCTTAGCCTGGCTACAGTATACAATACACTCGAGACCCTGGTAAACTTAGGGGTAGTTCAAGAATTAGGGAGCGCGGGGGATGACCGGGTGCATTACGACGCTGATACTGATCCACACCTGAATTTCGCTTGCCTATCATGCCACAGGATCTTGGATCTTGACAGCCAATACGTTAACGACCTGGAACGAGAAGTCCGTGACGAATCCGGCTACCAGGTGCTTGGCGCTCGGCTCATGTATTACGGTTATTGCCCGGAATGCTCGATTGCAAGGGCCGGAACCAGCGATTGAAATACTTTCATTGATATTGATAATCAAAAAGACAAAGGGGATTATTAATAATGTCGAGTTCAGCCGAAGCTTCTTCTGTCCCATTACCTGAGGGTGACACCCGTTGCACGCAAGTGCTGAGTGACGTTTTACGAGGTTATTCCGGTATTCGTGAAGTAGAGTTTGATGTTGATGATGGTCGCTTACAGGTTGCCTACGATCCACGAGCGATCAGTGATGAAAGGGCTGCCAGTTTGATCCGCCAGGCTGGGGAACAGGCCTGGGAGCGTGTTTCGCATTGTTATTTGAAAAGCGGCAGCGCCTGTGAAGCCTGTTTGAACCAGATGAGCGATGAGCTGGTGGGTCACTATCAAAAGCTGGCTCGTGTCCATATGGCTCCTCATTCCACTTTTGATGATGGCGTTATGACAGTATCCCTGTCCAACCTGGACTATACTCCGGTCGAGGTCAACCGGGTGGAGGAGATTTTTGCCCCTGCTCCAAGCCCTGCTCCCCTGAAGGCTGGCATATCCAGGGGCCATCTTGAGATTCTGTTTACGACGCTTACCCTTATCGCAGCGGTCACTGCCGCAATTGGCCAGCGCACAGGTGTTCTCACGCCGCTTTGGGTATCCCTCTTTTATGGGATCGCCTACCTTGCCGGCGGATATTATGGCTTAATCGATAGTCTTTCCCTCTTACGCAAGCGCCGCCTGGATGTAAACTTGCTGATGATTACAGCCGCGCTGGGCGCAGCCGCCATCGGCCAACCTGCAGAAGGCGCCGTTCTCTTGTTCTTGTTCTCCCTTTCCAATACCCTGCAGACTTTCGCAATGGACAGGAGCAGGAAAGCCATCGAGAAATTGATGGATTTACGTCCGTCTATTGCGACTGTCAGGCGTGGCTCCAGGATTGTTACCCTTCCGGTGGAGGACCTGGTTTTGGGAGATACCGTGCTTGTTCGGCCAGGCGAGCGTTTCCCAATCGATGGAGTGGTGGTCAACGGCAACTCGGATGTGGACCAATCGACCATTACGGGAGAATCTGTACCAGTACAAAAAGGACCTGAAAGTCCAGTATTTGCAGGGACGGTCAATGGGAACGGGGCCCTCGAGATCCGGGTTACGCGCCTGGCCCAAAATACCACCCTGGCAAAGATCGTGCAGATGGTCGAAGAAGCCCAATCCAATAAAGCCCAAACCCAACGCATGCTGGACAATTTCGAACAAACCTACGCCATCCTGGTCTTAAGTGGCGCGGCATTGCTGACGCTGATCCCATTCGTTATGCTCAACCACGCCTTCGAGCCTACCTTTTACCGGGCCATGACATTGTTGGTGGTCGCTTCCCCTTGTGCATTGGTGATCTCAACTCCTGCAAGCATCCTGTCTGCTATCGCCAATGGCGCCAGGAAGGGCGTGTTATTCAAAGGCGGCGCTCACCTGGAGCAAACAGCCGGGATTAAAGTGGTAGCTTTCGATAAAACCGGCACCCTCACCACAGGAGAGCCAAGTATTTCAGCTATCTATTCGCTAAACGGCACAACTGAAGCTGAGCTGCTGCGCATGGCAGCCTCGGTAGAGGCGCGCTCAGAGCACCCTCTGGCAACTGCTATTGTGCATACAGCTAAGGCGCGCAACCTGGCACTGGATATGGCTACAGAATTTCAGGCCATTCCAGGGCAGGGTGTTGAAGCCAACCTGAACGGCAGGGCGGTATGGATTGGGAATGTCCGGATGTTCGACGAACGCCGGGTTCACCTTCCCGCGGAGGTCAATGAAAAAGTCAAGGAATTTGAGGACAAAGGCCAAACAGTTATGATCGTGTATTCAGAGGGGGATTACCGCGGCCTGCTTGCAGTAGCAGATTCTATGCGTCCAGATGCGGCTGACATCGTATCAAAGTTAAAGGGGCGGGGTGTAGAAAAGGTCGTTATGCTGACAGGAGATAACGAGGCGGTAGCGCGCCATATCGCGCAAATGGCGGGTGTTGATGAATTTCATGCCAGCCTGTTGCCCCAGGATAAGGTTGTGCTGCTGAAGAAGCTGCAGCAGAAATATGGCCTTACTGCGATGGTTGGAGACGGTGTGAACGATGCGCCTGCGTTGGCTTCCGCTGATGTAGGCATCGCCATGGGGGGCGCAGGTACCGACGTAGCCCTCGAGACCGCGGATGTCGTACTGATGGCCGATGACCTGGCTCACTTACCCTACGCGGTCGGGCTTGCGCAGCAGGCTCGCCGCACGGTATGGCAGAACCTGGTCTTCTCATTAGCCGTGATCGTAATCCTTGTCTCGACTGCCTTCGGCGCTAACCTGCCCCTGACCCTGGGTGTGATCGGGCATGAAGGCAGCACGGTCCTGGTAGTTTTGAACGGGCTAAGGTTATTGCGATATAGGGGATAAACGTCTCACTCTGGCTGTTTCTTCGTTTTCGGTTGGGATATCCCCCTTGCCTTGAGCGGTAAGTGGATGGTTATGGTCGTCCCCTCTCCCACTAGGCTCTGTACTTCGATGCTCCCCTGATGGGCCTCAACGATCCGCTTGCAAATTGCCAACCCTAAACCCGTTCCTTGCACCTGGTTTTCCGACCCCGGCGCCCGGTAGAATTTTTCGAACAGGTGCAGCTGTGCATCTGGAAGAATCCCGAGACCAGTATCGGTGACGGCTATAGTAATTTCCTTGCGATTTGAGGTGGCTGCCAGCGTGATTAAACCGGCAGGACGATTATATTTTATAGCGTTGCTGAGCAGGTTCAGCACAACCTGCTTGATCTTATTCCGGTCTGCAGCTAGGAGGGGCAGGCTTTCCTGAATTTCCACATTCAGGCTGATTCCTTTCTCTCCAGCCCGGCTCTTCATCATAACGCTACAATCTTCCAAGACTGCCTGGATATTGAACAGCTCGGGTTGGAACTGGGCGCGACCCGACTCCAGCCTGGCTAAATCGAGGAAAGAAGTTGTCATATCGGACAGCCGTTGGGTCTCGTCGTGGATAACTTCTACCATTTTCGTACGTTGTTCTTCAGATACTTCCGGTCTTAGTAACAGGTGAGCGGCTGTATTCAACGAGGCCAGAGGAGTGCGTAGTTCGTGAACCAGCTCGGAAATCAGGTCGGATTGTTGGAACAGGCGCGCGTTCTCGATTGCTACAGCCACCTGCGCCCCCAGAGCAGTCATGATATTCTCATCTTCTGTGTCAAAAACGCCCGTGCGCTTGTTGATTGCTTCAAGGACGCCCACAACCTTATCCTTGGCAATCAAAGGCACGCCCAGCAGGGAAGTGGTGTTGATATTGGTGATCTTGGATATGTGACCGAAATGGCGTGGATCTTCAGTTGTATTATCAATAATGATCGGCTTGCGATTCAAAACGATCCAACCTGCCAGGCTATTGGTTACGGGAACAACCAAGCCCCTCATCATTGGTTCGTCTAAATTCGTGGCAGCTTCGAACTGGAGCTGCTGGTGGACTTCATCATACAAAAGGATCGAGGCAGCTTCAGCGTTGCTCAGATCAGCGGCAGCATGGACGATGCGGTTTAAAAGTACATCCAGGTCCAGGGTGGAGGCCAGCTCCCGGCTGATCTCGGTAAGGCGCTGGTAACGTTCCAGTAGAGCGTTGGATACCAGGTCAGTCACGGATTATCTCCCTGGCTATGCGGGGGATGATTTCGGCGACATCGCTTACAAATATCAAGTCGGCGCGTTCGTCCACAAAGGTGTTGGTTTTGTTGACCAGGATTAAATGAGCCCCATTATCCAGGGCTTTCACAGGTAAGCCGGCAGATGGCATCACCTCTAGAGATGTCCCGGCAACCAGCATGAGATCGCATGTACTGCTGGCTTCTTGAGCCTGGAACCATGTTCGCACGGGTAGCTGTTCTTCAAAAAGGATGACATCCGGTTTCAGCAAGCTTTGGCAGCCCGGACAGCGTGGCAGAGTCCCATCATCAATCAAAGCATCGATAAACCCTTCTGAGCTGAACTGCTCGTAACAACCTACACAGGTAAGTGTATTAAAAGTGCCATGCACTTCTAGGACGTTTTTTGAGCCGGCGCGCTGGTGCAGGAAGTCGATGTTTTGAGTAATGATGGTTTTTATATAGCCGTGACTTTCAAGCTCTGCCAACGCTTTATGAGCGGGATTGGGCTTTGCGCCCAGCATATGGCTGGCAAGCGGGCGTAGCCAGGCGAAAAACTTTTCCGGATCATAGCGGAAGGTGCTCAGGGAGGCCACCTCCATGGGCAGATAGCGTGCCCAAAGCCCACTACCAGGTGTGCGGAAATCGGGTACTCCAGATGGAGTAGAGAATCCTGCTCCGGTCAGCACGGTAGCCTTTTTGGAGGCCTTGATCAGCCTGGCAGCCCGTTGGATTTCAGGTGTTATTCCGTCTGTGGTTCCCATCATACAGTTTGAAGGACCTTATGAATTAGAAGATCTGCCAGGCGGGCCAACTGCTGAGCTATTGGACTGTCTGGTTCCTGGATGAGCAGGGGTTGGTTTTGTTGCGCGGCCTGGTAAGCCAGCTCAGGCGCCGGGGGCAGGGCAGCCTCAATCCGATGATTGAGTTGCTCTTGAGCTTGATTTAGGATCAGTGGCCCGTCCATTCTGGATCGATTAATCAGCACGGCGTGCAGGCGATCGCTTGAAAACCCTTTGGCGGTTAATTCTTTGATCATCACTCTTGTGCGTGTGATGGAGTGAGGGGATAGGTCGAGTGCCAGAACCAATCGATTGCAGCTTTCTAGGACCTTTTCTGTGGCTGGGTAGATGCCTGGCCCCAGGTCCAACAGCACGAAACTGGCGAGTTCGGGCAGACATCTGGCGATGGCGCTCATTTCATTTGCCATTGATCGGTATTGCGTGTCTCTAGGCTGGTAGGAAGACAAGAGCAGCCTGATGCCTGAGCTATGTCTTACCAGGGCGGCTTCTACCGATTCAGCAGCGATGCTGGAGGGCTCCAACTCCAGCAAATTGTTGAGCCCTTCTCCCGCAGGCAAGCCCAGGTCCAGGGCCATGCTGCCTTCTCCCGGACGAAATTCTGCTACGATGACCTCCTGATTGGTCTTCGTACACAGGCTGACACCCAGGTTGGTAGCCATTGTCGAAATCCCCAAGCCTCCCTTTACAGCCAGCACCCCGGTAAGCTGCCCGCGTGGTTGGGGAGCGCTGGGGACAGCTGCCACCTTCCTGTCCAGGATTTCTTTGACACGCGCAAAGAGCAAATTTGGCTGGATGGGTTTGGTGAGGAAATCGTCTGCGCCTGCTTTTAACCCGCTCGCTCGATCTTCTGCTTGTGATTTTGCAGTAAACAGGATTATGGGGATATCCCGGGTGCTGGGGTCATCCCGCAAACGCCGGGTTACCTCGTAACCATCTAGATCTGGCATCATAATATCGAGCAGGATGAGGTCCGGTCGTTCGTTTTTGGCAATTCGCAGAGCTTGGTTGCCGTGGTTGGCAGCCACGATCTGGTATTCCTGCCTTTGGAGCATCAGCCCAACCAGGCGAAGGGTATCTACGTCATCATCTACGATCAGGATTTTCTCTTGCATCAGGTTCTTCTGCCTCTGCATTTGCCGTTCTATGAATCCGACCCCAACAGGCTAATTATTGAGCAGTTGAAAATAGAAATGCTATAATCACATTACCATGCTCGAGCTGTTTAATAGTATTTTACAGCAGAATTGTTTTCTTAAACCGAAAAAAACCGTCCTGGTTGGAGTTTCAGGCGGAGGAGACAGCCTGTGCTTGTTGGACTTGCTGACTCGCTCCGGTTACCCCGTAGTGGTCGCTCATTTAAACCATGGCTTACGACCTGAAGCAGCAGGCGATGCTGAGTTTGTGCGGAGGATTTCCGAAGGGCTAAGCCTTCCCTTTATCCTTGGCGAAGCAGATGTCAATGACTACGCTCAGCGTTTTGGCTTGTCTGTTGAAGAAGCTGCCAGGCATCTCAGGTACACCTTCCTGTTTGAAAATGCACGCCAGGTGGGTGCACAAGCGGTAGCAGTCGCTCACAATGCAGATGACCAGGTCGAAACCATCTTGATGCATTTCTTACGCGGTTCGGGATTAGCCGGGTTACGCGGCATGTGGTATTGGACTCTGCCCGGCCCGTGGAGCGAAGAAATCCCCTTAATCCGGCCGCTGCTGGGAACCTGGCGGGAAGAGATCGATGCCTACCTGTTAGAGCGGGAAATTGAGCCTATCGAGGACAAGACCAACCGTGATACCAGGATTTTCCGTAACCGCCTCCGGCACGAGCTGATCCCCTACCTGGCTAGCTATAACCCTGCTATCCGGAGAGTGCTTTGGCGGATGGGACAGGTGCTGGATTCGGAAAACGAGCTGCTTGAAGGGATCGTAGACTCCGCCTGGGAGGAAACGTATGTCGATGGTGGACCTGGCTACGTCTTATTCCGCTATCACGCCCTGTCCATCCAACCGAAAGCTATCCAGCGCCGCTTGATCCGTAGGGGAATCTCGATCCTGCAACCTGGACTAAGAGATATCGATTTCAACACTGTTGACCGGGCGGTAAATTTTTTGGCTGCTCCTACCAGGTCCAGGCGCATCGAACTGGCGGCTGGCTTATTTATCCTGCTCGAAGATGAATTGCTTTGGGTGGCAGATAAGCAAGCTTATTTACCGGAGGGCTTCTGGCCACAGCTTCCCAGGCAGGGAAACCGTTGCCAGGATCTCGCTCTCGAGCTGCCGGGAATTGCTGAGCTGGAGAACGGTTGGGTTTTAGCGTGTAATATCGAAGAGCAAGCTGATCTGGCCCACCAGAAGGCGCCGGAAAACAAGGATATGTTTCAGGCCTGGATCGATGTTTCCCTAGCCCACTTTCCGCTCTCCCTGCGCTGTCGCCGTCCTGGAGACCGGTTCTATCCTGCGGGAATGGCAGGTCATTCGGTAAAAGTCTCTGATTTTATGATCAACGTGAAGATGCCTGCCCGGTCCCGGGCAAACTGGCCGCTGGTTTTCTCGGAGGGGAAGCTTGTGTGGATCCCTGGTTACCGGGTAGCTCAGGGGTTCATGTTTTCAGAATCCACCAACCAGGTTGCCCATCTGCACCTGTTCAGGAAAACGGAAGCTTAAGCTTGCATGTCCTGCGAGTCGCTGCCGGAATTGGATAAGCGCTCCAATTTCATACGCACTTCTCGCCATTGGATTTTCGAAATGCCAAGTTTTTGGCGGATTTTGTTGTGTTCCATACCGGCGCGCCAATCTGATAATACGCACGTCCAGCGGAGCATATCGAAGGAGATATGTTTCTCCAGCCCGGCTTCTTCACCGATATCTTCTAACAAATACTCCAACCGGCGAGGGGACCACGGGAAGAGGCGGTCGTTGAGCGTGTATTGAGCCTTGTACTCATGGTAGGTTGCGACCCAATCATCGGAAATTGGCAGCTTGCGTTCTTTATAGCGGTGTTTGGGTGAAGAATAACGGATAAAAAGGATATGTCCCCCAGGAGTTTCCAGGTCGATATGGTTTGGACTGATTGCCAGGCACTCGTTCTTCTTGATGCCCGTCTCCAGGAGCAAAGTAAGCAGCAGATAAGGCCTGGCGTCAGGTTTTGTCCCCTGGCGGTGCCGGGCGGCTGCCTCCAGGGCAGCTTGTACCTCATCTTCCGTCAAGACCGTTGGCAGGGGGCTCATGACGGATTTTTGAATGACTTTTTCAGCCGGGTCGAGCAAGATTACCCCGTACTGGGGTAACCAGCGGAAAAATGCTTTGATCGAAGTGATGCGCCGGGATAGGGTTTTCGGGCTGCAAGGTACGCCTCTCCCCGATTGTAGCCACTGCAAAAAGTTATTGAGATCGCTGGTACTGATATTGCCTACGGTCCGGTCCGGCAAGAGGTAGGAGGACAGAAGCAGCATGTCGGCTGTAAATGCCTTTACGGTGTGGGGGGAACTTCCCTGGTCTTCCAGGTACAACCTCCAGGCATTGATGGCCGGGACTAAGGTTGTTTCAGTGGTGATATGGGCCGTAGAAGGGGAAGGAATGGCTTGTGTTGTCATATTTGCCTCACCTGGATCATGCGCATAGTTTATAATATTGCAAGTTTAGCGTAAAATCACGCTCTTGTCAAACACGGTTTTGAGGCGCCACGCCGGCAGCTTTTGTTCAACGGATCCACGAAGGGGTGAGTTTATAATCCTAAGTCAGGAGCGATGCGCTGCATGGCATGGATGACGTTATCGACATGTTCCCAAAGCTCAACTCCAAAATCTTCGGTGGCATGGGCGATCTCTTCCCGGTTGGCGCCCGCTGCAAAAGCCTTATCCTTCCACTTCTTTTTAACAGAAGCAACATTGAGGTCCTGCAGAGAGCGGGAGGGGCGGACCAGGGTGACGGCCGTGACCAGGCCCGTGATTTCATCGCAAGCCAGAAGCGCCTTTTCCATTCTACTGTGGCGCAGTACACCCGTGTGGTCTGCATGGCTGAGGATAGCCCGGATGACGTCTTCGGGAACGCCCCTTTCCCGCAGGATGGGAGCTCCGTCTTGAGGATGGTGTTCCAGGGTAGGGTGAATTTCCCAATCGAAGTCGTGTAGCAAGCCTACGATCCCCCATTTAACCACATCTTCGCCATATTTTTCGGCATAAAATCGCATGGCGGCTTCCACAGCCAACATATGCCTGACCAGGTTTTCATTTTTGACGTATTCTCTTACCAGTTCTAATGCTTTATGTCGTTCCATACGTACTCCCAGGATGGTATGTTCTTGCTGACCTTCCTTAGCAAACCAGGGTAGATACAGCCGCCTATCCTTCAATTCTCATCTGGTGCGCCATTCTCTTGTGGGAAGATGGGCTCGAACTGTCCCAGAATAGGCAAGGGCTGGGCGAAATGTAGCTCCCAGACAGCGTTAAGGGTCGCTAAAATTTCGCGCATATTCCAGTATATATACGGGCCGTGGCTGTATGTACGCATATCTGCCTTGACTCCCACAGCCTTTACTCCTAGCGTATTACAGGTATAGATTGCCCTGTGGAGATGGAAAGTTTGCGTCACCAGGATGGCGTCTTCCAGGCCGAAAATATCCCTGGCCCGGTAACAGGTATCGTAAGTGCGTTGCCCGGCGTAATCCAGCACGATATCCTCGGCAGGAACGCCCAGCCTGACAGCATAGTCGAGCATGGCCTGCGGCTCATTATAGAAGACGGAGCGGTTGTCGCCGCTCATGAGCAGTTTCTGTGTTTTCCCGGCCTGGTAAAGCCTGACCGCTGTTCCTACACGGTCCCTTAATACTGCCGCTGGAGTTCCATCTCTCTGTAAACCGGCCCCGAAAACGATCGTCACGCGGTGAAACGGCGCTTCCTCAATCCGATAGAGGCGTGGGATGGAATATAAGAAAGTGAGCATCCGTGGAGCGAAAATCCCCGCTGCTCCAAGGGCTGTCATAAGAAATAGAAATCGAAAGAACATTTTTACCGAACGGCTGAACACCGCTAAATTTTACCACTAGCACAACGGGTATTGGATAATGCTTGCCCTGGGATGTTCTGAGGGTGACAAATATAAATATGGTTTCATGCCATAGCGCCTCTTGCGCGGTGAGTATTACAAGGGTACAATCCCTCAACGATGAAGGATGAACCTGCTTATCAAGCGGCTTTAGATTACATTTACAGCTTTGTCGACTACAGCCTCAAGCGAATCTTCCGCTATTCTCCTGAGAATTTCAACCTGGAAAGGATGGAGAAACTTGCAGTTTCCCTGGGGAGCCCGCATCAAAAGTATCTCATCATCCATATAGCGGGTACCAAGGGCAAGGGGTCAGTGGCTGCTTTATGCGCCAGCGTACTCCAGGCGGCCGGATACCGGGCTGGATTTTACACCTCACCACACCTGCAGGATTTCGTTGAGCGTATCCAGGTGGATGGGGAGCCGATTTCTCATACCGACCTGGTAGCTTTGGTCGATGAAATGAAACCCCATATCGCTGCAATTCCGGAGCTTACCACTTTTGAAATCACGACTGCCTTAGCCATGCTGTACTTTGCGCGCCAGGGCGCCTCAGCAGCCGTATTCGAGGTGGGCCTGGGCGGCAGGTTGGACGCGACCAATATCGTCACGCCCCAGGTATCCGTGATTACCTCGATATCCTACGACCATACCCATGTCTTGGGGGATACGCTGGCGGAGATAGCTGGTGAGAAGGCCGGGATCATCAAACCAGGCGTGCCGGTGGTCTTAGCTCCTCAAGAAGAAGAAGCCCGGCAGGCAATCGTTGCGATCGCACGAAAGAGGAATTCTCCTCTGATCGAGGTAGGGAAGGATTACTTATTTGAGTTACATTCCCGTTCTTTGGATGGGCAGACCTTTCGTGTTTGGCGGAACCCCGAACAGGTAATAGAGGATGAGTACCCAGGCAACAACGGAAAAGGCGAGCGTCAGCCGGAGGTTTTTACACTGCCCTTGCTTGGGTTTCACCAGGTCGTCAACGCCGCTACAGCTTACGCGGCTCTCCAGACAGCCCGGCAGGAAGGGTTTGAAATCAGTATGGAGGATATACGCAGAGGTTTCGCCTCGGTGGTTTGGCCAGGTCGTTTCGAAATTCTGCGCCGCGAGCCGCCGGTTGTCGTGGACTCTGCCCATAATCGGGATTCGGTCTTGAAACTGTGCCAGACTCTAGATGAATATTTTCCCGGCTATCCTATCGTTTTGGTCTTTGGGGCATCGGAAGATAAAGATATCCAGGGCATGTTTGCAGAACTGTTGCCGCGAGTTGAGAGTGTTATTGCTACTCAATCGATCCATCCACGCGCCATAGACCCCCATCAACTGGTAGAATTAACTCACCCCTATGGCATTCCAGCCCGCACCGTACCACGCATAGAAGATGCATTGCCCGAAGCATTGCAGGATGCTAAAAATGGAAGCCTGGTATTGGTTACGGGCAGC
The DNA here is from genome assembly GCA_964486825.1 of uncultured Anaerolineaceae bacterium. GTDB lineage: Bacteria > Chloroflexota > Anaerolineae > Anaerolineales > UBA4823 > CAZAQS01. The sequence goes on along the minus strand of CAZAQS010000020.1, from coordinate 11,133 downwards.
CTATTTATTGTAGCCGGAGCCAGGTATGCCTGGCAGGAGCTGCTCCAGCGGCAGGGTGATACTGTAGAATGAATATAATCTCGGCCAATCTTAAAGAAAGAGCCGGAGTAATCGATGAGAGATAACGATTGGTATTTGCACGACGAAGACGATGATTTCGGTGAGGCTATCCACCGCCGAACTGAAGAGTTATATAATATCCCGGATGCAATGCCGGATGATGAAGGCCTGATTGAATGCCCGGTCTTGGCGCTTCGGGACCTGGTCGTCTACCCACATATGGTTTCCCCGCTTTTTGTTGGCCGCGAAGCTTCACTTCTGGCCATCGAGGATGCTCAATTAAAAGATCAAACCGTAATTGCCCTGACCCAACTGGATTCGGAGCAGGACGCGCCCGGGCCGGATGGCTTCTATACGATTGGAGTTGAAATGGCCGTCGGCCGGTTGCTTAGCATGCCGGACGGTTCCAGTTCCGCCCTTGTCCAGGGGCGTAGGCGGGTCGAACTGGTTGAATTCATCGACTCGCATCCCTTCCCGAGCGCCCGTGTGCGCCCGATCTATGAGGATCTGGAAGTCGATCGCCAGACCGACGCCACCATGCGTACTGCTCTGGAACTTTTTCAGCGCTGCGTCCAGCTCGACCGTAGCCTGCCAGAAGAAGCCTATTTATTTGCATTAAATATCGAGGAGCCCGGTTGGCTGGCAGACATGATCGCCACCAGTATTGCCCCGCCCCTCGAAGACCGCCTTCAGCTACTCCAAACCCTCGATCCACTCGAACGCCTGAAACGAGTAGTCTCAATCCTGGCACAGGAAGTCGACGTCCTGGAATTGGAAGATGAGATCCATTCCCGTGCGCAGAGTGAAGTCGACCGGACCCAGCGCGAGTATTACCTGCGAGAGCAGATGAAAGTCATCCAAACTGAGCTGGGAGAGGGGGACGCCTGGACGCGCGAGATTTACGAGCTGCGCAGCCGGGTGGAAGGAGTCAGCCTCCCGGATGAGGTGAAGCTTCGAGCTGTCAAGGAAATCGACCGAATGGGCCAGATGCCCCCGATGTCGCCCGAAGTGGGCATTATCCGCACTTATGTGGATTGGATCCTGGATCTGCCCTGGACGGAGTTCACCGAAGACAATTTGGACGTACGTCACGCCGCAAAAACCCTGGAGCAATATCATTACGGGTTGCCACGTGCTAAGGAGCGCATCCTGGAGTTCATTGCCGTGAGAAGTTTGAAACCCAGGCGCTCGCGCCAGCCAATCTTGTGCTTCGTCGGTCCTCCTGGTACGGGTAAGACCTCCCTGGGCCGTTCCATTGCAGAAGCTTTGGGACGGAAATTTGTACGCCTCTCTTTAGGTGGAGTGCGCGACGAGGCGGAAATCCGCGGCCATCGCCGGACCTATATCGGCGCTCTCCCGGGCCGGATTTTACAGACTATGCGGCGGGCGGGCACGATCAACCCTCTCTTTATGTTGGATGAGATCGATAAGCTTGGACAGGACTTCCGTGGGGACCCATCTTCAGCCCTGTTAGAGGTGCTCGATCCCGAACAGAACCATACCTTCTCCGACCATTACCTGGAGCTGCCTTACGATCTCTCGCGGGTGATGTTCATCACTACCGCCAACTACCAGGGGCCGATCCCTCCTGCCCTGCTTGACAGGATGGAGGTAATTGAGTTCCCCGGATATATCGAAGAGGAAAAAATGGAAATCGCACGGCGCTTCCTGATACCGCGCCAGCTCGAGGAGAATGGCTTAGACAAGGAAGAAGTGCGTTTTACAGAGCAATCCATCCAACGCACCATCCGCAACTATACCTACGAGGCCGGCGTCCGGAATCTCGAGCGAGAGCTTGGACGAGTGTGCAGGAAGATCGCCCGCATGAAGGCGGAGCACAAGCGGTTCCCGACGAATGTCAATCCCACGCATATCGAGCGCTTCCTGGGCCCGGCTGAGTTCCATAACCTGGAGGCGGAGCGGCAGGATGAAGTAGGCGTAGCTACAGCTATGGCCTGGACGGAGAACGGTGGCGAGATTATGCCGGTAGAGGTTCTGCTCCTGGATGGCAAGGGCAATTTGCAAGTAACCGGTCAAATTGGCAACGTCATGCAGGAATCTGCCCAGGCAGCTCTCTCCTACCTGAAATCTCGCTCCCGACAGCTGGATGTAGATCCGGAGATCTTTGAAAATATCGACGTGCATATCCATATTCCAGAGGGCGCCATTCCCAAAGATGGTCCCAGCGCAGGCATCACGATCTGTACAGCCCTTATCTCTGCGTTTACCGGGCGCAAAGTCCATCGTGAAGTCGGCATGACCGGTGAGATCACCCTCAGAGGACGAGTCCTTCCGGTGGGGGGAGTGCGTGAAAAAGTGCTCGCCGCTCACCGGGCCGGCTTACAGACGGTAATCCTTCCCAAGCTGTGCATGAAAGACCTGGTAGACATCCCCAAACGCGCTCGCAAGGATTTGAAGATCATCTCTGTCGAGCATATGGATCAGGTTCTCGATATTGCTTTGTTCCCCGTCCCACCTAAACCCGTGCGCGCAAAAAGGACTCCCTCAGGCACGCGCAAAGCTGTCAAGGATGTCCAAGATGGGAGCGAGGGAAGCCGCCCAGCCACTCCCCGGGCGACGGGAGAAATTCAGAACCCTTCCGGTGGGAAGCCTCACGACCCCATTGCTCCGATTCAGCCAGGCGCTTAAGCAAAAATCCAAGCGGACGGACCAGCAGGCCTCAAGCGGGCCTGGAATTGGAATTGTTCTTCACAGCAGCAGGGAATTATAAAAGGGATGCATTCATCACCGGATATTTTCACAACCCTGTCGCGGGGAATGGGACCTGATTTGCAATGGTTCCCCGAAGATGTACAGGTTTCCCGGCTGGCTGCAACAATGGTAGGGATGGCGAATACGATTGGGGGTTCTATTCTGCTCGGAATCACCCCCCGTTCGGGCCAAATTCAGGGAGTCAGTGACGTCAGCCGGATGGTCGACAAGGTGTTTCAGGCTGCCCTTCTGATTGATCCACCCCTGGTACTGCCTATCCCGAGAGTCTATTCTACCGGAGGTGAGCAGGCATCACAAATCGTATGGGTGAGTGTCCCTGCTGGCCTTCCAAACGTATATAGCCTGGATGGTAGCTACCTGGGCCGGGATGGACGCCAAACCAACCCGCTTCCCGCTCGCAGGCTCCGCCAGCTCTTGATCGAGCGCGGCGCGATCCAGTTTGAGTCGCTCGTACCCCCCGGAGCTGGGATGGACGATCTAGATCCAGTCCAGGTCGATAACTATCTGGAGAAGCTGAACTTACCAGATCATATTTCCTCCAGAGGCGGCAGCGGTCACGAGATCCTATTGCAGCGGGGTTGCTTGAAGCGGGTCGACGGCGAGCTGCATCCCACCTATGCTGCCTTGCTTCTGTTTGGTCGTTACCCACAGCAGTGGCTGCCCAATTCTACGATGCTGGCTGCGCATTTCACGGGCATAGCTTTCGGAGATCGCTTTATCAAAGAGGATATACGCGGCACTCTCCCTGATCAACTCCGCCAGGCGGAAGGGTTCGTGCGGGCGAACTCGCGTACGGTGGTCCGGCTGTTAGGATTAACGCGCCTGGAAGAACCGGAATACCCGCTCGAGGCAGTGCGAGAGTTGGTGGTAAATGCAATTGCCCACCGTGACTACAACCAGCAAGGCGACAATATCCATTTGAACATCTACTCTGACCGTTTGGAGGTCCAATCACCGGGACGTTTACCAGGGCCGGTCACGTTGGATAATCTGCTGGAGGCGCGCTTTTCCCGCAACGCGGTCATCGTCCAGGTGCTTTCAGATATGGGATTTATCGAGCGGCTTGGTTATGGCCTGGACCGGGTGGTTACCGTTATGAAGCAAAACCAGCTTCGACCGCCGCGCTTTGAAGAAGTTTCAGGTAATTTTCGGGTAACGTTATACGCCCCCTATACGGGTCCTGGGGCTATCCCAGATCTGTCTGCTTACAGAGATATGCAGTTGAATCCTCGTCAGGAAATGGCGCTTGGACACCTGGCTGTGCACCGGCGCATCAGCAGCAGCACCTACCGGGACCTATGCCCGGATGTGCACCCGGAAACTCTGCGCAGAGACTTAGCTGAGTTGGTCAGCCGCGGTGTTCTCATTAAAGTTGGGGATAAACGCGCCACCTATTACATATTGAAATAATCAAGGGCTGGCAATAATCCTGTAGATCTGCCCGCTGCTGAGATCTGCAAGGTACAATTCCCCATTTTCATCTGACCCGAAGGTCGAGATGCTGTAATCTGTAATTGCCAGCTCCTGGTCCTGCCAGTCGTCATCTTGCTGTACTAAACCCCAAATTCGCCCAGAGCAGTAATCTCCATACAGGTAAATACCCTGCAAGGAGGGATAATCCGTCCCACGGTATACTTTTCCACCCGTGACGGAGCAGCCCAGGGTGTGTGTGTAAACGGCGACAGGGGGTTGGTAGTCAGGGGGAGGTATGCACCCGCTGGAGGGGTTGAAACATCTGTCCCCTTCCAAGATATCCCAGCCGTAGTTCTCCCCGCCAGTGCTCGAGGCGGGCTGGAAGTTAACCTCTTCCACGGCGTTTTGCCCGACATCGGCGATATACAAGTCCCCGGTTGCAGTATCGAAGGAGAAGCGCCACGGGTTTCTCAGCCCATATGCCCAGATTTCCGGCAAGGCCTGGGGATCATCACGGAAGGGGTTATCCGGGGGGATGGAATAAGCTTCTGTTGTGGCTCCGGTCCCACCTGAAAGCAATGGCAAATATAGAGAGTTCTCCAGTTGAAGTGTAGGCCGGTATGCTGATTCAACATCGATCCGCAATATTTTACCCAATAGCGATTCAAGGTCTTGTGCGTTATCTCCTGGATCACCCGCCCCACCGCCATCCCCTGTACCGATATAGAGATAGCCATCCGGTCCGAAAACCAGCTGGCCTCCATTATGGTTTCTATAGGTTGGGTGGTGCAGGAAGAGCAGTTCTTCTTCGCTATTGGGATCGGCGAAATCGGGGTTTGGGCCCAGGTGGAAGCGGGATACCTGGTTATTCCCATCCAGGCGGGTGTAATATACGTAGAAATATCCCTTATCGGCATAATTGGGTGGAAATGCGAGCCCTAATAGCCCCTCCTCACCACAGCATTTGACCTGCTCCTGGATATCCAGAAATATGACAGGTTGCAGCTGGCCCTCCTGCAAGACACGGATCCTACCCGCTTGTTCGAGCACGAATAACCTTCCGCTGCCGTCTGCGGCATGAGTGATTGCGACCGGCCTGTTCAAAGGTGTAGCGACTGCTTCGAAAGAGATTTCAGGCCAGATTGCCTGCCCAGCAGCTCCAACAGGAGAGGTTAAGCCAAGGAATGAGCACAGGACGGTGAGTGAAACGAGTAAAACGACCGGCAGGTAATTTGTTAGTCTTTTTGTCTTCATTATTGCCCCTTTTCTCCCCCTGGTTGAATCGAAATTTGTTGGATCAACGCACTTCATCTGATAGTTAATCAGTGCAATTCCCCCTTATGGGCAGGCATTCTGAAGGTGTTCTTCGAAAGTAGTCGAGAACAAATGCCGCTCGGACTCATCACACCCGGCTCGGAAGTAATAATAGGGCGTCTGGGCCGGAAAGGCGACGGCTCTTAAAGCCGCCAGGTTGGGGTTGGCGATAGGCCCGGGTGGCAAGCCCGGATACAGGTAGGTATTGTAGGGTGAATCGACTTGCAGGTCTGCCAGGCTGAGCGGATTTGTCCACCAGGTGTTTTGATTTGCATTATATCCAATGGCGTATTGGACAGTTGGGTCGGTCTCCAGCTTCATTCCAATAGACAAGCGGTTAAAGAAGACGGATGCTAATAGCGGCATTTCATCTTCTGCAACCGCTTCTCGCTGGACGATCGAAGCCAACGTAACGGCTTCTAAAAGGGAGAGATTTTGTTGCTCATAGCGTTCCCTCAAGCGGGGTGTGACTTGTACCTCAAAGTTATCCAGGATTGCCATCAGGAATTCCCCGGTCGATATTTCGCGATCGAAGATATAGCTGTCTGGGAAAAGGAACCCCTCAAGAGAATTTATGGATGAGATTTGGTTCGAGAAGGAATAGTCCGGCGGGATTGAACGAGCAGCCAGGAAAAAATCATCCTGGGAAATATCCAGCCCTGAGGTCGGAAGGGCTGCTGCAATCTCTTCCATTCGCCATCCGGGTAGTATGTGGAAGGTCACCTGCTTGGGAGTGGCGTCTTGCAGCTCCTGGGCAAGCTCCACTGGCGCCATGCGCGGGTTTAGGGTATATGTACCAGCCTGCAATGTCGTATCCAAACCGCTATAACGCAGGTAGGTTCTAAAAGCCGCCGGGTTGGAGATCAAGCCGGCTTCCAACAAACGGCCGATCACAGAGGGCGTCGTTTCACCTATTTCGATCCTGAACCTTTTATCCGTACCGAACGAGTCGACCGGTTGGGTCAGGTCTTTTTCCTGAACCAGAAGCATGAGCGAGTATCCGATGCGCTGCAGGCTGTTCAGCCGGGGTGAGGCCGGTCCGAACACTTGCTCAGCTCTGGCGGGCAAAACCAGCAGAATACCTCCAAAGAGCAAGGAGCCAACTATTAAAAGGATGATCAAAGTGATGATAGAGAATGCCAGGCAGGACCTTCGCTTGCTTTTCATCATGGCGAGGCTATCTAGAGTCATTGTAGTTGTCTTCAGAACGGGCATCCAGGTAGGATTGCAAGATCACGGCTGCTGCCAGGTCGTCCATATGACCTCTTCGCTTTTTTCTTTTGACCCCCATGGCAATCCGGGCAGCCCGGGCAGCCTGGGTGCTGCCGCTCTCATCCCACAATTCCACAGGTAATGAGGTTTGCTTGCGGATAGCCTCAGCCAGGCGCTCTGCCATCTGGCTCTGAGGGGTAGGCTCTCCTTCTATATCCAGGTTTTGGCCGATCACGATCAATCCAACCTGGTGTTCACTTGCCAGCTTTACGATAACTGCCGCGTCGGTGGCGCGAGCGGTGTGCTTCACGATCGTCAAGGGGTTGGCAATCGTGCTGGTGGGATCGCTGATCGCCACACCCAACCTTTTTTCTCCAGGATCAACGGCTAAGATGCGCATGGGTAGGGTTACGAGGATATCAGCTGGCAGGTATAATCCTATCCGGTGACCGCAGGCTCGGAAAGGTTCCAGGAAGATCGTTGATGCCAAAAGGGCTGGGAGTAAAATCCATTTTCAGTGTAAAAGCAATTTTCTTAAAGAAAGGTTTGGCGTTGTTGGCCGTATTTTTGCTTTCCCTATCGGGATGCTTGCCCAGGGAGGGGGCAAACCAGGCAGCCGAGACGTCGATCCCAGTGGATCAGGATACGGTACGTACATCTGAGGCACAGCTCTTATTGCTGTCAAGGACGCCTGCGGTGGCTACAGCATCTACCCAAGGGGAGCCAGCCGTCGCCACACCCGTATATTTTACCCCAACTCCCAATCCCTCGATCACACCCGAACCCGTCCCCCATCTCCAGTTTTGTTCGCCATTGGAGGGTCACAGCCTGGCAGACCTCCAGGAGATCATCAGCTTTCCTTACGATCCGCCTCCGGTAGGCAAAGATACCGGGCATCATGGGGTTGACTTTGCCTACTACCGCCGCGGCGAACGGCTTTCGATCTTGGGAGTTCCGGTACAATCTGTTCTTCCAGGAAAGGTTACCACTGTCAATCAGAACCTGGTTCCTTACGGGTTTATGGTGATGGTAGAAACGTTGTATGACCGGCTGCCCGAGCAAGTTGTTGAGCACCTGGGCATCCCTCCAAAGCAATCGTTATACCTGCTCTACGCGCATATGAACGAGCCTCCGCTGGTGGAGGTGGGAGCCGAGGTAGAGTGTGGGCAGAGGTTGGGTTATGTAGGCAACACTCCTGAGGAGTGGTCCAGCGCCCCGCACCTGCATTTTGAAGCTCGCTATGGGCCTGCCGGAAGCCAGTTTACCGGCATGCAGTACTATGATACGCGCTCTCAAATCGACCAGATGGAAAAGTATGCCCTCTGGCGAATGAGTGGGGATTATGTATTGCTGGATCCTGTCGGGTTGCTCGTTTATGGATTAGCCGGTATGGAGAATTAGGTCCTGCAGTTTAAGAGCTGCTGGATGACCTGGGGTAGTTGATGGTATATTCCAAAAACTCCCCTTCGTATTCGCTGGACATATATGGTGATGAAACCAGGAAATCGGCTGTCACCCGGTTGGAGGCGGTAGGGATATTGTATAAGACTGCCAGGCGTAGCAAGGCGCGCACATCCGGGTCATGCGGTTGCGCTTCCAAAGGGTCCCAAAAGAAAATCAGGAAATCAATCTCGCCCTCTGAAATTCTGGCTCCGATTTGCTGATCGCCGCCCAGGGGCCCGCTTTTCAGCCGGTTAACCGGCAGTTGGGTTTCTTTAGCGATCAGAGAGCCTGTCCCGCCCGTGCCGAACAGGGAGTGCTGGCTCAGGATATCCCGGTTGTACTTGACCCAATCCAGCAAATCTTTCTTGCGGGCGTCATGCGCGATCAAGGCAATCTTCTTCTTGCTTCCCAGGGTAGACTTGTTTTTTTTCATTTTCCCTCCTTGACGATCAGCGCTGTTTGCGGCTTTCCAAGGAATTCGACTCCCTGTTGGGTAACTTTTTCTTTAACCAGAGAAGTCATAAGAATTACTCCTGTCTTGAGTGGTTTTCAGCGGATCTAATCGTACCCGTCTTCGGACCGTTCCAGCACGCTCGCTAGCTACTTTGATCTCGAGGACAGTCCCTGACGGAGCCTTTACTACCCACTCTACCCGGCCGCGGTTATCCGTCGGGCTGGTGGAATAGATGCTTACATCCAACTTATTGCTTCGCCCTTCCAGGTGGCCGATCTCCACCCTTCTTTTCCCGTTTACAAGGGTGGCTTCTTGAGGTAGCTCGATCTCGGCCCGAACCGGTCGGATAGCTTTACGCTTTTTCCCTTGCACGCTGGTGAAGGTAGGTAAAAATCCACTGTTCTCGACCACCAAATTTATGCGGTAGTTGTTTTCATTCAGGGGAGTTATGATTAAACTATGAAGTGCCAGGCGGGGCAACATATCTGCCAGGGAGATTACGAATGGCAGGTTACGGGCCGCTTCTTCTCCCATATATGCCTGGGGAGGGTTGCGCCAGGTATACATCTGGTTGAATCCACCCAGCTCCACCTTGCCAAGTTGGGGATGATCGTAGTTGTACCAGCTTATATAGGCATCTTGGTCCGCATGTTCCTCGACCCAACGTAATATCTTCAGGTCATCCTCGTGAGGGTGATCCCTGAACCACTCCATCAGCTTGCGCTTCTCGATGCCTGCCCTGGTTGGCAGGTCCCACAGCTCGATTGTGAAGCTGTAGGCGCCGAGCTGGTCGAAAATCCAATCATCAAATGCGCCGGTTGTCACTTCTTTGGGATGGTATTTAAAATCGTGGAACGTCGAAACACATTCGTAGCCTGTTCCCTTTTTGCCGATCTCACCGATCTTTTGAAACACCCATAGGTCTTCTGTTTCCATTTCCTCGTCGGCTTTTGTACTATATGGGCGCAGGATGACACCGCTGAAGGTGTGGTAGGTAATCGCAGCATTGATATTCGGGTGGATTGCAATGAAATCCACCATGGCTTTGATCTCGGGTTCAGAGGTGGGGTAAGGGCCTGCGCCGCCCTGATCGCCTTCTGGACGCCATTCAAAAGGAAAGTTACGGTTGAAGTCCAGGCCTTCTACCGGGCGGGCCTCCTTGATGATGTATCCATCAAAATCCTCCAGCAATCCCTCGGATAGCATACGGTAATACACACCCCCGTGCTCATCTGGGTCCCGTTTTTCCATCAGCCGATCTTCCAGTGAGCTGATTTTCCAATCTCCGTTCGGGTCCTGAATTCGCATTTGGAGGATTCTGCCATCTCCATCGATATCCTGAGGGTGAAGACCTTCATCTTTCTCGTTCCAGGGATAGGGGCGTACTCCGGAGCGAAGGTAATGCGGGGAGGGTGCCATAGCCATAGCGGCTCCATCCGGGTTAACCCGCGGGAGGATATAAAAGGTGCTGGTGTCTAACAGGCGTGTGATTCGGCTATCTTTGCCATACCCGGTAAGCAGGCTGTAAGCGATATACATACTTGTCGTAGCTGCGGCGATCTCTGTCGCATGGATATTGCCATCAATCCATATCGCCGGCTTCTCCGTGTCTTTCCCGGTCTCCAGGTTGGTTATAGTCAGCATCCAAAGGGGATGACCTTCGTAACTCTGACCAATGGATGTCAACCCGGCCAGGTTTGGATAATCCTGGGTCCATTCCTTCAGAATTGTCTCGATTTCTGGGTTGGTGAAATAGCGGTTGAATTGCATTGAAGGTTCCTTTTGACATGGTTTTGGTGGTTTTTCCCTACCCGCGTAAGTGGGTTATGCCTGGAGCAATTCTAATCCAAGTTAACCGAATATCAATTCGGGGTTGTTTGTGTTCCTTATGTATTTTTCTGACGAGGGAATAGATAGCTGTTAATCAATGCAGCGGGCTTAATAAAGCCCGCTGCTTTCTATGCCGAGTTGGTTCGGTAGCTAATGTCCCCTTGAATATTTCCCGATCCTCTTGTTGTCGCTCTAAATATATTCAGCTACCGGCAATCTCGGCTAATCTTCTAAAAGGTGCTGTGAAAATCATCCTTTGCGTCCCCTGTTTTAGGGTCTTCGATGCTTCTCTTTACTCCTAAATCTACCGTGTTATAGGTTTTGAAGGTTTCTTTTATTTCTTGAACATTCTGCCCATCAGTGACGACGGTTACCAGAATGCCCCCTTTCTGAACGCCTTTTTCGTAGGCGGTTGCTTCTACATCAGGCACACCCATCTCAGCTAACGCGCCTCTCAACCCGCCAGCAGCTGCTCCCAGTCCGGCTCCAACGGCAGTCGAGCCGAGAGCGGTTGCCAGCGCGCCTGCTCCCAATATTGGGCCAATTCCTGGGACCATGATCATACCAATGCCTACCAACAATCCCGCCAGTCCGCCAACTACGGCCCCCGATTTTGCGGTATCTTCAGCGGTCCCGAAATCCCCGGTAAGCTTGTCCTTTACCATGTTTTCTGG
>CAZAQS010000019.1:14688-34958 GCA_964486825.1 uncultured Anaerolineaceae bacterium | reverse complement strand
TCTGAGACCTCCCTGTAAAAGGGGTAGTCACCATATCCAAGCGCTTTGGCGTAAGTCCCCAAACGGCAAATTCCCAAGCCCTCTGGCACTTCATCCTGGTAGCCGCCGCCGAGCTTATAGAAATAGACATTGCTGGAGTTTGACAGGCCCCCCAGGAAATCGAGCTGGCCAAACCCACCTGTTCTCCAATTCCAGTCCACAAAAGGTCGCTCCTTGCCAGGGTCCTGGAAAGAGAAGCGCTCGATAATCGTAAGCGTACCCGGAGTTTGGATCACCTGGTTAGGGGTAACCACTCCTTCGTTTAATGCTCCTAAGGCCGTAGCAAGTTTAAATACTGATCCGGCAGGTAACTCGTCACCAATAGCATGGTTGAGCAATGGCTTACGCGCATCCGCTTCTAACTGCCGGTAGTAGTAGGCGGGAATGAAGCGGGCCAGGCGGTTGTTCTCGTAGCTTGGCCACGAAACCATCGATAAGATCTCCCCGGTCTGCGGGTTCATAGCAATTACCACCCCGCTGGTATAGCGCATCTCTCCCCAATAGGCGTTCCATAACTCAATTTCGCTGACCAAGACCGCTTCTGTGGCTTGCTGAAAACGCGTATCCAGGCTCAGGCGTAAATTTAACCCCGGTTCGGGGGGTACGGGAGGCTCTCGGTCGAAGAGAATTTTCCCGGCTACATCAACTTCGATACTACGTCTCCCGTTCACTCCTGCCAACTCTTCCTGGTAAGTCCTTTCAAGACCTGCATAGCCCACCTTGTCACGGTTAGGGACGAAGCCCCTGGCGGTATAGTAAGCTTCATTGGCAGGAGAGATCGGTCCAAGATAACCAATGATGGAAGCGGTCAGGGAACCCGTGGGGTAATCGCGGATCGGGACGATCTCCACATCGACTCCAGGCCAGTCGATGGCCTTCTCAAGCACGGCCATCGCCACGCGTTGATCCACATCGCAGGCGATCTTAACAGGCGTGTATGGATAGCTGGTCAGGCCAAATTCAGCTATTTGCGAGATACCGTGATCGGAGAAGCACTCCACGTAGGGAGTTTCCTCAGTCAGTTCGCTCCGGCTGACAGGCACACCGATGACCAGCGATAACTCCCGGTAGATCTCTTGCACTTCACCAACGTCATCGGGTAGCTCCGCAGCCGTAATCACCACGTTATAAGATGGGATATTACGAGCCAGGACGAATCCATTCCGGTCGTATATGATCCCCCGTGGAGCAGCCAGGCTGAGCTCTGTCGTACGGTTGTCTTCTGCTTTAGCAACCCAGAACTCCCCCTCTAGCACCTGCAGGTTAAAAAGACGCCCAAGATAGATGGCAAAAACTACTCCAACCAGGACCATTAAGCTGAGCAAACGCCCATGCTGGAGTGTGTTTTCTAATTTTGATGATCCGTTCATACTTCGATCTCCTGCGGGTATACCCATCCGGCAAGGTCACGCATTATAGCATACATGGGTATTGCCAGAAGGGTATTGAGCAGCAGGCTTGGTAAGGTAACCAGGTTCAAGGTTTGCAGTAGAGGCAGTGATGTGCCTGTTATCAGCAAGGAAAGGATAGAAACGAAATGCGTGATGAGCGTACCCAGGAAGACGGTTACAAACATCGCCAGGATCGGGACATGCCACACACGCCGCTTGAATAACTCTGCCAACCCTATCGTGCCCAGGTATCCCACCAGCATCACCCCTGCCGGTAGTGCTGATGCCAGGCTGAAGAGAAGCCCTCCAATCAATGCCCACTGCCAGGCCGTATCGACATGTTTCTGAAGCGCCCAGGCTACCAAAGCCAGCAGGATCAGGTCGACGCTGCCATGCAATAGGGGGATCTGGCTAGCGACGGCCGATTGGAACATCATCAGCCCACCTAAGATCGGGAAAGCAATAAATATCGCCAAGGTTAATTTGAATGTCTATGCCCAGCCTTACCTTGGTGCAACTTTTGCAGGCTCGATAATCGGAGACCTCTTCAGGGCAAAAGCGGGGAAAGGTTAACTGGGTTAAAGTTAGTAATGACCATTACGATTTGGAGCTTCGTGAAGTCCACCACCGGTTGCACCGAGGCGGTTTGAAAAAGCTCGTAATCTCTTTTACGCACACCACTGACCTGACCGATCAGGATCTCGGCCGGATAGTTGCCACCATAACCAGAGGTGAGCACCAGGTCGCCGGGCTGCACATTGGCATCGATGGGGATCATATCAAGGCTTACCTCACCGGTGATCTGGCCCGAGAGGACAGCTTCCGCCTGTGAGGGTTGTAAGCTTACATTGATATTCGAGGATGGATCCGTAATTAGCTGGATGCGTGCGGCACTGGCTGTGACAGCCGCGATACGTCCGACCAATCCCTGGTGCGTAACGACCGGCATGCCGCGTCGCAGCCCGGCATCTGAACCCCGGTTGATATTGACATATTGGATAAAGGGGCTGGGGTCACGCCCGATAACCGTAGCAGAAACAAAAGCATTCTCTGGGTGAGCGCGAGCAAAATCCAGTAATGCTGAAAGCACCTGGACTTCCTTGATCTCACTTTGCAGCTCGATGATCTGCGTTTGCAAGCGGGCTACCTCAGCTTCCAGTTCCGCATTCCGCTGCCGGAGGCGGTTCATATCACTTGGAGAGCTGACAAAATCTTGCAAGGCCTGGTAACGAGTCGAAACCCAGGTTTGAGCCGAAACAACGGGAGTTAGAAAAAGGCGTGATAAGGGGGTCAGGAAGCCACCTAATGCCAACGCCATGAGCCCGGTCACCGCTAATACCAGTACGACCGTTTGCAAGGAACGAGTGGTGGTGGTTTTCATTTCAGGTACTGACAGCCAGCCAGATAAGCTAACCGCTTAAAGGCTGTTAACGATACTCTTAACCGCTACGAGGCCAACCTGGCTTGAGAACGAGCACTGCCTCGCTCCAGCCCCACCAATAAGCGACTCAAATGTTCGTAATCTTCAAGCACCATCCCCGCTCCGCGCGCCACACAGCTCATCGGGTCTTCGGCCACCCAAACGCGAACCCGCAGCTCATCGGTTAGACGCCGGTCGAGGCCTTTTAGCTGTGCGCCACCGCCTGCCAGGCAGATGCCCATTTCCATCAAGTCTGCGATGATCTCGGGCGGGGTTTCGTCCAGGGCATCCTTGATGGTATCGATAATGGTTTGTACCGAACCCGCAATGGCTTCGCGAATTTCGACAGACGAGACTTCAATGCTCTCCGGTAAACCTGTGATCAGGTTACGCCCGCGCATGGGCAGTGTTTTTTCCTCGGTTAGGTGGTAGGTAGAGCCTATAGATATCTTAGCTCGCTCGGCTACACGTTCTCCGATCAGCAGGTTGTACTTATTCCGCATATATTGGACGATATCCTGGTCCATCTCGTCACCCGCGACTCGCAGGGACCGCGAAACCACGATACCTCCCATAGCCATCACCGCCACTTCAGAGGTGCCGCCGCCGATATCCACGATCATGCTGCCGCGCACTTCATTAACAGGCAAACCAGCGCCGAGCGCGGCTGCTTTTGGCTCTTCGATTAACCCGACTTCGCGTGCGCCGGCTGACATCGCTGCGTCGTACACAGCCCTTTTTTCGACTTCTGTGGCGCCAGAAGGAATCCCTACCACTACTCGTGGGCGTGGGACCGGAACGATGCTTTGTTCATGGGCTTTTCCAATGAAATACTCAAGCATGGCCTGGGTGATCTCGAATTCAGAGATCACCCCGTCGCGCAGGGGACGGACCGCGACCACGTTGATGGGAGTCCGGCCGACCATCTCTTTCGCTTCCGCTCCGATTGCCAGGGGTTGGCGAGTGCGCTTGTCAATGGCTACCCAGGAAGGCTCGTTGATGACGATGCCCTTGCCGCGCACATTGACCAGTGTGTTTGCCGTGCCCAGGTCTATTCCGATGTCCAGGGAGAAAAATCCGAGCAGCCAACTGAGAGGGTTAAAGGCCAACTTCGCTCCTTATGGATGGCTTTATGGATGTCATTTTACCAGCGCGGATTATACCATGGACAGGAGGCAATCGAGGGAACGTGAACGTAAGCGTATAACGGATACATTCGATCTGGAATTAATAGGAATATGCTCTGGATTGGCATTCATTTTTGGTATCGCAAGAGTAACCTTGATCTTATGGTTTCGGGTATAATGAATCAAGGATTAGGAAAGGAGGTGCACGGGCAAACTAAAATCATCATGGGAAGATAGCGCATGGCCCTTCCAAATCGAAAAGGGAAGGGTGACGAGGAAGAGGGTTCCTCCCACCAGGGGAGGCTAACCGGGGACAGACAGGTTGGCGACCTGTTGCCGGGAAAATCGAAGGATCAGCGGAAGCCCTCCGGGTGTGCCACCACCCGTCGTCTTTCCCTCGAGACTTAATCTCGACCAGTAATTTCAACCCTGCGACAACGCCGTATGGGAGACCAGGCGGACAAACACGCAGTGAGTGGCCCCAATTCAGATCTAAAACTTATCACAAAGACCTGCGACCCGGCGCGGTTGCCTGGCGACTGCCGGGATCCATATGCGGGTATCTTTGACCTACGATTGGAGGGAAACTATGTGCGGTATCGTTGGTTATATTGGGGAGAAGGACGCTACCCCGATCATCTTGAACGGGTTGAAGAGGCTGGAGTACCGAGGGTATGACTCCGCCGGGTTGGCTGTATTGGAGAACGGGCATATCGAGGTGCGCCGGGATGCAGGCAAGCTCTCACGCCTGCTGGCGCTGGTCGAGGAGAATCCAGTTCACGGACCATTGGGGATCGGTCATACTCGCTGGGCTACGCACGGAGTTCCCAGCGCGCGCAACGCTCACCCACATTCCAGCTCGGATGGGAATGTAGTGGTGGTACATAACGGCATCGTCGAGAATTTCATGGAGCTGCGCGAGGAGCTGGGTGCAGAGGGGACAGTTTTCAATTCCGATACAGATACTGAAACGATCGTCCACCTGGTTGAGCGTTACCTGTCCCTTGACCTTGGCCTGGTAGAGGCCACCCGGCGGGCGCTAGGCCACTTGAAAGGCGCCCACGGCATCGTGGTTATGTCACTTTCCGAGCCAGATAAAATGGTTGCAGCGCGCATCGGGAACGCAGGAGGGGTCGTGATCGGGATCGGTGAGGGCGAAATGTTCGTTGCATCAGATATGCCTGCCATCCTGGATCATACTCGCCAGATCGTATTCCTTGAATCCCGGCAGATGGCGGTAGTGTCCCGGCAGGGCCTGGAAGTGCAAACTCTCGAGGGGAAGCCGGTCCACTTTGAGGTGCACCCCGTCTCCTGGGATCCGGTATCGGCTGAAAAAGGCGAATATCGCCATTTCATGCACAAGGAAATCCACGAGCAAGTACGCTCTTTGACAGACACCATTTCAGGGCGGGTCGATTTCGAGGAGGGGCGAATCCGCCTACCGCAACTCAATCTGACCCCCGAGCAAGCTCTACGGATCCGTAAGATCTATATCACTGCCTGTGGCACGGCAGCTCACGCCGGCATGGTGGGGAAAGTCCTCATCGAGCATATCGCCCGCATCCCGGTAGAAGTGGACATCGCCTCTGAATTTCGCTACCGCAAGCCGATCTTGGACGCCGATACGGTCGTCCTGGCAATCAGCCAATCCGGAGAAACGGCTGACACATTGGCTGCTATGGAAGAAGCCCGCAGTCACGGGGCTGTCCTATGGTCGATCGTAAATGCGATCGGATCCCAAGCTATGCGCATTGCAGATGGATACATCTCCATGCAAACCGGCCCCGAGATTGGAGTTGCCTCTACCAAGGCCTTTACAGCTCCGCTCGTCGATTTGTACATGTTGGCAGTGCTTTTAGCCGATCTACGCGGCGTGCTGTCCGAAAGTGAGCGCCGGGCGCTGGTCAACGATCTGCGCCTGGTCCCTGACCTGGTCGGCCGCTGCCTGGATCGAGAAGCGCAGGTGGAAGACGTGGCCCGGGCGCTTAAGAACGCCCAACACTGCCTGTACCTGGGAAGAGGCATTAACATGCCCATCGCTTACGAGGGCGCCTTAAAACTCAAAGAGATCTCATATATCCACGCAGAAGGTTACCCGGCCGGAGAAATGAAGCACGGTCCAATCGCGCTGATCGACCGCGATATGCCGGTCATCGTGCTCGCCCCCCGGGATCCATGGTACGAAAAGATGATCAGCCAGATCGAGCAGGCTAAAGCGCGTGGCGGGCCGGTCGTGGCGGTAACTACAGACGGGGATGAGATCATCCCTCCTCTGGCTGACCACCTGTTATGGGTACCGGAAACGCCATGGCTGCTCAGCCCGGTCGTTACCGTCATCCCCCTGCAGATCCTGGCATACCATATCGCTGCTCTTCGAGGCCTGGACGTCGACCAACCGAGAAATCTGGCTAAGAGTGTTACGGTGGAGTGAGGGATTACATCCTAGGTAGTTCAACCATCATTCTTTTCATCGCCGAGCCAAGCCGTTGTATCCCCGCCTCGATATCCTCAGGTGTGTGGGTGGCGAAGTTCAGACGCAAGTACCCGTCCCCCTCCTCCGGTTCGGGATAAAAACGCCTGCCGGGAGCGTAATCTACACCCGCTTTGCGAGCATAGGTCAACAGCTCAAGCGACGATATAAGTCCAGGCAATTTTAGCCAGATAAACAGACCACCCTGGGGTGGAAATACCTGGGCTTCTTTTGGTAAATAACGATGGATGGCCTCCAGCATAGCATCCCTGCGGCTGCGGTATAAACGCTGGCTGCGGCGCAGGTGCGCCTGGTAACGCCCAATCGTGACGAACTCCTCCAGGGTGCGCTGAATCAAAGTCGAGGTGGTCAAATCGCTGACAAGTTTAAGATGCACCAGGCTCCCAAATACCGGGCCTTGGGCTGCCAGGTATCCAACACGCAGCCCCGGCATCAACATCTTGGAGAAAGTCCCCGTATAGATCACGTTACCGCCTGGATCGAGGGCTTTGATAGCCGGTTGGGAGCGCCCCTCATAGCGCAGGTCCCCGACGAAATCGTCTTCCAGTATCGGGAGGTTATAACAGGCTGCCAAAGCTAATAACTTGCGCCGGCGCACGGCGCTCATGCAGGTACCGGAAGGATTTTGAAAGTTTGGGATGGTGTATAACAGCCTTGGGTGATGCTTCTGAAGGTAGCTTTCAAGGGTACCAACCTGCATACCTTTATCGTCCACCGGTACTCCCACAATTTTCAATTGAAGGGCGCGAAACAGGTCCAGCGCAAAGTTGTAGGTAGGTTTTTCAACCAGGACTGTGTCTCCTGGCCTCAACAACGCCTGGCAGACCAGGGCGATGGATTGCTGTGATCCGGAAGTGATGAGGATTTCCTCTGCTTTGGTGTTTATTCCCTGGCTGGCCAGGATATGAGAAATCGTGCGGCGCAGTGGAGGGTAGCCGCCGTTAAAGTCGCTATACTCCATGGCTGCTAACCCATCCCGGCGGATGACCCTCTGCATTGCCTTGGAAAAATCACTGACCGGGAAACGGCGGGGATCTCCTACACCAGTAAAAGAGATGAGCCCCGCAGATGTCCGGGGCAGTGGAGCTGGATCCAATCGGCCTGCCTCCAACTTTAATTCGCTTTGCCAGAGTGGCCAGGGAATTTCCTGGTCATTCCCAGGGCCTTCAGGAAGCGAAAAGGGCGGCATTACGAAAGTGCCGCTCCCCTCCTGGCTGCCGATCAAGCCATCACTCTCTAACTCGGCATATGCATTTTTAACCGTAATCCGGGAGACTCCCAATTGCTCCGCCAGCTTTCGGGTCGCCGGTAAGCGCGTCTCGGGGAGCAGGTTACCAGCGAGGATATTCTCACGCAGGTATGCTTCAATCTGCCTGAATAGCGGCGTTTCGCCTTCTCGATCCAGAGGAATATGCATGTTTTATCGTGATCTCCTATGACAACAGCAGTATAGCAGAATACGACTGTTTAACACTACCAATTTCCAAATATCAATAAATTGGATATATAGTAATTGGTTGTTTCTGGTTCTATGAATAGAACCAATTATTCTCTATACTGTTAGTGAATAATCCTCAAGAAATAATAAGGAGAGACCGATGTACGCGATGGTATTACTGATTTTGCAGGCCGAGAGAGAATTGAAAGCTGAGCGGGAGCGCCGTTCGCATCCCCAGACAACCAAAGGCGAAAGGGAAGCCTTCCAATTCGGCGCCAAATCGTCTGCCAGGAAGCCAGGAATATTGAAAGCTGCAGATTCATGTAAAGCTTTTGACGATTACAACAAATAAGGGAGTTACCTTGCTGCATGAGAAGCCTTCCCGAAGAAGGTTGCTCTCATTAAGACCAAAGGGCTCGTGTAATCAGTTGCTGATAGATTTCACATACTTGAGAGCACGGAGAGCCCTCAGGGTAACCCAATGATTGGGCTGCTTCAGCGCTCCGAAGTCTAGCCAGGACTTTCCCGAGTAGCTATACTCTAACCCCCACCTGCCCTGTTCGTCCTGCTTATCGACGATATTAGAAATCGCATTTGCCAAGCGATCGTCCCCTCCATAGCCAAGCCTGGCTGCGGCTTCGACCAGTTGAAGGAGATCGGTAACGTAAAACACGGGAAACCCAAATTTCCACCAGTTCCCGCTTGGCTTATTACTGTAACCTGTAGGATAAGCTGCCGTTGCAGGATCGACGCTGAATATGAAATTCATTCCCTGCTGGATGGCTCGTTGCACCAAATCAGATCGCTTTTCGACCGGCAGATGGCTGAACGCCAGAATCACCTTCACGGCGCCCCAGGCACACGACAGCTTGTTATTCGCACCGCAAGCAAATAAAGGTCCGCACTTACCTGCATAATAACGCACAGGAGCATTGCGCTCCGTATTTGGGGATATCCCCTCTCCAGTTACAGTGCGCGCCATCCACTCAAATGCCTGGTCCAGGCGGGCATCTGTACAACCTAACTCGAGTAGCGCCCAGCACAGGTTTCCTTGCAAGCAATCCGCTGTAGATGAGGGCGTCCCCGAGATCGAGAACTGACCCCCGGGTAAGAGGGTATGCTCTAGCAGATACGAGCAGGCTCGCCCAATGCGTTCATCCATTTCGTTGCAGGCGCCCATCTGAGCCAGTAAGATGACCGCCCAAACAGTGGAGCGATACTTCGGGTTGTAGCCAGGACCTGGTCCGACCCAATATCCAGCCGGGTCCATCTCCGACAATACATCAGAGATCGGTCCTACCTCATGAGCAACGCGTTTCGCCTCTTGAAGCTTGATATCGGTCCCTGGCAAGTCATATAGGTCTCTTAAAACAAGGTAATATATGCCAGGGTTGCCTGTCTCTAAAAGCCAGTTAAGCGGTGATTTTATTAATAACCCTTCCATGCCATTATGACCTCTTCGTCCATGGAGTAAGAATACGACCTAAGCCAACCGGCTGATCATAGATCTATGGATATTATAGTGAATTTTGATAACCAAATATAGTGGTTATTTAATATTTGGTCCCGTTGCTAAGCGCCTTTCCGGGGGTATCTATGGTATACTCTGTCGTCTGCATTTGAAATGGGTAAAAACCAACTAAAATCAATTGTCGATGGGTCAGGGCTCGCCCTGACTCAAATCTTATATTTGAAGGAACTTTTGTGAATTTCGATTCTTTTTCTTTTCACCCGCAGATCAACGCTGGAATCCGATCTGCTGGTTATAGCACGCCTACACCAATCCAGTCCAGGACGATCCCTTCCATTATCGAGGGGCTCGATGTCCTCGGCCTGGCCCAAACCGGCACCGGTAAGACGGCGGCTTTTGTCCTACCCATCCTACAACGTCTGATGGAAGGCAAGCGCGGCCGGTTACGCGCCCTGATCATATCTCCTACACGTGAACTGGCCGAACAAACCAACGCTGCCATCAAGGCGCTTGGACATAAAACCGGTTTACGAAGCGTAACAGTATACGGTGGTGTTAGCACCGCACTCCAGGTCAGGGGTCTTCGGAGCGGTGCAGAGATCGCAGTAGCTTGCCCGGGCCGGTTGCTGGATCTTATGGGCCAGAAACTGGTCAGCTTGAATGATATCGAGGTATTGGTGTTAGATGAGGCCGACCGGATGTTCGATATGGGTTTCCTGCCGGATATCCGCCGAATCATCGGCTCCTTGCCTACAAAACGCCAGACCTTGCTTTTTTCTGCGACCATGCCCCATGAAGTGCGACGTTTAACTGATAGTATCCTGCGGGATCCGGTGACAGTCGAAATCGATATCACCCGCCCCTTAGAGAGTATCAGCCACGTAGTTTATGGCATCGACCAGGCCCACAAGATCGACCTGCTGCTGGAAATTTTATATAGCGCAGGCACTGGCCAAATCTTGGTCTTCACGAAGACCAAGTACCGTGCGAAAAAATTGGCCGACCAACTGCTCAAAGCCGGTTTCGCGGCTACCTGCCTGCAGGGTAATCTTTCCCAGTCACGCCGACAGCAAGCTATGGATGGTTTCCGGAGCGGGCGAGTGCAAGTGATGGTAGCAACCGACATCGCTGCTCGTGGGATCGATGTCTCGGAAATCACCCACGTGATCAACTATGACATGCCGGATACAGGTGATGCGTACACCCACCGGATCGGCCGTACAGGTCGCATGGCACAGCGAGGCAAAGCCCTTTCTCTCGCAACACCGTCAGACCTGCCCATGATCCACATTATCGAAGGGGTCCTGGGAGGAGCACTGGAACGCAAGAAAGCCAATGGGTTTGATGGGGGTGCTTTTTTGAGCGAAAAGCCCAGCACACGCCCAGGTCCGTCCAAGCCATATTCTCCTCGCCGAGGACTGTCATCCCACCGTAGACGCTCTTTTCCTGCAGCTTATTCCAAAAGATAGGCAACAGTAACCCTTGTAATGGAAATTGGGTGTTTTATGAAAAACACTCCCACTCCAGAAGCAACCAGCATTATCTTGAAAACCTGGAATGCATCCAGGCATGTAAAGCTGTGCTTGGAATACTTGCTAAAGAACACCGCTGGAGCGTTCGAGCTGATCATCGTCGATAACGGCTCCAGTGAGGCGCTGGTGGATACCTTATCCCAATTGGCGGAGACAGATTCCCGGGTCCGTTTGATCCAAAACGACCGTAACATGGGTCCTGGCTTCGCCAATCGTCAAGGTTTACAGGTTGCTACCCACCGCCTGGTTTGCCTGATGGATAGTGATGTACTGGTTCCACCTGGATGGCTGAGGAAAATGGTTGCTGACATGCTTGGGAACTCTGCCATCAAAATGCTCGCGCCCCTGAAACACGAGGAAGGCATCGCTTACCCGTTCAGCAGCGAGATGGAAAACAGCCGCCAGGCCTGGTTTGAAATCAGGCGCCGGCACAAGCACATCTCACCCCTGCAGCAGTTTTTGAAGTATTCCCAAGGACATAGCCTGGAGCAATTCGACCAATTAATGCGCCACGCCAACCCAGGCGGGATAGAGTATATCGCAGCTCCCCCTGACTTCCTCGGGACTAGCTGCGTACTACTGGATGGTGAGTTTGTGAAAGAGGTGGGCGGGATAGCCGACCCTGTCTTCTGGGGTTACGGCAGCGAGGACGTTGACCTATGCTGGCGGATCGGGGAGGCAGGCGGCCTGGTAGCGAAGACCCGCTCCGTCTACATCCATCATTTTCATGGTTCGAGCCTGGAAGACAACCGGCTGGACCGGAGCAGCGCTCTGGCACTGGCCAACCAGATTTTGTATGAAAAATGGAGCGATCGTTTGCTGGAACTGGTGCTGGAAAAATTCCAATTGGGGGCCAGGGCGCTAGAAGAATATCTAGACAGCCATTTCATCTTCCACCAGCTCGCACAGAACACCAGCTTTCTCCATGATTTGCGCCAGGCATTGGTAAAAGCGGGAGCTACCGGTTATCTCCCCGAGGATATCGTGTGGAGACCCCCGCAAGTCTAAGCCGTCCTATTTATCCAACCACAACCCGCGTACCGCCCTTCTCGACAATCCTGTACGTCGGTCGCTCATCCGATTGGCTTTCATAGAATGGCGTGCTCCAACGAAACAGCCAGCAGGCATCTTCTGTGCGCATGTTAACGCATCCAAGGCTCATGGGTTCGCCAAAATTAGAATGCCAAAAGGTGCCGTGGAAAGCGATCCCCGCCGACTGAAAGAAGGACACCCAGGGGACTCCCACAAGCTCATAAGCATGCAGGTTGCTGGTTAAGCCTCCGTCACCCATATGGCGGGAAGGATGCTTACGGTCGATTTGGAAATCACCAACTGGGGTAGGGGTCCAGCGTTTGCCGGTTGAAATCGGCGCTTCCAGGACAACCTGCCGGCCTTCGAAAGCTGTTAATCTCTGCCGCTCGATAGATACTTCCAGGCGTTTCTGCTCTGGAGGGACGCCAGGGGAGAGCTGGCGGAATTTCGAAGAAGCCACCGGTCGGATATGTTCGGCTGGGGCACGGTAATACACGCGCAGCCAATCATCATACAGGCGATAGAGCGTATCACCGGAAGGGCTCTCCTCTACACCCGTAACCCAATGGAGCGACCCATAATACAACCTGTACAGAGGCACCCACTGATCAAAACGATTTTTATAGATCGTCTGTGTAAAGGGGACCGTGATCTCTCCGAGGAAACCCCGAGCCGTTACCCTTTTTAGAGGGCGGTTTAGGTGCACGGATTCGATGAGTTGGACATAAGCGCTATGAACGTATCCCTGCTCTAAACGGTACCAACAAGGATTGTGAGCAGGGCCGTGTTGCGAGTCAACGACTTCCAATAGCACGATCAACTCATCGCGCTCGAGCTTACCCAGGCGGGGGCTATCGTAATCCGGTTCTGTATGAACGGGAACACCTTTACTGGTCACGCGGCCGGTCGTATTATTACCTGCCGAGACACCTGCCCTGGCGATCGGGGAGACTGGGTTGAGAGCCAGGCCACCCAGGGCGGAAGTGCTTAATTTCAAGAAATCACGTCGAGAGAATCTCATTGTTGATAAGAATTAGATGGAAGGCAATTCCTACAAGTTCTGTTCTACGTCCATTTCAAGGAATGCTCGGATTCCATCGATCTCCTCCGCAAGCCCTTGCCGTTCACTGCCCGAAAGCTGGCGGAAGGGTTCCACATCAATATTAACTCCGCTCCTTGCCCGGGTTATCCGCCAGACGCCCTGCACATAACCGTCGACCATTAAGACCGCACGCAAGATGCCTCCACCTGCATTGACCTTCTTCTTATGCTCAGGTGAAAGAAACAATTTCCTATCATTGTATCCTAAAAGAAACGTGTCGAACTTGGGCAGCAGCCGAATACCCAATGCTTCCGGGGGCGATTTATCCAGGTTTGCAGCTTGTTCTGAGAGGATAAAGCCCCTACCGCATGGAAATTCTACCTCGGCCAGCTTATCCCCCAGCTCACTAAAAGCCTCCCTTGCGGCTTTCAATGGCAACCCTGACCAGGCTGCAAAATCTTCCTGACCGGCTGGACCGTAAGCAGACAGGTAACGTTCAGCAAGCAGGATTTCCCCAGCGGGTGGTTTTTCCTTCAGATCCCGGCCGATCCAGTTTATAAGGCTAACATAAGTCTGTTTGCCATTCACGGTCGGTCCCAGGCAGAGCACTCCTTCCCAGGCGGCCCGGTTGATCAGGTAAATAAGCGCCTGGCCTGCTATGTTGACTCCTTTATCAACGAGATACGGGGCTAACTGGTGGCGGGACATTGGTCCCTGGTTAGCAAGCACTTCTTCAATGATACAAACGCCCCTGGCGATGGCGGCTTCATCCAACCCAAGCTCATCATAACGACGCCTGTTCTTATTGATAAATATCGGAGCCAGCAACGGCAAGAGCCAGTCCAAATCCTCCGTTGCAACCAGGTGAAGTGTCCCGCGCATAAACCAGGCACGAACTACCGATCGCGCTTCAAAAATCTCATACTCAATACCGGCAGGGGTAATTGTTGTGCAACGGGAATAGATGGACAGGTAGGCAGCGCTTGCCTCCTGGGCCTGGATTCCTACCAGGTCTTTCACAACCTGCGTCCCACTTACCGCAGCTTGAGACTTCTTGCGGACCAGGTTTTGAGCTGAGAAACGCAAATATCGAGCTTGAAGATCGGAGACCTTTAAGACCATTTTACATCTGATACTCGGCAACGATCTAGCTACGACGCCAATAAATCGAAAAACTTAGGAGTTCATGCGAGTGGCAACCCTTGATCGCCCAGATCCTTCAGGGCATCAAAACTTACCAGTTTCAGGCGTTCATCGTCCCACAGCCGAAAATTCAAACATTTTATACTGGAACGTAGTGTGATAGGCTCAATTTCTTGGAAGATTGGATTTTCGTTATGGCATTTTTCCAAGAGATAGTTAGGGATGCGCGGACTTAGATGGTGAATATGGTGAAAGCCGATATTGCCCGAAAACCATTGCAGGACCTTTGGTAGCTTATAGAATGAGCTTCCTTTTATCGCAGCCGTAACAAAATCCCAATCTTTATGGAATTCCCAATAAGTGCCCTCGAATTGGTGTTGCACATAAAATAGCCATACACCCACAGAAAATGCAATCACCAAGACAGGCAGGTGAACCAGCAAGTAAGTTTGAAGACCAACAGCCGGGATCAGCACCAGGTAGGCGACCAGGAGGGCCAGGTTTGTCCAATAAACACTGTAACGCTCCCGTTTACCAGCATCTTTGCGGGCAAAGCGGTGGATGAAAAGGAAAACAATCGCTGGACCAAATACGAACATAATCAATGGGTTGCGGTATAGCCTGTATCCTAGCTTTCCCCAGGTCGAGAGCGCCTGGTATTCCCGAACCGTCATAGTTTTAACATCGCC
Organism: uncultured Anaerolineaceae bacterium; assembly: GCA_964486825.1. GTDB lineage: Bacteria > Chloroflexota > Anaerolineae > Anaerolineales > UBA4823 > CAZAQS01. The sequence goes on along the minus strand of CAZAQS010000019.1, from coordinate 20,143 downwards.
AATCCCACGCCGGTCCAAATCACTGACGGTTGCATGATGGATAGCGTGGTCCCTCTTCCAGTAGTGATATGGTGTGTAGGTAATCACGCCGGTGACAAACCCCCAAAAAGCATTCAATCGCTGGGATTTAAAAAATGATCCGTGACCGCAGTCATGAAAGATGATGAAGATGCGCATTAGGAAACCAGCAGTAGGAATGGAAAGAGCCAGTGTGAGCCAATAAGAGATCTCCAGGCTTCGGAACATCAAAAACAACAGGACGAAGTAAGGAAGAATCGAATTGGCGATCTCCCAATAGCTGCGTTTGAGGCTGGGCTGTTGATACCTGGCAACAATTTCCTGCCAGTTTTGCTTTATAGAATCAAGTTGTGTTGTAGGGGTCATAGGGAACTATTTTCCTCCGGTTGATAAACTAAGATAATATTCTAACAATCACCGGATCACTCAATACCACCCCGATGTCAAATCCGAACTTCTCAACGAGCGAATAATCCGATATAAGTTATCCAATTTTACCAGCTATCATTATTCAAGAGATGAGAATACAAGCTGAGGTTCACATAATTCAGCCGATCTCCCTGGTTTAAAACAATAGAGACGTGGATGGAAAGCCACGCCTCTATGTCTCTACCAATAAGCTGACCGGCAGGGGAGTTCTTTACCGGATTCTCAGCACCTGGCCTGGGTAGATCAGGTTTGCATTTTTAATGGATGGGTTAAGCTCGAGCAGTCTCGCTACGGTTGTGCCAAACTTGTCGGCGATTTTCCGCAAAGTGTCACCGCGCACAACTGTGTAGGTGGTGATTGTGGCAGGGATATTGATTCTGTCGCCCGGGTAGATGAGGTTAGCGTTCTTGATTTGCGGGTTGACCTTCAAAATCTCATCCACTGTGGTATCGAACCTCGCTGCGATCTTTCGCAAGGTATCACCGCGTACCACTGTATAGACCTGCCCGGTGCCGGTGTCAGGTACAGTACCGGCGGCGGGGACTGCCAGCCGGTGGCCTTCGAAAACCAGGTTGGCGTTGGTAATCTCCTTGTTCAGCTCCAGTAAGCGCGCCACGGTAGTGTTGAAACGGGTGGCTAGCGTGTTCAATGTATCGCCTCGTTTGACGATATAGGTATCAATGCCGCCGGTTCCCTTGATCAAGGCTCCGGGGAGCACGAACACCTGACCGGGAAAGATCTTGTTGCGATCCTTGATCTGAGGGTTCGCTCGCATGATCGCATCTACAGTCGTGACGCAACGAGTAGCTATCTTCCTGAGCGTATCGCCAGAGACAACCGTTATGCTATCACCGCAAGTTGCTTGGGCTGAGGCCGAGCCTACAAATCCCAGAGATGATACGATTACAGCCAGGATAATGAAAAGCTGCATTACGGGTAAAAGTGTTTTCTTGCCGGTCATTTGATCCTCCAATCCTTTTCGATAAACCTGAAACTAAATTTTTTGTTATGAACTTCCTTCACAATGAAAGACGCTGCGACTTCACAGAATGTTCCAGCCAATTGTTAAAGCGCCTGCTTTCGACTGGCTAAAAAATCTCGTTTAGCCAATCAAATTCTAGCAGGCGCTTGTTTCAGGCCAGTTACAGCACTATTACAGGTTCGAAACAGGTGAATACAGGGTTGTGAAAAGGAAGTGAGACCATCTATTCAGCTGACAATGGTAGATTAGAAACCCTGGTAGACGAAGGGTTCACCTTCCCCTATCGAGGTGAGCAGGAGAATGAGGAAAATAGAGCTTGCCAGCATTGAGGCTTGGGCAAGTCGCGGCCAGCGCAGGAGAAAGGCTTCATCATTCGAGCTTCTCTGGATCCAATCAAAAACCATTACGAAAACTGCCAGGGGTAGGAATATCAATATCCTACGGTAGCGCATTACCTGGGACGTCCAATCGAGCATTCCCCTCCAATAAGCCATAGCAGCCGAAAGATCGGTTGTAGCAAAAGGAACCCAGGCAATAGTCACCAACCCAAACACAAACACACCTGACATGGCCTGGCGCCACCACACCCTCTCTTGTGGAGCAGTAGCTGGACGCCATAAAGCGAAGACTCGTTCAAAAACCAGGTACAGCCCGTGCAATCCACCCCACAGGAGCATATTCCAGCCAAGACCATGCCACAACCCGCTGACCAGCATCGTAACCAGCGGGGGTATCACCAGGATGATCGGGCTCTGGCGATTGGAGATTCTGCGCATCATGCTTCGGCTGAGAGGGTAGAACACGTAATCCCGCAACCAGTGGGAAAGGGTTATATGCCAGTTATTCCAGAACTCGTTGAAGCTTCGCGACAGGTATGGTTGGGAAAAATTTTGGGATAGCTCGATCCCAAATAACCCGCTGATCCCGCGTGCCATGCTGGTATAACCGGCAAAATTGTTATAAAGATAAAAGGAATACATCAGGATAAAGGCGATCAACTCCGGCGCTGTGTATTTTGATGGGACTTCAAAGGCATCCCAAAAGATCAGGGCGGATATCAAATCAGCCACGATCAATTTTCTAACGGCTCCAATCACGATCAAAGACAGGCTACGCGCCAAAATGTCGTTGTCCACCCGGCGAGGTTGGTTTAGTCGTGGCAAGAAATCACGCCACCTCTCTATAGGACCGGATAATATCTTCGGGAAATATGCCAGGTAAAGAGCATAATCGAAAATATCTTGGGTAGCTTTTACCTGGCCACGGTACACATCCACCAGATAGGAAATATTTTGCAGGGTATAAAATGAGAGGCCAATCGGCAGGAGGATCACGAAATCCGAAGCGGTGGTGGAAATTCCAATTCCAGCTAATAACCTGGTGAATTCAGGAATGAAGAAATTGTATGCCCTGAAGATCAGCAGCATGAGTAAGTTTAGCGCCAGGCCAACCCACAGAAGGCGGAGCCCGTCCTGGGACTGCTTGTGTAACTTACGAGCCAGGAAATAATTCAAAAGGGTCAGGACAAACAAGACCAGCGCAAACTGCCAGGCCCAAGAAATAACGAAAACATACGAAACGACCAGCAACCAGTAATTCTGAGCTTTCTTTGGCAAGAGGTAATAAATGCCGAGGACAGACACAAGAAAATAGAGGAAAACAAGCGAAGTAATATTCATATCCCCGGTTCAAAGAAAAGCATACTGCTATCCTTAACGAGACAAGGCAAAAACGCTCCCCTCGTTAACTGCCTCACCTACTTGCCCGCCTAACCATGCGCTGAAAGCTGCTGCCCCTCGGGTATTCAAATGGGTGTAGTCTGCCCATCCATCTTGAGGGATAATATTATCCGGGGGCAACCAAAAGCTGCTGCCATATTTTTCTGAGGTATCCCTTACCTGTTCAATAAAGAGCTGGTAGTTTTGTGGTTTGGTAGAGAAAAAATCCATATACGTTTCTGGTACAGGCATAACCACTACCAATAATGAAGTGAGCTCATGGTTGATATTGAGGATCTCTTCTAGACTGCTCATGTTTTCTGGAAGCATCTTGTAATCAGACAGTAACTGGTAGTAGTAACGAACAGGCCCCAGATCGAGATGTTGTGCCGGGGATGTACTTACGATATCACTGATCCGGCTATCCACACGAAATCCAAAATCCTCACTTGTATATTGTCCGGGGTTCTTGATGAAAAGATATTGCTTTTCCATTCGCAGCAGATAACCAAAAGTCTCCAAGTAGCGGTATAGATGTGAATTCTCATATAACCAACCCTGGAGAGTAAATTTCCCCAAATGGTATTGCATCCAGGGTATATCCAGGATAACAGTAGCATCACGATCTTCTCTTGGAACCGCGAAATCCCTGGCATCGGTCCCGTAAATCAGTAGCTTTGGTTGGTATTTTTGGATTAGATATTGTTTAATAGCACTTGCTCCCGAGACCGGCAATCCATCCACCCCAAAGTTATAACAGCTCAATTCCTTCCCTGTTTTCTCCTGAAAGGCCTGTGAAAAGACAAGCGGGTCAAAGCCCAACCAAACCATGGAATTTCCCAAAAAAATACAGTCGATCGGACCTTCCTGAGCAATAATAGATTCTAAGCGTCCTAGCTGAAGCTCAAATTGGAAGTGAGGGGAACCTCGAGAGGCCGCAATAAAGTAGGATTTAAATAAACGCGTCCGGGTAAGCATTTCTCCGCAAGCGAGCAGGCTAATCAAGATTAGCATCGTCAATAATAAGGTTCCCCCAAAGGGAGGCTGGATGCTAAGGGTGCGCTCTTTCACAACTTGTCTATTTCCCACCCGATAATGATTAAAAATAGATAAAAATTAGCTGGTTTGAAGTATACCAAAGTTTATCAGATCGGAAAAATAATTCTACCCTCTTTCAGGCCCTCATACCTCCAAAAGTAACCCCCTTTAGAATGTTGTCTTGCGTATAGGATTTACCCTAGATCGCAGTAGGGTTATCCCTACTGTAAGAACGGTTTATCCCCCATAGGAAATCTTGCAATTAACATGTATATTTGAAAAGCTCGCGGGTCACACAGGAAAGTTCGTGATTTACCCATAGCTGTGGCCTGCGTTGAATTTTAATTCAATTAATGTTTGAAGGAGGGAAAGTAATAGAGTATGAAAAAGCAAGCATTCTTATCTTTGTTCATCGTGTTGGCCCTGGCATTAGCGGCTTGTGGACCGGCAGACACGGAACCGGGTGATGGGACGCCGGGAGTCGGCACACCAGATGCATTTGCGACCCCAACCGACCCACTGGCTACCCCAGTAGTCCCTGTTACACCGGAGTTGACACCAGCGGAAACTCCTGAAGTCACGCCACCTGCAACCCCGGAAGTAACTCCGGAAGATCCTGACGAAACCCCTGTTGCTGTGGATGACCCGGATGAAAGCCCGCGTAGGGCCAGCAATTTGCTCGATTTCGATGTCCGCAATTACGAGGATGAAACCATCGGTAGCGTCGAAGAGCTGATTGTTAGCCTGGATCGTTTGACTGGTCAAGCCAATCAGCAAGATACGACCGATCAACAGCAGACAACTCCTGCCAGCCCAGCATTTGCGGCGGGTGTTTCCGAGCAAATTTCTTATGTTATCGTCAATGTCGGTGGCTTCCTTGGTATTGGGCAGCGGCAAGTAGCCATTCCTTTCGAATCATTGCAGCTGCAGACTGGGGAAGATGAAAACGACTACGCGTTCTACATCGACATCAGCCAGGAAGAGCTCGAGGAGTTACCTGAGGTAGATTTTGATCAGGTTGATTTCACAGATCAGGATTGGGATATGAATCTGCGAGCTGGTTGGGAAGGTGAGGCAGTAACGACTGAAGAGCAACCTACTCCTGTGGCTGAGGATGGTACCCCCGCACCAGGCGAGACCGATCAAGCTGGAATGCAAATACACGCTTTGCGTGTAAGCGTCCTGCTTGGCTCTGAAGTCTACGACCAGGCGGCTGGCGCTTCTGGCCAAGCTCAAGAGATGACTCCTACACCAGCGGCTGAAGAAACCC
>CAZAQS010000019.1:0-14678 GCA_964486825.1 uncultured Anaerolineaceae bacterium | reverse complement strand
TGGTGGAAGGCCTGCTGCAAGCGGGACAAATCTCGACCACAGATGCACAGGCCACTCCTGGCGCCGCTAGTATGGTATTAGATCGCGAGACGGTTGTTGCCACAGTAGAAGACTTGATTGTGGACCCGGACACTGGCCACGTAGAATATGCCATCCTGGAAGCGGACGTTAATCTTGAAATTGGCGACCGCTGGGTCCCTGTTCCATTACCTGCCCTGAATATCCTGGGGGCTGATGACCTGCTGCTAGGTATTGGGATAGAATACCTCGTGCAGGTAGATCGACAGCAGCTTGCTGAGGCTCCAAACTTTGAAGTAGGTACCCTGCCTGTTGCAGAAGATCCAAACTGGGATACCGGCGTTAGGGATTATTGGGGCATCCAATAAAATTATCTTTCCGGTACTTCTTGGAATCAAAACCTGGTTTTCTATCTTTCGATGGAAACCAGGTTTTATTTATTGTACCTGGCTCTTATCAGACTTGTTTATTTAAAGACGCTCGTCTCCCAATATGGAAGACACATTGCCGGCCTCCATTCGGAGTGATCTCGAGCTTGGCTGCCTGGAAAGCCCCTTCTCCCAATACTTCCTCCAACAAGTAAGCATCCATCTGGCATATCTCTGGATAGTCTTGGATAACCTGGGCATATGGACAATGGGATAGAATGACGTGCGCGGCGTCTGAATGTGCTTCCCAGCGTGCCTGGTAATTCATTTTATTGAGGAATTGCATAGCCAGAAAATACCGCTGGCCTGGATTCTTTGCAGTGATCATGCCTTCCCTGGCCAGGCGTTTGGCGATATTCTTTCTGAGATTACGACATTCTTCTTTCGAATATCTTTCCTCCAGCTCTGATAAAAGCGCTTTCACCAACAGAACCAAATTATGGCGGGAAATAACCTCTACCAGCCCATAGAGCTGGATGGGCCGGCCTCTTCCAACAGGAGGACGCTCACCAACCTTTTGGACCAGGCCATCAGAGATCATCGCAGACAGGTGATGGCGTATATTTGCGGGCGTGACCTGCAAAGCTCGCGCCAATTCATCCGCCGAAGCGCTCTGCTTATCTTGAAGGTACTCTCTGACCTGTTGGCGAGTGGTCTTCATGCGATCATTATAACCATTGATGGAATTTTTGCAAATATATATTTACTTTAATCCGGGTTGACAGAGATGTATTCGAGGGTATAATCGGTTGGAGGCAAATTAGGATGAGCGATTCCCTTACCTGGGAGAATTCCTATGCAATTGCACTGGCGCTACGAGAACTATATCCGGCTATCGAGCTGGAAGACGTCTCTCTTAATATGATTTATGGCTGGACGATCGCTTTGAATGAATTTCAAGACGACCCTGAACTCGCAAACGATGATATCCTGGCCGCGATATACCAAGAATGGTTTGAGGAGGTCAATCCTATATGAAAAAAGATGAATCAACCCGATATGATATCCCACCAGAGCTTGAGGGACAGATAGCCATCACCCCACTGGATAAAATCTACAATTGGGGTAGGCGCTCTTCAGTCTGGCCAATGATGTTTGGGTTAGCCTGTTGTGCGATCGAAATGATTGCCACTGCTACCAGCCGATATGACTTCTCGAGGTTTGGAATGGAAGTTATGCGGCCTAGCCCACGCCAGGCAGACCTGATGATCGTCTCAGGGACTGTCACGAAGAAAATGATTCCCCAGATCGTGCGCCTGTACAATCAAATGCCCGAGCCAAAATATGTTCTCGCCATGGGAGCTTGCGCTTCTGGCGGCGGACCATTCAAAGAGGGCTATAACGTTGTTTCAGGAGTAGATAAATATATACCCGTAGATGTGTATGTCCCTGGCTGTCCACCTACCCCCCAAGCCCTCCTCCACGGATTGATTACACTACAAAAGCTGATCGATTCACAATCCATAAAAAACGTTCGCTGGTATCAGAAAGATATCCAAGAGGTCGTTCCAGTACCTGTCTTAGGCCCTGACATCATCGATCCTCGCCAGACAGAGGAAATCAAGCGATATACCGCTCAAAAGTTAGCCGAACAACAGCAGGCCGAGGAAGCCACGCCAGTTGGAACGGACGGAAACCAGAAGACGGATGGGAGCAAATCCACAGCTGTCGTGTCAACAAAAGGACAAGGGTAGAGATGACAGATATAAGCATCGCTGTTGATGGAATGAACCTGCAGGAGCGGTTTCCGGAGAGCGTCTCCCTCGACGAGCGCAAAGGATACGAGGGTTATATTGTCAAACCGGAAAGCCTGGTCGAGTTCGCAACCTATTTGCGAGACGAGGTTGGCTATGACCACCTCTCCTCAGTGACCGGGGTAGATTACCTTCCGGATGGCATGATGGAGGTCGTATATCATACCTTCAAGACCACTGGTGGCCCTATCTTTACGTTCAAAGCCCAGGCTCCGCGTGAAAATCCTGTCGTTCCCTCCCTGGTTCCCGTTTACCCGGGAGCCGAGCTACAAGAACGCGAGGCTTACGATCTGCTCGGTATCCAATTCGAGGGGCATCCTGACCTGCGTAGAATCTTGATGTGGGAAGGTTTCAACGGTTACCCATTACGCAAAGATTGGCGCGAGGCATACTTTGAGGAAGAAACCAAGCCCTTCAAAAGCCGTTGGCCTGGTGGGCAGGTTATGCGCACTGAAGACGAAAATCCGTTCGGGAAGAACGTCGATTACCCCGCTGGCTTCAACCCCGAAACCTGGATTCCACAGGCAGAAGATGCCCTGTATTACTCCCTTGGAAAGATTGAAGAGGCGCAACACAGCACCATCGAAGATGACGACTTTCTGGATTTGGAAACAGATCAGATCGTTGTCAACCTGGGCCCCCAACATCCCTCTACCCATGGAGTGTTCCGCATGGTCGTACGCCTTGACGGAGAGACGATCGTGGGGCTCAAGCCTGTTATGGGTTATCTCCACAGGAATCATGAGAAGATCGGTGAACGAAATACCTTCCTACACAATATGCCCTTCACCGACCGTTTGGATTATTTTTCCTCCATGAGCAATAACTTCGGTTATGCCATGGCTGTAGAAAAGTTAATGAACATTTCGCCTCCGGAGAGGGCCGAGTATCTGCGCGTTATGATGGCCGAGCTTACCCGGATCGCCAACCACGTTGCCGCTATAGGCTTCCTCCTCAACGATCTTGGGGCCTATTTCACTCCCTTCCTGTACGCTTTCCAGGAACGAGAGCTGATCCTGGATATTTTCGAAGCCGTTTCCGGATCCCGAATGATGTGCAACTATTACCGTTTCGGTGGAGTAGCGCGTGACCTCCCGGAAGGCGTCCTCGAAAAAGTAAGTGATCTGGCTTTCGATCGTTTACCTCGCAAGATTGACGATTTAGATCTCTTCCTGACGAAGAATGAGATCATTCGATCTAGAGCCGAGGGTGTAGGCGTCTTAACTCCTGAGCAGGCCATCGCTTACTCTGCTGTCGGGCCTGTTCTGCGAGCTTCAGGAGTCCCATACGATATCCGCAGGGCAGATCCATACAGTGTTTACGACCGGTTTGATTTCGATGTAGCAGTCCGCTACCATGGTGATATTTATGACCGTTACCTGATCCGTATGGACGAAATCCGCCAGAGCATCCGCATCTTACAGCAAGTGGTACGACAGATCCCTGAAGGACCGATCCAGGAAGGTAAGCCCCAATACCAGGTACGGGTTCCCGCTGGAGAATCCTACGGTCGAGTTGAAGGGCCAAAAGGTGAATTGGGATTCTATATCGTATCCACCGGCAAGCCAAATCCCTGGCGCTACCACGTACGTGCCCCCTCGTTCATAAACTTGACCGCATTGGAACCAATGGCGCTGGGCAATAAAGTTGCTGATGTTGTGGGTATCCTGGGTTCCATCGATATCGTCCTCGGCGAAACCGATCGATAGATGTCATAATCAACGGAGTATACTATGTATGGATTAGGATTGATTAAAGGATTGGGCGTAACCCTCAAGCACTTCATCATGACTTTCGTAGATGATATCAAGCATCGTGGGCGTAAGTACTATACGGAAGAAGGTCTGCAACTAAGGTCGAGCAAGGATGCCAGCGGTATTTTCACAGTCCAATATCCTGAGGAGAAGTTGCCGGTGCCCGAGGAGTTTCGCTATATCCCATTCCTCCTATATGAGGAGGGTGAGAATGGAGAAAAGATCGACCGGTGCACATCTTGTGGTATTTGCGCCAAGGTTTGCCCACCCCAGTGCATTTGGATCGTACGAACCAATGATCCGGTAACCGGGCGACCAGTACCTGAGCCGGAAGAATTCTTCATCGATGTAGATATCTGTATGAACTGTGGCTTCTGCGCCGAATATTGTCCTTTCGATGCCATCAAGATGGACCACGATTACGAGATATCCGTCTACAATCGCCACGAAAAGAATATATATAATAAAGAAAAGCTAAGCAAGCCGGTTTCATACTATGCTGCGATCCGTCCAACGAACTACCAGCGTGAGGAAACAGCTCGGGCAGAAGCAGAAGCAGCCAAGGCTGCCCGGAAAGCAAAATCTTAATCCTTTCAGAACAGCTTTGGTTCTAGACCATATTAACGAGCTATGTATAATATTGATACCGACCTGCTCTTCCCGCCCCGAGTTATCCCTACTTTGCGCTCTTTGCGTGGCCCTGCCTGGAGGGAGTTGATCGATCATGTGTTGCAGCAAGAGCCAACCAGCCTGGACCGTCTGGCTTTTGTGCTGCTAATGATCCGCCTGGGTAATTGCATAGCCTGCCATGCAGATTCGTTCCGCGCCCTGCGCGGTTGTACCCATTGCGCCCAACAAACCGTGCGGCGCTTTCGAGGCAGCGACCAGGAACTATTAACAATGTTTGCAGATGCACAGGCAGAGATCCAACGCTACATGAGCCAACCTGTTGATGGATAACCCTTGGGTATATTTTTAACTATCATATTTAGAAAGGATCAGAATGTCAAAACCAAAGATAACGCAAGAAGCTGTAATGGGAGCTCTTGCAAAAGTACAAGAACCTGAACTGCACCGAGATTTAGTCTCCCTCAATATGATCCGGGACCTGAAGATCGAGGGCGATGAAGTCAGCTTTACCGTGATGCTGACAACACCAGCCTGCCCGTTAAAATCCCAGATCGAGCGTGAGTCACGCCAGGCTGTTGAAGCTATTCCTGGAGTTAGTTCTGTCGTCGTCAAGCTGGATGCCAATGTGCCAAGTGATGGCCGTACCCGCGGTCTCGTGGACCTTCCAATACGCAACGCTATTGCAATTGGTTCCGGAAAAGGTGGTGTTGGCAAGAGCACCGTGGCGGTAAATGTAGCCGTTGTCCTGGCTCAAAGCGGCGCCAGGGTGGGTTTGCTAGACGCCGACATCTATGGCCCCAATATTCCCACCATGATGGGAGTGGAACGTATTGCCCCTCCCGTAGACGGAAAACTTATCCCGCCAGAAGCTTACGGGGTGAAGATCATGTCCATCGGCTTCCTGGTAAAACCCGACCAACCATTGATCTGGCGGGGACCAATGCTCCACTCTGCCATCCGCCAGTTCTTAAGCGACGTACAATGGGGAGAGTTAGATTACCTGATCGTTGACCTGCCCCCGGGCACCGGTGATGCAGGCTTGAGCGTGGCCCAATCCCTGCCGCTAAGCGGGGGTGTTATCGTCACTCTACCCCAACAAGTCTCCCTGGACGACGCCCGGCGAGGGCTTGAGATGTTCCGCCAATTGAACGTAACCCTGCTAGGAGTGGTTGAGAACATGAGCTACCTGGATCTCCCCGATGGCACTCGTATGGATGTGTTTGGCAGCGGGGGTGGAGAGAAGCTCGCCAGGGAGTCCGGCGTGCCCTTTATCGGGGCTATCCCGATGGATCCGGCAGTACGCACGGGAGGAGACGCCGGCAAACCGGTCGTCCTGACAGACGCCCAGAGCCCGGTAGCCCTGGCATTACGTATGGTGGCTGAAGATATCGCGGCTAAGGTAAGCGTTGCGGCAGTGAAGAGCAATTTCGTGCCCATCAATTTGGTGGGATAGCATGGATCATCTTATCGTCGGTGTTCGCTTTCAAAAGGTCGGCAAGATCTATCACTTTGACGCCCGCCATTGCATTGACCTCCAGCCGGGTGATTTTGCTGTTGTTGACACCACTCGAGGCCGCCAACTTGGACAGGTTATTCATTTCATAGAGGATCCTCAACCCCCTCCTGAAGGGATCTGGAAGCCAATTCAACGCAAAGCTACGCCACAAGATCTGGTTTTAAGACAGTCCTGGCAACAAAAGGAGATAGAGGCCATGATCAACTGCCGCGCCAAAGCGGCAGAGATGAAAATCCCTTCCATAAAGATCATCGCCGCTGAATTTAGCTTTGACGGTTCACGCCTCTCATTCTTATACAGCAGCGAGTCAGGGGATAAGGTTGACTTACGCTCCCTGCGCAGGGGTATGCAGAAGCTCTACCCGCAATCAAAAGTCGAAATGCACCAGATCGGCCCCAGGGATGTTGCCAAGATCATCGGAGGTATGGGCGCCTGTGGCCTGGAAACTCGCTGTTGCTCCATGTTCCTGACAGAGTTCAGCCCGATTTCTATCAAGATGGCCAAAGACCAGGGCATTTCATTGACCCCCTCGGAGATCACCGGGATGTGTGGGAGGCTGCGCTGTTGCCTGGTTTATGAATACGAGCAATACGTCGAAGCTCGCAAGCAGCTCCCAAAACGCGGCAAGCGAGTGATCACACCGACTGGAGAAGGCAAAGTTATCGATGTTTTTCCCCTGAGACAGGCCGTCCTGGTGAGCCTCGAAAGCGGGGGACATAGCGAGTTCCAGAAGGATGATATCCAGCCCTGGGATGAGTTGGAAGCCTTGCGCCAAAAGTCCCAGGCCCCATGCGACCGGCACGAAGGTGGGGGCTGTAATTGTGGCAAAAAGGATAAAAAGCAGAAATGATTGAGATGCCCCAGGGTCCGATTTTCGACGATTGGGGCAGTCCCCAAAAAATCCTGGTCGTCCTCGCGCATCCAGACGATCCGGAATTCTTCTGTGGGGCAAGCATTGCTCGATGGGCATCCGCGGGTCACCGGGTTAACTATCTTTTGCTGACCTGCGGAGATAAAGGCACCAAAGATGTGGAATTAACAGGGGATGCTCTTTGCAGCATCCGGCAGGCCGAGCAGAAAGCAGCGGCTGCTGCCCTGGGTGTGGAAAACGTGCGCTTCCTGGGTTATCCAGATGGTTACCTCGAGCCCGATCTTAAGCTCCGTCGAGAAATTACCCGTGTCATCCGCCAGGATCGACCGGATATCCTGGTGACGTGTGACCCAACCACCCAATATTTTGGAGATTTTTATATCAACCATGCCGACCACAGGGCAGCAGGCCAGGCAGCCCTGGATGCTGCTTATCCCGCTGCTCGGGATCACCTGTACTTTCCAGAGCTATGGCTCGAAGAAAAGCTGGAACCGCATATCGTCCGCGAAGTCTGGATCTGTGGCACGCTCAACCCCTCCCTTACCCTTGATGTAACTGCCAACTGGGAAATAAAAATCAAGGCTTTATTCGAGCATAAGAGCCAAATTGGGGAACCGGAAGCCTTGGCTCAACGGATGCGCTCAAGACGAGCGCCTGGTAGCCCACCTGATTCGCCACGCTATCAAGAGAACTTCCGCCGCCTTATCCTTGGGTGAAAAATCGGATATTGGGTATCGATCCCCGGGCGATCACACTGCAAGTTCCAAGAGTCATAAACCGTCATATAATCGTTGAAAGAGAAAGCGGAGGATTGCCAAACTTAAGGAGGCGCAATGCCAGATTTCCTGGAGGGTTCTCAAAGGCTCTTTGAATATACTCGCGCATTGCGGCGAGATTTTCACCGTCACCCAGAATTAGGCTTTCAAGAAGTGCGAACTGCTGGTATTGTCGCGCGTGAGCTAAACGAACTTGGGCTGGAGGTGAGCACCGGTATCGGACGAACGGGAGTTGTAGCATTGCTAGAAGGCAAACACCCAGGTCCGGTGGTTTTGTTGAGGGTTGATATGGATGCCTTACCTATCCAGGAGACAACTGGTGCAGAATACGCTTCCACCACTCCGGGGGTGATGCATGCCTGCGGGCATGATGGGCATACTGCTATCGGTCTAACGGTGGCGCGTTTACTCAACGACCATCGTAGCAGCCTGAAGGGCTCTGTCAAGCTGGTTTTCCAACCGGCAGAGGAAGGACTTGGTGGGGCAGAAGCCATGCTCGCGGACGGCCTGATGCAAAATCCTCGCCCAGATACGGCACTATCTCTACATCTTTGGAACGAAAAGCCCTTGGGTTGGATTGGTGTCACACCGGGCCCGGTAATGGCTGCCGCAGATATTTTCCGTATCCACCTGCAAGGTCAGGGCGGGCATGGGGCCCAACCCCATTTCGCGGTTGACCCATTGGTCGCCTCGGCCCAAATTATTACAGCGCTTCAAAGTATCGTATCCCGCAACGTCTCCCCCTTAGAGTCCGGGGTTGTGAGCGTGACCGCCTTACACGCCGGAGAGGCCTTCAACATAATACCCGAAAAGGTGGAAATGCAAGGCACCCTCCGTACATTCAAGCCAGATATTCGATCATTGATCCTTGACCGCTTCCACCAAATCGTCGATGGATTAGCTCAGGCCTTCAAATGCCAGGTTGAGGTAGACACCCAGTCCCTTACCCCCGCGGTCGTGAATGACCCACAGGTAACGGCTATCGTTCAGCAAACCGTACGAGAGTTGTTGATAGACAGCGACCTGGATACGGGTATGATGACGATGGGTTCAGAGGACATGGCTTTCATGATGCAGGACATCCCAGGTTGCTATTTCTTTGTGGGCTCTGCAAATCCAGAAAAAGGATTGGATGCTGCGCATCACCATCCCAGGTTTGACATAGATGAAGAAAGCATGCCTCGAGCGGCTGCACTGATGGCAGCTGCCGCAATGAAGTTGTTGGATGGGGAAGGTGACCATGTTAGCAAATAATGGGAGTAAGATAGCCCTGCATTTTTCACATCCACCGAGAAGAGTTATCTCCCTGGTTCCATCCCTAACAGAAAGCCTTTTCGATCTGGGTTTTGGTTCATCTGTTGTCGGCATAACCGATTACTGCGTCCATCCCATGGAAGGGCTTCAGGGCCTCCCACGCCTGGGTGGACCGAAAAATCCACGCCTGGAGCAAATCCTGGAATTAAAACCAGACCTTGTCCTGCTCAACCAGGAGGAGAACACCCGGCAGGTGGTTGAAGCCTTGCAAACAAGGGGGATGCCTATCTGGGTTACTTTTCCTAGAACGGTACGTGAGGCGCTGGATATTTTATGGACGCTGGCAGGAGTCTACCAAAGCCCAACTGCTGCCGCCCGAATCGAGACCATCGAGCGGGCCGTTAAATGGAATATTGACTCGATAGAAGATACGAAGACCGTCCCATACTTCTGCCCTATCTGGCAGGAGTCAGATGGTCGTGGAAGTCACTGGTGGATGACATTTAACCAGTTTACGTATGCAGCCGATGTGCTGAGAGTGCTAGGAGGAGAAAACGTATTCGCAAACCGTTCCAGGCTTTACCCGTTGGCAGCTGATCTTGGCAAGGCAGAAGCGCAAGACCCCGGTGAAGCTGATACCCGTTACCCGCGTGTAAGTCAGGAAGAGGTCCAGGCCGCTGAGCCTGAAATGATCTTGCTTCCTAGTGAGCCCTATGCATTTGGAGAAGAACACCGGGTCGAGATTTGCCAGTTGTTCTCAGCGACCCCCGCAGTCAAAAAAGGTCGCGTCCATAATGTAGATGGGAGTTTAATCACCTGGCATGGAACAAGATTGGCGCGGGCTATCCAGGAGCTGCCCGCTCTCTTTGCTTAGCAGCTTGATTTCTTTTCCTAAAATGGTAAAATTAGTGCAGTATTCTCATATTAATAATATCTATCAATCATAATAGGTGACATGATGCCGCGAAAACAACTCTCATCTGAATTTCTGGACTATCTAGCTTCTACAAACTACCAGGATATTCCAAATCATCTGCCCACGTTAAATGACCTGAGCAAGCAGCTTGGAATTAGTGTTGCAAGGCTTCGAGAGCAACTGGAGGTGGCCAAGGCATTGGGTTTGGTTGAAGCAAGACCAAGGACCGGTTTACGCCGCCTGCCTTATTCCTTCCTGCCTGCCGTCCGGCAAAGTCTCGCATACGCTATCGAAATCGATCCAAAGAATTTTAACGTCTTTGCAGAGTTACGTGATCAGATCGAAATCGCGTATTGGGAGGAGGCCGTTAAGCTGCTAACAGCGGAGGACAAAGCCGCTATGCAAACTCTGGTAGATAAGGCCTGGAAAAAGCTGAAGGCTGCCAGAGTACAAATTCCACATGAGGAACACAAAGAGCTGCATTTGCTGGTTTACAGCCGGCTCAACAACCCTTTTGTCAAAGGACTGCTGGAAGCTTACTGGGAGGCCTATGAATCTGTGGGACTGGGCATATTTGCGGATTATGAGTACCTGCTGAAGATATGGGAATGCGACCAAAAAATGGTGGACTCTATCTGCAAGAATAATATCCAGGAAGGCTACCAAGCACTGGTTGAACACCGCACTGTCCTTCATCACCAGGCTTTACCCGATGCAAATATCTTACCTGATTTATCTGCTTCACAAGCACAACTTCAATATCCAGAAGGGTAATTGGAACAAGTGAAAGGAAACTTCATGTCTTTAGTACAACCCGATGTACATCGGTTCGCTGAAACTACCCGCCAACAAATTACCAACGACTTCTCAATCACCGTTGCCACAGTCAATGGATCAGGGAGTCAAACTTCTAACCTTACGATTATGCGGGCATTGTTCAAAATGGGGATCCCGGTCTCTGGAAAAAATTTATTCCCCTCAAATATCCAGGGGCTACCCACCTGGTTCACCATCCGAGTGAATAAGGATGGGTTCCTGGCTCGCAGGGAGGAAAGTGAAATCGTTATTGCGATGAATCCTGAGAGCTTCTCCCAGGATTTGGATAGCGTCATTCCAGGAGGAGCATTTTTTTATGCGGATAACATCCGGCAGCCAGTCACTCGTAACGATATCGCGGCATACCCTATGCCCGTGCAAAAATTGGTCCGAGAGTCCGGTGCACCCTCCAACTTAAAGGACTATATTGCGAATATGGTCTATGTAGGGGTATTATCCGCCATCATTGGGATCGACCTGGAAAAGATCAAGCAGGCTTTGGAATTTCACTTCAAGGGCCGCGCAAAACCCGTCGATCTAAACTTTGGGGTAGTCCAGGCCGCCACAGATTGGGCTATCGATAACCTGGAAAAACAGGACCCATATCAGGTCGAACCTATGTCTGGAACGGATGATTATATCCTTACCGATGGAAATACTGCCGCCGCATTAGGCTCCATTTATGGGGGAGTACAGCTGGTGGCCTGGTATCCGATCACGCCCGCATCAAGCCTTTCAGAGGCCTTAATGGATTTCCTGCCAGAGCTGCGCAAGGATCCGGAAACAGGGAAAAATACCTTTGCTGTGTTGCAAGCTGAGGATGAGCTGGCAGCTGTCGGAATGGCAGTGGGAGCAGGGTGGGCCGGATTGAGAGCTATGACATCTACTTCTGGTCCTGGTTTAAGCTTGATGACAGAATATGCGGGCCTGGCTTATTATGCTGAAGTCCCCATCGTCATCTGGGATATCCAAAGAGTGGGACCTTCCACCGGGCTGCCCACTCGCACCGCCCAGGGAGACCTGACAGCCACCTATTTCATGGGGCACGGTGATACCCAACAAATCATCTTACTACCCGGTTCGGTAAACGAATGCTTTGAATTTGGATGGCGCGCCTTTGACCTGGCAGAGAGACTGCAAACACCCATTTTCGTGCTCTCTGATCTAGACTTTGGCATGAACAACTGGATGACCCGGCCTTTCAAATATCCGGATAGCCCTATGGATCGTGGCAAGGTATTGTGGGAGGGAGACATTGAACGTTTAGGTGGAAATTGGGGACGTTACAGGGATGTGGACAAGGATGGGATCCCATATCGTACGATTCCTGGAAACCGACATCCCCGTTCTGCCTACTTTACAAGGGGTACAGGCCATAACGAAGATGCCCGCTACACTGAAGATCCGCAAGATTGGGAAAGCGGGCTCGCCCGGCTCAAAGCTAAATTCGAGACAGCTCGAAAAATCCTGCCCCCTCCGGTGACCGAAAGGATGGATAATGCAGAGATCGGCTTGATTGCCTTTGGGTCTACTGACCCGGCCATCCAAGAAGCTCGCCACTATCTGGCGAATCAAGGGATTCGGACCGATTACATGCGCGTTCGCTCGATCCCGTTCCCGGCTGAAGTGGCTGAGTTTATCCGGGATCACGACCGGACCTACGTGATCGAGTTAAACAGGGATGGGCAACTGCACCAGTTGCTTACCCTGGAAGTCCCGGACCGGGCAACCAGCCTGGTCTCATTAGCCCATATCGACGGTTTACCTTTAACCGCTAAATGGGTTGAGAACACACTCCTTTCCAAGGAGGAGACGATATGAGTGATCTAACGACAAAAACTGGCCCCCAATTACAGGTTAACCTGGTTGGATTGGCTAAAACCGATTACAAGGGCGGTCAGAGCACACTTTGCCAGGGCTGCGGGCACAACTCCATTTCCAGCCAAATCATCCAGGCATGTTATGAGCTAAATATCATTCCCGAGAACCTGGTCAAGTTTAGTGGGATCGGTTGCTCCAGCAAGAGCCCAACCTACTTCTTAAACCGGACCTTCGGCTTTAATGGTCTACACGGGCGCATGCCCTCCCTGGCAACAGGCGCAATGTTCGGTGACTATACCCTGAAAGGTATTGCAGTCAGCGGGGATGGTGACACTGCCAGCATCGGTATGGGACAGTTCAAACACGTACTGCGCCGTAACTTACCCCTGGTTTATATTATCGAGAACAACGGGGTATATGGATTGACCAAGGGCCAGTTCTCCGCTACCGCTGAGATGGGCCTGGAGCTTAAGAAACACGGTCGTAATCCGTATATGCCGGTGGATATCGCCTGGGAAGCCCTGGCAAGCAATGCCACATTCGTGGGACGATCTTTTGCCGGTGATCCCAAACAAGTGAAAGAGCTGATCAAAGCAGCCCTGAGTCACCGCGGCCTGGCTGTCTTAGATATCATCAGTCCGTGCGTGACCTTTAACAACCAGGACCATGCCATGCATTCCTATTCCTGGGGTAAAGAGCATGAGGTCGCGCTTCACGACCTGGCCTATGTACCACCTGCAGAGGAAATTACAGTGGATTATGAAGAGGGTGAGGCAAAGGAAGTCACCCTACACGACGGATCGGTGGTAATCCTGAAAAAGCTCGAACACGAATACGATCCAACCAACCGTTCGGAAGCCATAAGAATCATCGAAGATGCGAATGCAAAGCAAGTTCTGATCACAGGGCTGATCTATATCAATGAACATCAGCAATCCTTGATCGATATCTACAGCCTGACAGACACACCCCTGAACCGCTTACCGGAGAGCAGGTTACGGCCTGCTCCTGAGACTCTCGAGAAAGTCAACGAAATGATGTTTTAACTTGTAAAGGGCGATATGTAAGCATAAACCTGCATACCGCCCTTTACAATGATATTTTTTGGATCATTGATTCCGGATGGATATCCTTCCGATGGCCTGGTCCACATCAAGTATGACCTGGTTTTCCAGGTTAGCCCCTGTACCATCGTATACATAGCCTTCCCCATCCTGGATATATCCATCAGGGACATCGATAAGGGCCAGGCCTGTGTTCGAGGTAAGACGAACGGCTTTTTCGCGCGGGATATACAAGATCATTTCGCCGATCGCTCCCTTTACCGAGGCATTGATTGTCTCATCTCCCACAGGAAAGATCACCAACGTCCTTCCGACACCCAAGTCAACGGATAAATTCGTTACCTCCAAGGCGCTAAGGTCCAGCTCGATGTTCCCGGCGCCCTGGTTGACCTCCAACTCCAAAGGGATCTGAGGATTGAAATGCAATTCCCACTCCCAATTGAAACCCCGCCAGGTGGGATAGGCGCCACGGAAGCCGCTATGGCTCAAGTTCAAGGTCCCGATATTCCCACGCGTAAGATATTCCCTCTCGAAAGTAACTGAACTGCTGAGTTGTAGCGACCCTTGCATGAGTGTTTCCGGCTCAACCTGACCTTGCTCGAGAGCTCCAATCCGCAAATAGGCTACCGCAGGCTCGACAACCACTACAGCCTGCTCTGCGCCATCCAGGGTTTGTACGAACTGCTCGCCTTCCATGCCTGGAGCGGCAGCAGTTTGATTCCCTATCACCCAAAGCGCGCCTGCCAGGACGGCGAATAGCAGGATAATTGCCAGGATTGCGCCCAAGAAAGAGCGGCGTGCAACCAGGATATCAAGACCGATAGCAATGATCAAGACAGGCCATAAATTTAAGATCACTTCCCATACATTCCACTGGACGATATCCAGGTTATTCAGCAAGATAACCGCGCCGATAGCAATGAAGAAAGCCGGAGCAACGACGCCTTGCCGGGTAAGCAAGCTATCCAGGCCCAAGGCAATCAGGATGACAGGCCATAAGCTGATAATCACATCCCATGTTTCACCGGGTAGGGCGCCGATATTTCTTAATAAGAAGAAT
>CAZAQS010000018.1:434-34984 GCA_964486825.1 uncultured Anaerolineaceae bacterium | reverse complement strand
GATGTATAAGCGCTACAGCGCTGGTTTATCATCTAGGTATGGCCTGCAATCGTAGCGCCTGGCAGAAATAGAGAATATCCCTGAGTTAGGAGGAAGGAATGAAGCTGAAAGAAAAAATCGAGGCTCAATTACCTGAGTGGCGAGAAAGGGTAAGGGAGTTGGTAAAGGAGAATGGGGATGTGGTGGTAGGGGAGGTCACGATCTCGCAAGTTTATGGTGGAATGAGAGATGTGAAGAGCCTTGTAACAGACATCTCCTATGTAGATCCGGATGAGGGCATCCGTTTCCGAGGTTACACGATCCCCGAGGTGTTGGAGAAACTGCCCAAGCCACCCGGTGCAAAGATGCCTTACGTGGGTGGTTTGTATTACCTGTTGCTGGTTGGAGAGCTACCAACAGAAGCTGAGGCGCTTGAGGTAGAAGAAGAGTGGAAGGAAAGGGGAGAGGTCCCTGATTACGTTTTCTCCGTATTGGATGCAATGCCCTGTGATACCCATCCAATCCCTCTTTTCTCACAGGCAGTATTGGCGTTGCAGCGCGAGTCGTTGTTTGCAAAAAGATACCAGGAAGGGATGAAGAAGGAAGAGTATTGGGAGCCGATGCTGGAGGACAGCCTGAACCTGTCTGCCAAAATGCCTGCTATCGCCGCTTATATCTTCCGGGTGAAATGCCAGGAAGCTGAGCATATCCCTCCCGATCGAAGCCTGGACTGGGCAGGAAATTTTGCCGTTATGATGGATCTCCCCTCTGAAGAGTACCAGGAGCTTTCCCGGCTTTACTTCCTGTTGCATTCGGACCATGAGAGCGGTAATGTAAGCGCACATACCACCCACCTGGTAGGATCCGCGCTATCCGATATTTATTACGCCTTTTCAGCAGGGTTGAATGGGCTGGCCGGTCCGCTACACGGTCTGGCAAACCAGGAGGCTTTGCGATGGCTTTTGGAGATTCGAAATAAGTACGGTGGCAACCCTACCCGAGAACAGTTGGAGAAATACGCCTGGGATACCTTGAATGCCGGGCAGGTTATTCCAGGGTATGGACATGGCGTCTTGAGGAAGACTGACCCGCGCTTTTCGACGCTGTTGGAGTTCGGTAAGGAGCACCTGGTTGGAGATGAAATTTTCGACCTGGCTAGCATGGTGTACGATATTGTACCAGAAGTACTACGCCAGCATGGCAAGGCTCGCGATCCCTGGCCGAACGTGGATGCGATCAGCGGCGTCCTGCAATATCATTACGGCCTGCAGGAATTTGATTTTTACACCCTCTTGTTCGGGGTAGGCCGCTTCTTAGGCGTTTCTGCCAATGCCGTTTGGGCGCGTGCCTTAGGGCAACCTCTGGAGCGGCCAAAATCTCTCACTACGGAGATGCTTGAGGAGACCGTAAGGAAGGCAAAACAGCCTGCATGATAGATTTGCTCATTTGAGCGGGTAACTCTTGAATCAAAACTGGATGTTTTGCACGGCTCTGTCGTGCAAAACATCCAGTTTTCCTTTTCCCTAAAAGAATATCTTATCCGCCTGGCGTGGAGGCAGGGCCTGCGCTGGACCAGGTGAAAACACGTTGGACGCTTAATGCCCCGGCCGGTTCCCAAGCTGGATTGCCTTCGCTATCGGTGCCCGCCTGGCGGACGGATCCGACCGACCAACGGAAGACATGCGGGTTCCTATCTGTGGAACGGAAAGAGGCAGGCACGATGAACTTCGTGTCAGTGACGTAACGCACCAGTTTGCGGCTCTGGCCTTCCGTTACATCTTCTACCGTGACGGCATAAGCTTCGCCTTCTCTCAAGGTCCCGACGGAAGCCCATTGCAGCGTGATGGTTTCATCACTGATCGTGAATGGCGCTCCATCAGCAGGGAGCAGCAGGTTAGGAGCCGGGTAAGGTGGTAAAGGCGTGGGGGTTACGGTTGGTCCAATGGGAGTGGCTCGCATGCAGAGTGGGATAACCAGGGGTTGCCCCAAAAACACTGTATCGCCTACCAGGCCGTTCTCTTCTTTGATAGCACTCTGTGAAATATTGTAGTTAATGGCAATGCTGCTGAGTGTATCGGATTCTTTGACGACATAGGTATCTTTGCTGCAAGCCTGTTCTGTCTCTTGTAAGCTGCTCAGAGTAGCAGTCGGAAGCGGGGTGACAGTGGCGGTCGGTTGAGGAATGAAGAGCGTAGTACCCGGGCTCAGGAAGCACTCCGAGGACAGGTTGTTCTCGAGCGTTATGGCGAGGATGGACACTTCAAAGAGACCAGCGATGCCCAGGCAGGTATCACCCGGCTGCACGACATACTCAACCGGCGTTGGTGTGGGCATAGGAGAGCTGGTAGCTGTAGGCGGCAAGTCTGTGGGGGTCACCGTTGAGGTGATCTCAAGAGTGGGGGTCACCGTCGTAGGTACCGCGGCTACTACTTCTGGCTGGTTTCGCAGGGCAAAGAAAACCATCACCGCACCAATAGATAGGAACAGCGCCAGCAGGCCCAGGGCTGCTGGTAGGCTAAGCGTAATCTCTGGCATGCGGCTTCCCTGCACAGCTTTCGCAGATCGAGCAGGCTTGTCAGAGCTTCCCACTTCTGCGCCGCATACCAGGCAGCGGGCCGCATCTTCAGACAGGCGCGTTCCACAGGTAGGGCAAAGTATGGTCGGGTTCGTTGGGGTTTCAGGGGTCATAGGCGTTAATTGCCGGGAAATTACCCGAACTTGGCGGATTATACCAGCCTTTTAGCAGGTCTGGGAAGTCCATTTTCTTTACTCGTCCTCGTATGAGAGAAATCCTCAGCATGGTATACTCTGCCGGGTATGCACGATTTTAGCTTATACCTACATATCCCATTTTGCCGCCACCGCTGCAGCTATTGTGATTTCAATACCTACGCGGGCATCAATAACCTGATCCCGTCTTATATCAGCGCGCTGTGCCGGGAAATTGAGCTACTGGCTCAATCAGCCGGGGAGCGAATGCCTGTAAAAACGATTTTCTTTGGGGGAGGGACGCCCTCCCTGCTGCCGGCGCCACAAATTGGGCGAGTTCTATCCACCGTACAGGCCTCTTTCGATCTCGAAGGCTGTCAGGAAATTACCCTCGAGGCGAACCCCGGCACGGTCAGCCTGAACGAGTTTACCGGTTTGCACCAGTTGGGTGTTAACCGGATCAGCCTGGGAATGCAATCAGCCAACCCGGCCGAGCTGCGCATGTTGGAGCGAGAGCACGAGATGGATGAGGTGGTCCAGGCTGTTTCATGGGCACGCCAGGCGGGCTTTGAAAATTTTAACCTGGATCTGATCTTCGGCATTCCAGATCAAACCATGAGGGTATGGCAGGATAACCTCGACCAGGCCCTGGCTCTAGAGCCGGATCATCTCTCCTTGTATGCGCTTACGCTGGAGCATGGAACGCCGATGCAGCACCAGGTGTTGAATGGGCTGCTTCCCGAGCCTGACTCTGACTTGGCGGCAGATATGTATGAGTACGCCAGCCAGCGACTTGATCAGGCCGGGTTTATCCAGTATGAGATTTCAAACTGGGCCAGGCCTGATACCAATGGGCAAGTGATGGCTTGCCAGCATAACTTGCAGTATTGGCGCAACCTGCCTTATTTTGGTCTCGGCGCTGGGGCGCATGGATTCGCAGGCGGCTACCGCACTGCAAATGTCCTCACCCCTGCCGCTTATATCCAGCGTTGTTTAGATGGAGAGAGGGGATCATTCCCATACACACCCGCAACCGTCGAGGCAGTGCGTGTCGAGCGCGATGCTGAAATTGCAGATACGATGATGATGGGTTTACGCCTGGTCCAAGAAGGAGTCTCGGGGAGGGGCTTCAAGGAGCGTTTTGATGAAAGCCTGCTAGACCGGTTTGGTGAACAGATCGAACGCCTCCTCAAAATTGGTTTACTCGAATGGGGAGGTCAGGATAACGATATCCTGCGATTGACAAGAAAAGGACGTCTCCTGGGTAACCAGGTATTCGTGGAATTTATCTAAAGGGCTTGGCTGCTCCTGGCAAGAGTAGCTATGATTGGCGGCTGAGAAGTTTGTCTGCCAGGGTAAATAGGGCCTGCCCGGCCTCTCCCTCAGGCCCGGCACTTTCAAGAGCCTGGATAGCCTGGTCTGTCAGGCGCCTTACCGCCTGCTGGACGTAATCAAAGGCCCCTTCGGCTTTCAATTGCTTTGCCAGGGAGGCCACTTCCTTATCCGTTATCCCGCCTTGTTCCCAACGATGGGCAAAAGCGCCTCGCTGGGTCAGGCCGAACAGAACGGGTAAGGATTTCTTCCCGGAAAGCAAATCGCTTTCTGCAGATTTTCCGGTGAGCGCAGAATCTCCCCAGATACCCAGCATATCATCT
The DNA here is from genome assembly GCA_964486825.1 of uncultured Anaerolineaceae bacterium. GTDB lineage: Bacteria > Chloroflexota > Anaerolineae > Anaerolineales > UBA4823 > CAZAQS01. The sequence continues at coordinate 30,641 of CAZAQS010000018.1, read as the reverse complement.
TTGGCCTGGAAGGCTAAGCCCAGGAAATGCCCGAACTCCCGGAAGCTATCCTGGCGCTCGTCGCTGGCGGCAGCCGCCAGGGCGCCCAATTCCGTGCAGGCAGAAAGCAGGGCGGCAGTTTTACCGCTTACCATACTCCAATACGCTTCCAGGGTGAGATCTCCCCGGGCTTCATACGAGATATCCAGGTATTGTCCTTCCGTCAGGTGTAAGCAAGTACGCTGCAAGATCGATGCAGCTCGCAAAACCGAGCTGGCAGGGGATGTCTCTGCCAGACGCAGGATGGAAAGGTGCGCCAGGGTAAACATAGCATCACCGGCGTTGATTGCCTGAGCTATTCCCCACTTTTTCCAGACTGTGGTCCGGCCCCTGCGTTTCGGGCTGTTGTCCTCAATATCGTCATGGATCAGGGAGAAATTGTGGATTAGCTCGACGGCTGCCGCAGCCGGGAGGGCTTTCTCCCAAATCCCCCCGGCAGCAGCGGTGGTCAGTAGTAGGAGCAGGGGCCGGATGCGCTTGCCGCGCGCCTCAGGTCCGGCTGCCTCGCCTTCCCAACCTAAATGGTAGGCAAACATCTGGTACAAACCTTCGAGCTCTGCCGTTTGCACACTGGATAAGGAGCGCTCGAGCTCATCTTCGACCGCTGGCAGCATGATTCCGATAAGCTGGTTGAGTGTTAAGCTTTGTTTTTCCATATTGCGCTGCTTTGGCCTCATTGGTTGGATCGTAGCTACTTGAATTCAACTACCTGGTTTCAATCAGGGGGGTGTTCTGGAGGGCCTCCAGGTTGGCTGCCCCGGCTGCGAACATCGCCACCTGAATTTCTCGCCTGACCTCATGAATGGTCTGGATGGTCATTTCAGTTGATTGGACCGCCGCCTTCAAGAACGGTCCTGCCATGCCGCCCAGGACTGCCCCTAAAGCTATACACTTAGCGATATCGATGCCGGTGCGCAGGCCACCGGAGGCAAAGATTTTGAGATTTGGCCCTCCCCTACGGACCTGGAGAATCGAATCGGCGGTGGGGATGCCCCAATCGATGAAGGCCGCCGCAAGCCTGGCCTGGCTTTCGCTCTTTGCACGGTGCATCTCTACTTGCGACCAGGAGGTTCCCCCGGCCCCGGCTACATCGATCCCGGCTATACCCGCTCCAGCCAACAGGCGGGCGGCTTTGGTAGAAAAGCCCCATCCCACCTCCTTCGCGATGACGGGCACGGGGAGTCGTTTGCATATTTCTTCGACTTTGGAGAGCAAGCCGGCAAAACGGGTATCCCCCTCTGGCTGCACTGCCTCCTGCAGGGCATTGAAATGTAAAACCAGAGCATCCGCCTCGATCATTTCGACCGCCCGGAGACAGTGCTGGATGCCGTACCCATAATTTAATTGCACTGCCCCAAGGTTTGCGAATAAGAGCACATCCGGTGCGAGATGGCGTACCTTGAAAGTGCTCTCGAGTGTGGGTTGCTCTAGAGCTGCCCTCTGAGAACCCACACCCATCGCTACGCGAGCTTCCTGAGCTGCTTTAGCAAGCACCTGGTTGATTTTAGCCGCTTCATCCGTACCGCCGGTCATAGACGAAATCAGGATAGGCGCAGCCACCTTTTTACCAAACAGCTCCTGGCTCAGGTCAACCTTTTCCAGATCCAGCTCGGGCAAGGCTTGGTGAAGAAACCGGAAGCGTTCAAGCCCGGTCGTCAAGCCAGATTCCACATCCTGCTCCAGATTGATGCGAATATGATTTGATTTACGTTCCGTGATTTGCGTAACTTTTGCCATCCCTCGGTGTTCCTGTGGAATGAAGTATCTTACCAGCCTGAATAAGGCCTGTCAACTGCTGCTGAACCGAACCTCTCAAGGATGGCGAAGCATGATCTTTCCAGGTTATGTAATAGTTCCCGGGCGCGCTGGGAAAAGGCTTGACAGGTAGAGAAGCAAGGTTACAATTGCCCCTATTGGGCAATATCCAATCGAAGCTAGGAGGATTCTCAATGGCCGACACATACTCAGATGTCAAAGCAATTATCGTAGACTTGTTGGAAGTCGATGAATCAAAGGTTACCCCAGAAGCGAGGTTTCGCGAGGACCTGGAAGCTGATTCCCTGGACTTAGTTGAACTGATTATGGCATTCGAAGATAAGTTCGGAGGGGAAATTTCGGATGAAGATGCCCAAAGCATCACCACGGTCGGAGAAGCGGTAAAATACCTGGATGAACATCGCTAACCCTGCTAGATGATATCCATCTGAAAAATACGTTCTATCGATAAAGTTAACACGGAAAAGAGCCTATCAGCGATAGACTCTTTTCCGTTTTACATATTTTATAAAAGCTCGGGAATCTCTTCAGGGTGGGATGCCACCCGAACTCCGGCAGATTGTAAGGCTTTGATCTTGTCCTCGGCTAAGCCAGAGCCGCCTTCGACGATGGCGCCGGCATGTCCCATGCGTTTTCCAGGTGGTGCTGTCCTACCGGCAACGAATGCTACTACTGGCTTGGTCATCTGATCAGCAATAAATTCGGCGGCCTTCTCCTCGTCCGTTCCACCAATCTCTCCGATCAACACGACTTTGTCGGTGTGGGCATCAGCTTCAAACATACCTAAAACATCGATGAAATTGGTGCCATTAATCGGGTCTCCACCGATCCCGACACACGTGCTTACACCTTTGTCTACCAGCTTGAGCGCGTAAAGGACCTCGTAGGTCAGGGTGCCTGAGCGAGAAACAACTCCGATATTTCCTGGAACGGCGATATTGGCTGGAATAATGCCTACTTTAGCCTGCCCCGGTGTAAGCAAGCCGGGGCAGTTAGGTCCTACCAGGCGGACTTGTTTTTGGTCCAGGTAATTGCGTACCCGCATCATATCCTGGACGGGGATGCCTTCTGTAATACAAACGATCAACGAGATGCCAGCATCAGCCGCTTCAAAAATGGCGTCGGCTGCGAAGCGGGCTGGAACAAAGATGATGCTGGTGTTGGCGCCGGTTGCCTCCACCGCGATCAGGACCGAATCCAGCACCGGCACCTTGCTGTCCAGCACCCATTCACCGCCTTTGCCGGGGGTCACGCCGGCGACCACATTTGTACCGTAGGCGAGCATTTGTTGGGTGTGGAACAGGCCTTCATTTCCCGTAATGCCTTGCACGACCAGGCGAGTATTTTTTCCAACCAGGATACTCATCGACTCAGCCTCCCTTCGCAACAGCAACCGCCTTCTGAGCGGCCTCTACCAGGGTATCTGCAGTAATCATATTGGCATTGGCAAGGATCTGCCGGCCTTCTTCTGCGTTGGTTCCAACCAGCCGGACGACCATCGGTACGTTGAGTTTGACTTCTCCCAGCGCGCTCAAGATCCCACGCGCTACTTCATCCCCGCGCGTGATGCCCCCAAATACATTGAAAAGCACGGCCTTGACATTTGGATCGGAAAGGATGATCCTCAAGGCTGCGGCGACCTTTTCAGAGCCAGCGCCTCCACCGATATCCAGGAAGTTGGCTGGCTCTCCTCCAAACAGTTTCAGAATATCCATGCTGGTCATCGCCAGGCCTGCGCCATTGACCATGCATCCGATATTCCCGTCGAGCTTTATGAAGGAAAGACCGTACTTGCGCGCTTCAATCTCTGATTGGGCTTCTACATCCAGGTCGCGCATATCGGCCAGCTCAGGATGGCGGAACAGGGCGTTATCGTCTAGCACCATTTTCCCGTCAACTGCCAGCAATTGGTTGTTGCCGGTGATGACAAGGGGGTTGATCTCCGCCAGGGTGGCGTCGGTCTTTGTGTAGGCCTGCCACAGGCCATGGGCGATCTGCCCGAAGCTACGCCAGTGCTCGCGGGGCAGGTCAATTCCGGCGGCGATATTCCTGGCCTGGTAGTCGCGTAAGCCCAGTAACGGGTCAATATGTACTTTTATGATCTTTTCTGGGGTTACCCGGGCAACTTCCTCGATATCTACCCCACCTTCTGAGGAGGACATCATGACGGGTTTACGCTCTGCCCGGTCGTTGGTGATCCCCAGGTAAATCTCTTTCATGATATTTGCGGCTTCATCAACCAGGACTTTCCGCACAGGCAAACCCTTGATCTCCATCGCCAGGATTTGGGTAGCCAACTCCTCGGCCTCTTGGGGACTTTTCGCCAGGCGGATCCCCCCGGCCTTACCGCGACCGCCCACGAGTACTTGAGATTTAATAACAACGCGGCCACCCAATTCTTCGGCAATATGTTTTGCCTCATATGCGGTAGCCGCTACTCGTCCCTTTGGAATAGGGATGCCATATTTGGAGAAGACTTGTTTAGATTGGTATTCCTGAAGTTTCATCCCATTCGCCTCTTTGAAATATTGGGGCCGAAGCCGTTTTGGAGGTGCTAAAAAGATTATACCATGCAGGTAAAATGGGGGTTTGTGCCCCCATTTTACTGCTCCGGCAGGTTGAAACCCATTACACGCGAGTTGGCGCTGTCCACAACCCACACCTGCCCGTCCGGATCGACATCGATCCCAACTGGGAGAGCGAAATCTTCAGGAGTTGTCCCGAAATCTCCCCAGTAACGGACGAATTCTCCCTGGCTGGTGAATTCCAATACCCTGTATCCTTCAGGATCGGTCACGAAAACACTACCCTCATGGACTGCGATATATGGATAGTTGTTCAGGGAAGCGCCGAACCAGCCGACAATATCCCAAGACCCGGCCGGGAGATAGTTGCCGGCTCCATCCGGAGCCATCACCTGCACTCGCTGGTTCCAGGTATCGGCAATATAGATTTGCCCGGTTTCATCAACAGTGATGCCGACCGGCTCGTCAAACTGGCCCGGTGCAAAGCCTCCACTGCCGATCTGGGTGATATAGTCGCCTTCTGAATCGAATACAACCACACGCTTATTTCCGGTATCGGTGACAAAGACCAGGCCTTCATCGTTTACGGCGATACCACGCGGTCCATAAAAGCCGAACGGATCACCGGTCTGGCTGATCCCGAACCCCCAGGTGGTGATAAATTCACCTTCAGGGCTAAACTTCTGGATACGATGGTTCCACGTATCTGCCACATAAACCGAGCCATCCGGGCCGATCGCCAGGTCCCAAGGCTCGTTGAACGATCCTGTAGGCGCAGCAGAGACGCCATCGCTGGCGCCAAACACGCCCCAGGTATTGATCAAGCTGCCATCCCTGGCGAAATGCTGGATGCGGTGGTTCCCTGTGTCTGCCACGTAAAGGCTACCGTCTGGAGCAGCAACCAGGCCGCGCGGCCCCATCAACTGGCCTGGTTCGCTGCCTGAAGCGCCAAAGATGGTCTCGGCCGGAAGGGTGATTTGATTGCCCTCATAAGGATCTGCAACAACCTCACCTGGGGCTGGCCCCGTTCCGTAGGTCCAAAGTTGTGAGGCGATGTCCTTGCGCAGGTACAGGTGCATGCGACGAGCGGGTTCCCAATTGGGAAGGCTGAGATCCTTGTTGACCAGGGAGGCGTACTGGGAATAGTCCCGGTTGAGCCAGATCTGGAAGATGGCAGAGCGCATCTCCGCGTCCGTGAGGGCATTCCAGATGCGCCCCCAGGTCAGGTCGTAGTAATCCTGGTCGGGCCACCAAATGCGGATATATTCAAAGGAGTAATAGGCCTGACCAACAACCGGTGCAATCTTGCTGTAGTTTTCCTGGCCAACTAAGATGACAGGCGCGTCTCGAAGTTCACGGGTCGGGTTATCGCCGAAGTAGCGTTGGTTGGTATAGTTGCGCAAATACCACCAGAAAGGGTAAGTGCTTTGATCATCATAAGCGACCATCATGGCCAGGCCATCGGTTGTGCGGCGGGAGAGCTCTTCGATTTGAGCGAGGGCGATCTTGTTCCCGGGACCAGAATGCGCATAGACCAACAACTCGTTGGCCTGGTCGTAGTTGATATAGCTGGCTGTAAAAGCTGTGCGGGCGGTTAAGATTGCCAGGAACGCAAAAATTACCAGGGCAGATACGCGCACAAACTGGGACGGTTCCCAATCCTGGAGCATGCGGGCCAGGCCCCAACCACTAAAGACTGCTACCAGTAAGGACATTAAAAAGCTGCTCGTGGCTTGTAACTGGGCCAGCTCTTGCCCTTGGAAGGGACGATTGGTTCCCATCAGGGAGCCAAATGCGGCCGAAAAACTTAGCAAGAAAATTGGCAGCAAAACCAGAGTCAGGAGGGCGCGGGTGGTCTTGAAGATGCTCCAGTCGACCGAATCAACCAGTCTGCCCAGACCCCACGAGGCAGTCAATACCATCGGGAAGGCAATATGGACCGTTAGCCAGGGCATTTTTTCACCTGCTACCGTATAGGCAACCAAGCTTGTCAACGCCCAAAAGCCGAGCAGCGGCAGAACGGGAGGCTCGATCAGACGATCCCTCGCGCTCTCGCCAACCGGAGTCGTCTCCACCTGGTCTTCGTTCTGATGAGGGAGACTGGTAGAGCTGGCAGGCCGTAAACCAAAGAAAGCCATTCCTAATGCCAGCAAGCTCCCCAAGACCGGCAGGTATTCGTATACCGGAATTTGTACGAGAGCATAGTAATACCAGGGCTGGCTGCCGCGCTGGACCGGCTGCTGTTCCAACCAGTAACCCAACCCTCCCAGCAGTCCGGTGAAAAAACCCGGCCCATTCGTAAAAATGGTTGTAAATAATACTGTAAAGATTGCATAGAACAGGGCTGCGTTTGCCAGCCAAATTTTCCTGTTCCACCACAACCCAACTGCGATCGCAATTAAGGTCATCACCAGCAAGACGGACCCCATTCGGATGAGATCGACGGTGGTCATGTTGGCTATCGAGGTAACGTTGGTCGGGACGTCCCACCCGATCATTTTTAACGGGAAAGCCGTCAGCAAGGGTAAGACCAGTGTTCCCTGCAGGATCAATAGATCAAAGGATCGCTCGGTCCGGATCTGCTCCCAGGTATAGCCTTTGATCAGGAAGTAGGCTGCCGCCAGCAACGCCAGGCCAGCCAGGGCGCCCAGCACGATCACGATGATGTCCGGACCCCCGGAGGGTGCGGCTTGCAAGGCCTCATTCTCCGGCATTCCTTCTTGAGCAAGCGAGGCGTTCGTTCCTCCATAAAAAATGAACCCGGCTGTGATAATGATCAGGACAAAACCGACCAGCAGAGAGCGGACGAAGGCGACCCGTTCTTTCGGGTAAGGCCAGGACCGGGCTGTCACCCGGTATAAAAAGAAGAAGGCTACAAAAAGGAGCGCCTGGGCACTGTAGATATAAGAGGTTTCCTTCGTCACATAGTGGAGAGCTGTGGCTGCCGTCAGATACAGTAAGTAGCGCGGGATGCCGGTTTCCATGTACCGAAGAATGGCCCACAAAATGATGACGCCATAGAGAGCCACATAAGCTTCGTTCCTGACATACCTGCCATAATACAGCATGAAGGGTGAGATGATCAACAAGACAGCGGCGATAAGGGCGCCTGCTCTTCCAAGATAGCGCCGGTAGAACCACATAAACCCGACCGTGGCGATGCTGAAGAGTACAACCGGGATGCGGGCAGTGAAATCATTGTCGCCAAACAGGAAATACGATAGGGCCAGGATATGGAATTGGAAAGGACCGTGTGTGACGGGATCGTGCTGGTAGCCGCGTCCCTGATATAAGAGCCAAGAGAAATAAACATGGGAAGTCTCGTCATGGCTCATGACGCGTGGCTCTAACAGATGAAAGCGGGTAAGCACAGCCGCAATCAGGATCACGACGAAGAGCACGGTTTCCCAGTTTACTTTGATTAATGCGGATAAAGGCCGATCAAGCCAGGACACCCGATTTTCAGTGGTGGTCTGCATGTATTCTCCAGCGTTTGAAGAGCTCATCGATCTGTACATCTACCCCTTGGTTTCCTGCTCCCTGGTTTTTTCCCGCTGCCTGGGTGCCAGGGCCAACTTCTGCTTCCAGGAGTAAATAGGATAGGGTCACAAGGATGATCAAGCTTACAAGTTGGTTATCTATCTTCCGGACGTATTTTACACTCTTTTACCCATCCAGCAATAAAAGGGGATATAGGAAATTCCAAAATTTGGCTTGCAATCGGGCTTCTATATCGCCGCCCTGGCAGTGGCTCTGTTCCTTGGCCTGCGCCCTGGGGGTGATTTGTTGCTCAAGCTGGCGCCGATCTTACCAGCTGTCCTGTTTTATGCCGCCCTGAATGCTTTTAATGAGGAGATTGCCTACTGGTCGCCAATGCTGGCAACGCTCGAGACGTGCGGTTTTTTTGGCAGATTTACAATCAGAACAACTAGAAATAATCGTCTGTTCCTTGTATTTGCGTCAACTCCAACTTATATTACAACCCCAACTCATTACGGATGATATCCAGGCGCATTGGGGGCTTTTTCCCGGACTTCAAGGCGTTATCTTCCAGGAATTCCATATACCTAATCTTTTCAATAATCTCTTTTCTCCCTTCAGGCGTCTGCACAGCCTGACGGGGAGTAATACCATGTTCGTCAGGGGTATCCAGCCAACGCCGTGTTAAGCGCTCTTTCATTTCTTCTTCGATGATCTCAAATTCTGGATTTACCTCTTCTCCTTCTCCATCAAGCTCGTCGGACTCATCCATCTCATCGTCCCACTCTCTAGAAACCCGATAATCTCCTAGGTCTTGGATGTGGTCTCGCCGGTGCTTTATTTTTCCCCCCAGTTTCTTCTCAAGGAGTTCTTTGCCAGCCTCCAATCTTTCTCGTGACAAGCATGATAGAGCCAATTCTTCCCAGCACAAATGAAGATCACCCAGCGTGCGAAAATCGGGTTCACCAGGTCCGGCAGTCCAACTGCTGGAAAGGATAAGGCCGTTGATGGGTCTCTTGTTTGGTGAGGCTGTTTTTATGAAGGAACTGCCGCGTAAAAGCCATACATAGTGCAGGCAATCGGGATAATCTTCGCTCTCTAACTCGCCAGCGAATACGAATTCTTCAGCTTTATCCAAAGTGCTTACGATTTTCCGAGGGTCCCCACGAATGTCAAACTCTGCTTTAGCAGTGATCGCCAGGTGGCCCTCAGTTGTAAGGAGGGTTTTCGGCTTGTTGCGATTTTCTACAATCTCTTTCTCCGCACGCAGCAAGTCAAGACTATGATCGCGGTAAAATTCTAGCAGGTCAGCTTGAGGATGCTTTTTCTGATAATCGGCCCATAATTCCTGAGCGATCGCCAATATTTCGGGTTTTTCAAATGGGTTCAGGATCCTCCCACTGCCGGTAAAATGCAAACGTCCCTCCGTCAAGATCGTGCGCCCCAGGAAAACACTCCATCGAAGCCCATGATATGAAAATGAAATATCTTTCATGTAGAGGGTCTCTCCACTCAGCAAGTCTTGCATGGTTTCGCCGATTCCAGGTTCAATTGACAACGTCTCTAACAGTCGCAGGCGGTTGCTAGCTATCCAATCCGCTAACATAAGTCTTTGAGCCTCTGGAAGCTTTGGCCCTGCTTCTTTTGCAAACAAGTCAATAATGTGGTCCCCTGATTGCAATACGTAATCAAAGTAATACCATTCCTGGAATCCCCTAAAAACGGATTCATCGTCATCGAGCATGAGAATTTTCTTATCGCCTTGCTTCAGGTACGCGTCCGGCCCCATATACAGCTCCATAGCTGTTTCGAAATCATTGGAAAACCGGTCACTCAGGCCGAACTATATTATGCGTTTACGCAGCATTATTTCTGCATAGCTTGGCGGCGGCGGGCTGCGAAGGATCGGGGTGGATGGCGGCTTGGGCTTTGTGGAAGTGTATCGCTTTCCGCTCCCTTCGGATACCTGGCGTTTTTTCTTACGGCTCATGATGATATTCTTCCTACTACTTTCGCTTACGGCTCTTCTTTCTGGATATTTTCTCTTGTTTACGTTTTGACTTTTCTTTTGCTTCCGCACGACGGGCTGCCTCCTTCTGGCGAGCCCTTTCGTTTTCTTCTCGATCTTCCGTTTCCCGACCGCCCGCTGAAGGCGAATCTTGAAAATGATCGATAACCTTTGCGAGAATATTCTCCAATGGCTGTTGCTCAGGTTTTTCCCTACTTACAGCTTGACCCAAGGACCATTCTTCTTCCAGTTTTTTGAGGAGGTGTTGCTGCTTTTCACGGAGTTCCAAAGCCTCTGTTTTCCAATGTGCCATGAGAGGGTCGTCGATCCGGTTAAGGTAAGCCACCTTATAACAGTATTCGGCCAGGTTTGGATCAGGATCTTCCAGGTAATATGATCTAAACAGTGGCAGTAAGCGCGGGTGCGCCAGTTGAGCTGTGACTTCTATATAAAACTTATCTACTTCTTCGGTCTTATTGATGTAATTCAGCAACGCTTCAACACAGGCCTGGGTCGGGATTTCGGTCAACGCTCCTATGACATAAATATTGTAAGTAGTGTGATCTTCATAATCAATTCCCTCCATAGCCGGTTTGACTACAGACGGCCCGATGTATTTAAGCGCCTGCGAAGCAGCTTCTAGCATGATATCGCTTTCATGTTCCTGGATTTGATCCAAAACAGCAGGTATGGCTGGGTCGGCAGTGCCAGGGAAGAGCTGGGCTAGCTGAGAGATGGCATTGAGAGCCCGAACTCGTGGCCAGAAATACTCGCTGAGCTGGAGGGTGGAGACGAGCGCGGGGAGGACAATGGGGCCATGAGCTGCCAGGCGTTCCACGATATCGGGTAAGACGTTCTCTCGTGCAGAATTTAAAATCTCAACCAGTGCATTGAATTCACTTTCAGGAGTTGTGGCCTGGATCAGAAGGGCTTCGTCATCTTCATCGATCAAAAATTGTCCCAATAAAGCCAGGCATAAGCCTACTGTGCGGCGATAAAGTTGCTTGTCCTGGGGCGGGTTTTCGGCGAAGGCTGCCAGAAATTGATAAGCACTGAACATACGCCATTGATAATTACCCTTGGAGGTAGTGTGAGATGTTTCCCCAAACTTCCAATCGCTCCAGTCTTGCCCGGTTTCTTTACCATAGCGGTTCGCCTCGCTATAAAAATCCTCCAATATCCCTGTATATCCCTGCCGCGCCTTTTTGTAGAAAATGCTCTGGAAATCGTCGTTGAACTCCAAAATGTAATCCATCCAGCCATACAAAGTGTCCAGCGCAACCTCTGGATTATGAAGGCTTTCATGCAAGTGTTCTGCCAAGGGAGACACCAGGCATGCGCCAGCAATTGCATCGATGACTGAGAAATGTAACATCTCTTGCGCAGGTCGCAATTTCTTGATAAGCCGGGTGAGCCGGGTGAAAGTATCATACTCTGGATAATTGAGAAGTCCTACAACCGTATCGTTGGCAAGGACATCATCATTCCGATAGCGCTCCATCAGACGCCATAAGGCTGCTCGAGCCTCAGGTTCGGGATATTCCCCCAGAGCATTCACTAAGCCCTGGCTTTCAGTGTTTTCTACGCCTGTCCTGTGATGGATGGGGATCGCATCGCATTCTTGGATAAGTTGGGGAAGTATTGCTTTGGAACCAATCACCCCGATCGCTTTCAATATCCAGCTACGTGTATTGCCCTTTGCACTTTGAAGAGCGTATAACAGATCTGCTTCGAATTCCTGGCTTGGATGGGTAATAATAGCTCTTGCAGCTGAAATACGCAGATGATCGTCTTCGTCAAATAGCAAGCTCTTTAGGGAATGGGCTGTCGCTTGGGGATATTGTTCTTCGATACGATGCGCAGCCCACTCGCGGGCCAGGAAATCCGGGTCTTGAACAAAGCGCTGGTAATCTCTCAGGGTCCAAAAAAGATCGTTTTCCATATCCGTAACCTTCAACTCTCAAATATAAAAGGAAAATTGAGTTTATTCAAAAGGATGGAAAGTCTATCTGCGCTTGCTTCTATCATTTGGGCGTCGCGGGCGGCTGGACGCCCCGCTCTTCCCTGGCCTGCTACGTGTGGGCGATCCTTGCCCGGCTTTCTTTGATAAAGCTCTTCCCATTCTGCCCCCAGGATCGCTCTTTACCGGCCCACCTTTTAACCCTGCTATTTCATCCGCTGTCAGGTGTCGCCATTCACGCGGTTTTAGGTTTCCCAGCAGCAAGCTGCCCAAACGGACCCGGATGATGCGCACAACGGGTAGACCCAGCAGAGCGCCGGTCTCCCGGATCTGTCGTTTCCTCCCCTCGCGTAGTACGACCCTTAACCAAGCTCCTTTGCCATGCAGTGATTCAACCCGTACCTCTGCCGGCTGGGTCTTATAGCTGTCCTCAAGCACGACACCACGGCGCCAGGTGCGGAGCTGTTCATCATCCGGTTGGCGGGCTACCAATACCCGATATTCTTTTTCGTGCCCATAACGAGGGTGCGTCAGGCGGTTTGCCAGGTCGCCGTCGTTTGTCATTAGAATCAAGCCTTCGCTGTCAATATCCAGCCTCCCAACCGGGTATAGTTGCCCGGGAACGGGTACCAGATCTCGTACTGTGGGGCGTTTATCCGGCGCGCTTACCGTCGATAAGACGTTGCGTGGTTTGTATAGGAGAATATAAGTAAGAGGTTCAGAGATTGAAAGCAGCCGTCCATCCACGGTAATGCGATCACGCTCAAAGTCTGCTTTTGATCCCAGCTCGGCCACCTTGCCATTCACTTTTACTCTCCCGGCCTGGATCAATTCCTCTGCAGAGCGCCGTGAACCAAATCCGGCGCGAGCCAGTATTTTTTGCAATCTTTCTTCCATATAACAATTATAATCCAGTCAGATTGACTCAAATCTTTATGAGCGATAACTTATCCTGTACCCCCAATGTTACATGCAGGTCAGCCCTTCAAGTGGTTATCAATATCCTCTGGTTGCGGTGCTGGTCCCACTTGTGGGTTGAGGGGGGGTAAGTCCTTCAAGGAATTCAGGCCAAAGTGTGCCAGGAAGTCAGGCGTTGTCGTATAGAGGATGGGGCGGCCCGGCCTTTCCGCGCGCCCGGCTTCCTGGATCAAGCCTTTACTGAGCAGGCTTTTCAAGGCCCCGTCACTGTTCACTCCCCGCACGGCGTCGATCTCGGGCCGAGTCACCGGTTGTTCATAGGCTACGATGGAAAGCGTTTCCAATCCCGCCCGGCTTAATTTAGATGTCGCTTCCATTCCCAGGAAACGCTCGACCACTTGGGCTGCTTCGGGAGCAGTGGTAAGTTGAATGTACTGTTGGTGCCGCTGGAGTCTAAGCCCACGTTCCTTATACTGTTCTTCGAGCTCTGCCAGGCCCTTCTCTAGTTCGGCGACCGGGATTTCCAACGCCGCAGCTACCTGGGAGATGGTTATAGCCCCGGATGCCACGAATAAAATGGTTTCAATTTGGGCTGCAAGACTGAGCACTGATTGGGGGAAAGGTGTACCGGACATGCTATAATGGGTGATTAGTGAATTGGCAAGAAGGGATGCGATTGGCGGATGAGATTATACCACTCTCGCTCGAGGCTCTCTCTACAAGAACGGCCGAGGTGGGGTTCAAAGGGTCTTTCCAGTTTTCAAAAAGGTGGATTGTTTTGGTATACAGTTTTTATCCTGCTGTTAAGCTTGTCATTGAATGGTTGTTCACCCGTTCCTCCAAATCCTGATACGCAGTCTGTAATCATTGTGACAATTATTTCGGACGGGAGTGAGAGACAGGTCGAGCTGCCGGCAGGCAGCACAGTGGAGGCAGCTCTGACAGAAGCCGGGCTAATCTTGGGAACCATGGACCGGACTGATCCTCCCCTCTTTAGCCTGCTGAATGACCAGGCACGCGTGACCCTGACGCGGGTCCGTGAGGAGTACTATATAGAGCAGGTCGTGATTCCATTCGAGCACCAGGTCTTGCGGAACGAGTCGATGCCGGATGGGCTGACCCGCCTGGTGCAACCGGGGGAAAATGGGCTTCAGGAAATTACTTATCACCGGGTTTTTGAGGATGGGGTTGAAACCATGTACAACCCGGTAAAATCGGTCATCTTGCGTGAAGCTGTGCCAGAGATCGTCATGATCGGGAGCCAGGCGCCGTTTACACCTTTCCCTATTCCAGGTCGCCTGGCTTATTTGCTGGCTGGCAACGCCTGGGTTATGGAAGGCAGTACCGGCAACCGGCGGCCTATTATTACCACCGCCGACCTGGATGGGCGCATTTTCTCCCTTTCTCAGGATGGCAGATGGCTATTATTTACCCGCCTATCAAAGGATGAGGAGAATATCAACGAGTTATGGGCGGCAAGGATTGGCAATGACAGTGGGGAAGATGAACTGGTCGTGGATCTGAAAGCGCATAATATCATCCACTACGCTGAATGGAGGCCGGGTTCTTCTTATACGGTTGCCTATTCTACCGTCGAGCCGCGCAGTTCTGCACCAGGATGGCAGGCGAACAATGATTTGAACCTGGTGCGCATTACGGAAAACGGAGGCGTCTGGCCCTTAGAGCCGGAAATTGAGACGAATATGGGTGGGAATTACGGCTGGTGGGGAATGACCTATGCCTGGTCCCCTGATGGGGCAGGCATGGCTTACGCCAGGCCAGATAGCATTGGATTGGTGGTTCTAGGTGGCAGTAGTGTGGTGCCCCTGGTGGATGTGCTTACCCTGCTGACGCGCGGTGATTGGGCCTGGGTGCCTCCGTTGGTATGGAGCCCGGATGGGATGGTCCTCTATAGCGTGGACCATGTGGCGGTGGCAGGAGCTTCTTCTCCGGAGGAATCACCTCTTTTTGACCTTACGGCTATCCCTTTGGTAGGGGGAGCTCCGGTCAGGTTGGTGTCGCAATCCGGAATGTTCTCTTATCCAATCCCCTCACCCCTTCAGTCGATTAGCTCTCAAGTGAACGATTATCAAATCGCTTATCTCCAATCCATTTTTCCAACCCAAAGCGAGACCAGCCGTTACAGGCTGGCTGTGATGGATCGGGACGGCTCAGACCGCAGAGTTTTATTCCCTCCCGAGGGGTCTCCAGGGCTTATCCCGCAGATGGGCTGGGGGATTTGGTCGCCAGAAAAATTAGAGGGATCGGATAGTTTTCATTTGGCAGTCATTTATCAAAATAATTTATGGATGGTTGATGTCGACAGCGGGGAGGCCAGACAAATTACCGGCGATGATCTCGTAAGCCGGGTCGATTGGAAGTAATTATCAAAAAAATTTATTATCGTCACGATGGAGGAAATATTCAATGCGTATTTTAATCACAGGAGCAGCGGGTTTTTTGGGCTCCCATCTCTGCGATCGTTTGCTCGGTGAGGGCCATGAAGTGGTTGGCTTGGATAATTTTATAACAGGCAACCCAAACAACCTGGCTCACCTGGCCGGTCATGAAAGGTTTTCTTTTATCCGCCATGATGTATCTGAATTTATTTTCGTACCCGGAAAAGTAGATGCTGTTATGCATTTTGCTTCTCCGGCCAGCCCGAACCCCAGCTCTCCATATGGGTATGTCAACCTGCCGATCCAAACCATGAAGGCGGGGGCGCTTGGAACGCATAACACTTTAGGCGTCGCGCGCGCCCATGGGGCTCGCTTCTTGTTGGCATCCACCAGTGAGATTTACGGCGACCCACTCGAACACCCCCAGAAGGAAAGCTATGTTGGCCATGTTGATCCGATTGGCCCCCGCTCCGTCTATGATGAAGCAAAGCGTTTCGCTGAAGCCCTCACCATGGCCTACCATCGCTTTCATGGCTTGAACACTGCTATCGTCCGGATTTTCAACACGTATGGGCCGCGCATGCATTTAGATGACGGGCGCGTGGTTCCGAATTTTCTGCAGCAGGCGCTCAAAAAAGAGCCATTGACCATTTACGGGGATGGATTACAGACGCGTAGCTTTTGTTATGTTGACGATCTGGTAAACGGAATCCTTGGTTTGCTTTTCTCTGGCGAGCACGAACCAGTCAATATCGGCAACCCGGTAGAGACAACCATCCTGCAGTTTGCTGAAACCATTAATAAGGTTACCCAAAACACCAGCGGGACGGTTTTCAAGCCACGTCAGCGCGGTATTGGCGACCCACAGCGCAGGCGACCTGATATTAGCCGGGCTCGAGAATTATTGGGCTGGGAACCTGATGTGAGCCTGGAAGATGGTGTGCGTAAGACCATTCCATATTTTCGCGAAAAGTTGGAGCTCGCCTGAAATGTTTCTAGCCATCATAACCAATCCCCGCGAACGGGGCCGATTTTTGCGTTTTGCTGTTGTTGGGGTCATCGGAACGATCGTTGACTTCGGTACATTTAACCTGCTTACCTTTTATGTGGGGATGCTTGCCGTTTACGCGCAGGCTATTTCTTTTGGATGCGCTGTCGTCAGCAACTTCACCTGGAACCGGTACTGGACATATCCGGATTCTCGCTCTAAGCGCATATCCAAACAACTGCTGCAGTTCTTCGTGGTTAGCGTGATTGGCTTGACTATCCGGACTCCGATCTTTATTTTCGTTGAAGCCCCGCTGACGCGTTTGTTCGCCTCGATGGAATGGATTTACTCGATGCTGCCATTCCTCACACCGATCTGGCTCGGCCATAACGTCTCGCTGGCCATGGCGGTGGTCATCGTTATGATGTGGAACTTCTTCGTAAACCGTTTTTGGACTTATGGGGACGTGGATTGAGCGGTTTAAGGGAAAGCGCCTTTTAGCATGACGAGTATAATTAATAAAAGATATGGTTTCTAAGCGCGTATTGATACCCATCTACACCACGCGTGGTGATGTAGGCGCCTTTCTTGCTTATCCTTATCTATATAGTTCCACTGGAGAATGGATTGGATGGGCTACCCCAGAGCGAGAGGTATACTCGGTGTATGGGGAGTACGTGGGGTGGCTGGGGAGTGGCCCTCGAATCCTGCGGAAGCGTGCGGATAGCTTTGGGAAGGAGAGACGCTCTATCCCAAATCCCGCTAACAAGATTACGCCCCCCGCTCAAGTGGCGCTTGCTCCGATGATGCAAGAACTGCCTATGGAGATCATCGATGTCCTTGACGAAGCCCCGGATTTGCTCCCCACCATTGACTTTGGCGAACAGCGCATGGACCTGGACTAGCGCTTTGTTTAGGCTGATAAATTTCTTTGAAAACGGAGCGTAATAAGCTTTGACAAAGCTTAAGCGGAAAAGATGACTGAAGAGGCCCCTTCAACTCAACCACAGGAGATTATTCCCGAGCAGAAATCTGCCAGTGTCAGCTCTTTGAAGGAGCTGATCGACCGGGTATCGGGTCGGGGATTCCCATTATCTGAATACGAGGGGGATTCGGGCCTGGCAGAGGTCTTACCCTTCCCTTTCCTGGCGTTGGTTGGGCAGCTCGAGATGAAGCTGGCCTTGCTATTGTGCCTGGTAAACCCGGCGGTAGGTGGGGTGTTGTTGATCGGTCCGAGAGGCACCGGGAAAACGACAGCAGTCCGCAGCCTGATCGATCTCCTCCCGCAGGTGCCTCGCAGCCTTTGCTACCACGGTTGTATGCCTGAGGATATCGAGGTGGGCGGGATCGATGCTGTATGTCCGGAATGCTCTCGGAAGTATGGGATGGGGGAGCCCCTGGCTGTAATGGATTCCGTTCGCCTGGTAGAGCTACCTCTCAATTCTCGCCTGGATGACGTGGTTGGAGGGATTGACGAGCGTTCGGCCCTGCATGAGCGCATGCGGTTACGGAGGGGAATCCTGGCCCAGGCCGACCGGAATTTGCTTTATGTTGATGAAGTCAACCTGTTGGTAGATGAGGTGGTGGATGCGATTCTCGATGCTGCCGCTCAAGGGATTTACACCGTCCGTCGTGGTCCGGTATCTGCAACCTACCGCTCGCGATTCGTCCTGACCGGATCCATGAATCCAGAGGAAGGTGGCTTGCGTCCCCAAATCCTGGATCGTTTTGGATTGAGGGTGCTCGTGACCGGACCCAAGGGTGAAAAAGCTTCCCAGGAGCGCCTGGAGGTGTACCGGCGTGTGCAGGCCTATACAGCCAGCCCCCGGCGCATGGCAGCTGAATATTCCGCCGACACCGCTCTTGCAAAAGCAGAGATCCAGGCGGCGCGTGACATCTTGCCGGGGGTAACTCTTTCGGATGAGGCTGCCAACCTTGGCCTGGCGATCATCGACCAGTTGGGGATCGATTCATTGCGCGCAGCAATCACGCTTTTCGAAGCCGCCCGCGCTTACGCTGCCATCGATGCCAGGTTGGAAGTAACCAACGCTGATTTACGGGAAGTAGCTCCGATGGCATTACGATTGCGCAGGTCCACCTTCATGAAAGAGTTCTTCGAAAAGCAAGAAGCCGAAGAGAAGGAGCTTTTTTCTGTATTGGACTCAACACTCAAACGGCCTGACCCGGTATCTCCGGTTGAAGAGGTGGGAGAGAAGTAAACCAGAAACAAGCCATCGAAACAGGGGGATCAGTTTCGAGATCTTAGAAAATTTAGGAAGGTGAAAAAATGGAAGCTGAACCGGTTTTCGATCCGTCTGCTAACTCTGAAGCCAACGACTCGCGAGAGTATCAACTGCGCGGCTACGCTCTCTACACGACAGGGGATTACTCCCAAGCCCAAACGGAATTTGAAAAGGCAGTCTCTCTTGATCCGAATGATATCGAAGCCGTGTATGGTTTGGGACTTACTTTGAAGATGCAGGGACGCCTGGAAGAAAGCTCTGACACCTTCCAAAAGGTATTGAGCCTGCTCCAAGATGGCTACGTCAAGGACTCGACGCGAGCCAAGATGCTGGAGCGCCTGACGAAGGGGCATTTGAATATCATGACGATTGGGGATTGGAACCTGGAGAAGGAAATTTGGAAGCGAATCAATTAACTCATCGAGAACGGCTGGAAGCTTGCTTGAATGGGGATACACTCGCCCGGCCCCCGGTAGCGTTATGGCGCCATTCTCCGGTTGATGACCAGACACCGGATGGCCTGGCCGCCGCTACCCTATTCTTCCAGCGTACGTATGATTTTGATCTGGTCAAAGTCACGCCGGCATCTTCTTATTCAGTTAAAGACCTGGGTGTAGATGATGAATGGATGGGGGCTACCGAAGGGACGCGTGATTACACTCACACAATCATCAACTTCCCCGAGGACTGGGAGCGGCTTCCGGTCGTCGACCCAAAAAAGGAGCACCTGGCTGCCATGCTTGCCTGCCTGGACTTGCTGGTAAAAGAGTTGGGCCCACAAGTGCCTGTGCTCCAGACAATTTTTAACCCCCTCTCGGTAGCGAAACACCTGGCTGGAGGCTCGAAGCTGCTAGTGCATATGCGCCAACATCCACAGGCTGTGCATGCCGGTTTGAAGTCCATTACAGAGAGCATTCGCCTATTTATCGAAGCGGCCGCCAAGACGGGAATCGCGGGACTGTTCTTCGCGACCCAGCACGCCCAATTGAGCCTGCTGTCTGAGGCTGAATACCGGGAGTTCGGACGAGAATATGACTTGCAGGTGCTCCAGGATCTGCCAGACTTTTGGTTGAACATGCTCCACCTGCATGGCTTGGATGTGATGTTCGACATGCTGGCGGATTATCCGGTTCAGGTGATCAACTGGCATGACCGGGAGACTCGGCCCACGCTTGCTGAAGGCAAGGCTCGTTTCTCAGGAGTGGTCTGCGGAGGCCTGCAGCGGACCCAAACGATGGTACTTGGGGACCCAGAAATGGTGACAGTTGAAGCAACACAGGCGATCGAATCGACCGGGGGCCAAAGATTCATCCTGGGAACAGGTTGCGTCCTGCCGATCACGGCTCCACATGGGAATATCTTAGCCGCCCGCCGGAGCGTGGAATGATCTTCGGTCCCCTATGAGTGGGTTGCGAGTGGTCGGGGGCAAAGCGCGGGGGAGGAAGCTCAGACCTGTCCCGGGTGATACGACCCGGCCTGTGACAGACCGGGTGAAAGTGTCATTGTTCAATATCTTAGGGGCAGACATCGAGGGGGCGACTTTCCTGGACCTGTTCGCCGGAACGGGGAGCATCGGTATCGAGGCCCTCAGCCGGGGGGCAGCCTATGTAAGGTTTCTGGATCTTAACCGGCGGGCGATTGAAACCATTCAGTCCAACCTGGAGCAAACCCGACTTGAGGAAGGCTCGCAGGTGTTGCGCGGAGACGCCTTTGCCCTGCTTTCTCGCCCTGCTGATCGGGCCTTTGATTACATTTACATTGCTCCACCCCAGTACAAGGGGCTATGGATGCAGGCATTGCTAGGTGTGGACCGGAACCCCGGCTGGTTATCCGAAGATGCCTGGGTCATCGTTCAAATCCACCCACGCGAGTTCGAACCGGTTGAGCTTCAAAATTTGGAAGAATTCGACCAACGCACCTACGGTAGCACGCTCCTGATCATCTACCGCCGGCCAACCGAGAGCTTACAAATTTAACCACCTGGCTGCGGTAGCCGGGAGCTGGCTTAGGGGACCTTGTTTCATCGTGCAAGTGGGCAAGGAATCCCGAAAAGCTTGCCCGTACCGTTTTGTGATCAAGCGCTTATCCAATACCGCTACAACGCCCCGGTCCGATTGGGTGCGGATCAAGCGACCGAAACCCTGCCGGAAGCGCAAGATGGCTTCTGGCAGGCTGTACTGGTTGAAGGGGTCCTCGAAGGTCTCCGAGCGAGCTGCGATGATCGGATCGGTAGGCACGTCGAAAGGCAGCTTGACAATCGCCAGAACAGATAGCGCTTCTCCAGGTACGTCCACGCCTTCCCAAAAAGACCGGGTGCCTAATAGCACGGCTCGATCTGTGGACCGGAAAGTCTCCAGCAGGCTGTGAGGGGAGGCTCCCTCTCCCTGTTCGTAAACGCGTATATCTGACCTGGCAAGGATCGGGCTGATAGACTGGGATGTGCGTTTGAGCTGGTCGTAGGAGGTGAACAGCGCCAGCGTGCGCCCGCCTGTAGCCTTGCTCAGATGCACCAGGCCATGCTCCACGGCGCGTTGGTGGCCGTAACGGTCGTTCGGCTCTGGGATATCATTGACTACGTAGATCAAGGTGGAGGTCTCGTAGTCAAAAGGAGAGCCCAAGGCGAGCTCGTCGGCGGTCTCTGCAAGCAAGCGCCCACGCAGATAATCGAATTCGCCGGCTGTGGTCAGGGTTGCAGAAGTCAGGATGATGGATGCTTTTTCGTTCCAGAGGAATTTCTCCATCAATGGACCGATATGCAGGGGCGCAGCATGTAGAGAAAGCCGGCGCATATTGGGATGGATTTCCACCCAATAGATCTGGTTTGGATCGGGTTTGAACACCAGCGCTTGAATATTGTCGTGCAGCTCCGTAAAACGGCGGTATAGATTGCTGGCGCTGCTGAAGAGCTCCTCGCCTTCCTCCGGTATAGCTTCTATCAAATCAGACAGGAGGCGGGCCAGCTCCCCCAGGCGGTCGACGAGTGGCTTGATGGTCCGTTCGGCGTCCTCCCAGGCAATCTCGACCTCTGGCCAGCCCGGCTGCATGCGGGTGGCAGGTATGATCCGCTGCTGGAAAGCGTACTGCCCGACCGGCCGTCCCTCACGCTGTTCGTAAAGGAACTGGTCGATGGTATGGAAGAAGCGTTGGACCAGGCTATCAAAATGGAAGGCCAGGTCCGTCGCACTCTGAACGATATGGTTTACGCCGGCGTAATCGGCTGGAGGCATGATATCCGCCAGGCATCCCAACAGCCAACCCAGCATGCCTGCCGTCGGCCCGCCCAACTCCCTCAGGGTGCGGTCGATGTCGGATTGGGTGACATGGAAGCTCAGGGCGTTGGTGGTGGCGTCTTCGATATGGTGAGCCTCATCGATCACCAGGTAATCATATTCGGGCAAGACACGGTTCCCGGAAGCCACGTCCGCCAGCAACAGAGCATGGTTGACAACCAGCAGGTTGGCAGCCTGGGCAGCCTGGCGGGCATGGTTGAAGGGGCAGTTGCCTCCGGTCCGCCTCATGCAGTTCTCCAGGTTGCAGCCTTCATCCTCAGCGCAGATACGCATCCAGACTTCTCGTTCAGCGGGACCGTTCAGGTTGATCTCACTCCGGTCGCCAGTTTTTGTTTCCTGCAACCAAACCAGTACTTTAGCCAGTACGCGCATTTCATCTATGTCGGATGGACCCCGGCGGCGTAGGTTTTCCAAACGGCGCGGGCACAGGTAATTGGCGCGTCCCTTCAAAACAGATGCGCCTAGCTTAAATCCTAAGGCCTCGGACAGGTCAGGGATGTCCTTATGGATTAGCTGGTCTTGCAGATTGATCGTATTGGTCGAAATCACGACCCGGCATTTGTTATGCATCGACCAAAGAGCCGCCGGGATCAGGTAAGCCATGCTTTTCCCTGTGCCCGTCCCGGCCTCAACCATTAGGTGATGGCCTTCCGAGAAGGCCTCCGTTACTGCCCTCAACATTTCGACCTGTTGAGGCCGGTACTCGAAGTTGGGAAACTGCCTGGAGAAGGGGCCTCCGTACTCCAAGATCGAGGCGACTTCGTCAACATCCAATGGAGCAACCTTTTGGGGAGGTTGGAGGGGGACCTGGTTTCTTTCTGGATCCCCGAAAAGCGGGCCAAGGTACGCGGCGCGGGCCTGTACAGCAGACATGGTTTCTTTAGAGCGTGCTCGCAACGCTTCTTGTAAAGCGACATAGCCTCCCCAATCCAATTGCTCGCTCAACTGCACGATCTCAGCCAGCAGGTTCAGCGGTAGAGTCAGGGAAAGCTCAAAGAGGCGCTGGTAAATCCCACGCGTCACCCGAGCATCTTCCAGGGCGCGGTGAATTGCAGGCAATGGGATGTTAAGGCTATGACCCAGGGCAGACAGGTTATAGCGCCCGGCAGAAGGTAGCAAGACCGCAGCAAGCTCGTAGGTATCGATGGCCTCATTCAGCCCGAGGATGCCCTTCCTGCGAAGAAAGGTCAGGTCGAAGCGCACATTATGGCCCAGGACCGGCGCGCCGCCAACGAATTTTTTTAGATCTCCCAGTACCGAGTGTAGCGTGGGGGCTTCTCGCACCATCTGGTCTGTGATACCTGTCAATTGGGTGATAAACGGGGGGATTGGACGACCTGGGTTGATGAGAGTTGACCATTCGGCTTCCACGCGCCGGGGATTGAAACGCACCGCACCGATTTCTATGATTACATCTTTGTCCGGGTCCAGGCCGGTCGTCTCGATATCCAGAGCGACAATGGAATTCATGGAGGCATTATACCATCCGCCTGCCTGGCGGAATTAATAGGCCAAAAGTCCTTCCATTTTCTCCCTGATGCGCTCCACGGATGGGATAACGGCCTCCATGAGCCTTACGTTATAGGGGATTGGCGTATCGAATGTCGTCAGGCGCTCGACCGGGGCATCCAGGTAGGTAAAAGCCTGGCTGGCAATCGTGGCAATGATCTCGCCAGCAAATCCGCCCGTGTAGGTATCCTCATGGACGACCAGAGCCTTGCCGGTATTTTGGACGGCGCTCAGCACGGCTTCCTGATCCCACGGGATGATCGTACGCAGATCCAGGACTTTCACCCGCCCGGGGAAGCTTTTTGCAGCCGCCAGACAGCGGTGGACGACCTCTCCCCAGGTAATGACTACCAGCTCGTCACCGCCGGTCAGCTCGGCCGCTTTTCCAAAAGGTAAGCAGTAATCATCGCCTGGGTAAGGCCGGCGACCCTCAGCAGTGTCCAGGAGGGCGCGATGCTCAAAGAAAAAGGTCGGGTCATCGCTGCGCAGAGCAGTGCGCAAGAGGCCTACTGCATCCGCAGCGTTGCTGGGAAAGGCGATGCGCCAGCCGAGGGTATGTGCATAAACGGCTTCCGCGGTCACACTATGCCAGGGATCGCCGGTTTTCTTCCCGTACCCAACTGGTAGACGTACGACAACCGGAGCGGCAAAATTGTTGGCTGTCCTCCAACGCAAAGTCCCCAGGTCTGTGATCTGCTCGTGGGCGGGATCAGCGTATTTGCGGAACTGGATTTCTGGTACCGGGAGCAGACCCGCCAATGCCATCCCGACCGAGCGCCCGATAATACCTTCTTCTGACAAGGAGGTATCAAAGACTCGCTCGATTCCGAAATGCCTCTGCATATCCAGGGTAGCCCCGTGCACGCCTCCTTTGACCCCCACGTCTTCCCCAAAGACGAGCATGCGCGGGTTGATCTTCATCTCGACTTCCATGGTGCGCCTCACGGCATCAACGAAGTTGATGCGCCCCCCGCTAGGACTTGGCTGATCAGGACCTAATGCGATGTTTGCATTTTCGGGACGCAACCCCCCCTGGCGGGGAGGCAGGCCTTCGAAGAAAAGGTGTTTGCTGGCTTGTTCCTCGCCCGGGTCTGGATAAGCTTCGGCTTGGGCCAGCGCCTCTTCCAGCTCTTCCATAACCTGTTTTTCCAAAGTCTCCCAATCTTCAGGAGAGAGATGGTCGGAAATGAGGAATTGCCTGATCTTGGATAATGGGTCTTGCTTTACCTCGGCAGCACGCAGCTGGGCGCTTTTATAGGCCTGGTCATCGATAAAGGTATGCCCTTCCAGGCGAGGCACCAGCATTCTAAGCAAGCAAGGGCCGTTCCCTGAGCGGACATGGCTTACCGCCTCCTGGATGAGCTGCCAGGCCTCCACAGGTTCGCTTCCGTTGCCTGAAAGGATATGCAAGCCATTAAAACTGGCCAGGTTGGCAGCGATATCACCGCCGGGGGTTTGCAGAGAAGCAGGTACCGAGATACCGAACTGGTTATCCTCGATCGAAAATAAGATTGGGAGCTTCAGGGTGGTTGCTATGGTCAGGGCTGACCAAAAACCATTCGTAGCGACGCTGCCATCACCGCCCAACGCTACGGCAAGCGCTCCATCCCAATTGGTTTCTTTCAGGACCTGTTGGCGATAGCGAATGGCCTGAGCCCATCCCACGGCTGGGGTATATTGGGCGCCTACGTCCCCTGAAGCAGGCAGCACGGTAGGGCCTTCTCGACAGGGCATATTGTATACAACGCCAACATCACGACCCTGGCTGGGGCTATCGCTGCGAGCCATGTCGGCAGCCAGCACTTCGGCCGGTGTCAACCCACTGGCCAGCATAAACGGCCGCGAGCGGTAATAGACAGAGGCTGCGTCATATGGATGGTTCAAGGCCTGCGCGAGCAGAACTTGGGGCAGCTCGTGCCCACCTGATGAGAATTGGTATTTTACCTTGCCGGCGGGTACAAGCTTTTCTACTTCTAAGCGGTCGATTTGCCGTGAAAGCAGCATCATACGGGCAGCTTTCCGCCAGTCTACCTGGGGTTTATCCATGCAATCCCTGTCCCTCCTGATTCTGGATATTTACATATTATACTGAATATTAAAGCGACCTGGGATCGGCTGAAGATGGTGCGAAATTCCTGTAGAAGCGAAATTATTGAGAACCGGCCTTGAAATAATCGCAGTTCTACTACGTAATTCTTAGTCCGTGCTGCTATGTCTGGCTATGAATGAAAGCTGCGCCTGGTCCCTTTTTCTCACCTGTTCTAAGACCGGCTGGCTGCGATACCACAGCCAGATATTCTGTACCGTGCTGCTGATCAGGAAAGCTGCCAGACCAATATATAAGCCGGTTACCCGCCCCCAGACAACACCGGCTGTCAGGATGATAGCGCTGGTAACCAAGAAAATGATCACAGCCTCCGTAATACCGCGAGTTCGCCGGCCGTTGAGGATCGCCCCCTGGTACCAGCTCTGAAAGACGGTTAACGCCGGCATGAACAGACCAATCCACAGGCTGGAGCGCGCCAGGTCCGCCAGGCTGGGGTTGAGAGCCGATACGCCTTCGAACCAGATCGATGAAAGTGGGGTAGCAACCAGGATGAACAGGGCTACGGTTGTCCCACCTGCCAGCCAGATCGTGAATCGATGCAAGATTTTAAGGGAGAAAGGTTCATCCAATAGAGCTACTACAACCTCGTTAAACGCCATACCGAGCCCACGCAGCATGAAAATCAGCCCCGTGACCACTGGCCACACGGCAAGCGACTCTAGTGGCTGCGGCATACGGCCGAGAGCGGCGCTGCCCATGGGTTGTACGATCAGGGTCAGCAAGGAAGTCATGGCCAGGGGAACGTAAAAATCCAGGAAACCCCGTAGATGGAGCTCCTGCTCGGCTGGCGTAGCTGTCCTGACATGCTTCCGGATGACAGGCTGGACGACAAGGCCCACGTAAACAGCCTCGCTGATCACACCTGCGGCAACCGCGCTGGTGGCAACGATAATTCCCGGTACGTTGCCTAATGAGTAACCCACAAGTAAGACCAGTGCATCCGCGAGTAGCCGGATCACCGTCCCAATCCCGATGCTCTTGGAGTAACCAAACCGGATCAGCACACCCTGGTTGAAGCGCCGGTAGGCGATCGACCAGGTCCAGGGAGTCATGATCATCAACCCGATCCGGGCCGGCTCGACGATTTCTTCAGGGGCCCGTAGGATTCCTTCTACAACCAGGTAATACAAGGGTGTGAACGCCACCAGGATATGCAGGGCAGTCAGCGTACCGCCCGTGACCATCATGAACCGGCGTAGCTTCCTATAGGAGACCCAATCCCGGCTCAAGGCAGTCGAGGCCGCCAGGAGCATGATAACGGGTGATTCGATGATAAGCGCCAGTGGAAAGACAACCCCACCATAAGCAGCCAGATTGATCTCCGGGTTGGCCAGGCGAGCTACAATTGCGCTCAGCACCGGCAATTCAGCGCCCATCAATAACCAGCTTGCGGCCAGGGGCCACCAGGTTCGAAAGACCCGCCTGGCAGGCATGGGTCGGGTATCCAGGTTAGTTTCTTTAACAGAGTCAGGCATGCGATGCTGATTCCTTTTGATATCCAGACTTCCCATTTTAGTAGATTATCAGTTTCAAAACAAGGCTTTGATATTCTTTCCGGTAAACAGTTCACAGAGCCCGTCACATCTCCTATCCGCCATCTAATCTCTTATGCTATAATCCGCAGGACTGCCCAAAAGGTAAAGAAAAATCCATCACCTGGCGAATTCTGCATTGGGTGGTTTATATTTGGAGGCAATCATGTATCGGACGTATACCTGTGGGGAACTGAACGCTACCAACGTCGGCCAGTCCGTTACCTTAGCCGGTTGGGTAAACCGGCGAAGGGATCATGGAGGGGTCACATTTATCGATTTGCGTGATCGGTACGGAATCGTACAGGTTGTCGCAAACCCTGAAATATCCCCGCAAGCGCACCACCTGCTGGAAGAAGCGCGTGTTGAGTGGGTTCTACAGGTGGAGGGGCTTGTCAGGAAACGCCCCCCAGGTATGGAAAACCCTCAACTGTCTACCGGTGAGATCGAGGTAGAAGTACAGCAGGTCAAAGTCCTCAACGCAGCCAAAACCCCACCTTTTTCTATCAACAAAGAAGAAGATGTCGAAGAGAATGTACGCCTGCGGTATCGCTACCTGGATCTGAGAAGGGAACGCATGCGCAGCAATATGCTGCTTCGCCACAAGACGGTCAAATTCATCCGCGATTATCTGGATGATCGAGATTTTCTCGAGGTTGAAACCCCAATCCTGTTCAAGACTACGCCAGAAGGAGCACGGGATTACCTGGTGCCCTCTCGGGTACACCCAGGAGAGTTCTACGCGTTGCCCCAGTCTCCCCAGCAGCTCAAACAGATGCTCATGGTAGCCGGTTTCGATCGGTATTTCCAGATCGCCCGCTGTTTCAGAGACGAGGATTCGCGCGGCGACCGCCAGCCAGAGTTCACCCAACTGGATATCGAGATGTCTTTCGTCCAGCGAGAGGATGTAATGGAGTTGGCTGAAGGTCTTTTCACCAGCCTGGTTTCTGAGCTTTTCCCAGCTAAACGCCTGCAAGCCAGACCATGGCCGCGTTTGACCTACAGAGAAGCCATGGACCGCTTCGGCAAGGATAACCCAGACCTACGTTATGGAATGGAGCTGAAGGACATCACCGATTTAGCCGCAGGCTCAGGTTTCCAGGTCTTCGAGAATACGGTTGCCAACGGTGGGCAAGTACGTGGGATCAAGGCTGAGGGTTTGGGTGAGTACACGCGTAAGCAGTTGGATGAATTGACCGAATATGTCAAGCAATTTGGCGCCAAGGGCTTAGCGTATCTGGCCATCACTCGTGAAGGCGAGTTGCGCTCGACTTTTGCTAAGTTCCTCTCGCAAGAGACCCTGGATCAATTAAAGGAAAGGTTTAATGCCCAATCCGGAGACCTGCTTCTTTTCGTAGCCGACCGGCCTGCAGTAGTGTACGAATCACTGGGGCGGTTGCGCGTGCACCTGGCAGAGCGCCTGGGGCTGGCGGATCCGGATGTGCTCGCTTTTTGCTGGGTGGTTGATTTCCCCTCCCTGGTTTGGTCCGAGGACGAGCAACGCTGGGATCCGAGCCACCACTTATTCACAGCCCCGATGCCGGAAGATGTCTCCTTATTCGATACAGATCCGGGTAATGCTCGCGGCCAGCAATACGATATGATCCTGAACAACTACGAGCTGGGCGGAGGCTCCATCCGGATCCACGATCGGGCATTACAAGAAAAGGTATTTAAGCTGATTGGCCTCGATCCAGAGGTCGCCCGTGAGCGCTTCGGTCATATGTTGGAGGCTTTTGAATACGGAACACCCCCGCATGGAGGGATTGCCATTGGGATCGACCGTATCTGCATGATCCTTGCGGATGAGCCAAATATCCGCGAGGTGATGGCCTTCCCGAAAAACCAGGCGGCTAGGGATGTGATGGGCGGGGCTCCCTCTCCGGTCGATACAGTGCAGCTGGCAGAGCTGCATATCCGCATCATCGATCCAGAGTCATCATGAAACGAAAGCCTGGCACTAGAGCAGCTCTACGTAATCCTGGGTGACAGTTTCCTCCAGTGAGGCTCCCAGGTTGAGTAAAAGCTCGCTGGTCAGCTCAGCCTTGTGTTCCGAGTCCCTGAAGGACCACGTGCGGCTTTTTATCTCCAGGAAATGGCCCAGGTCCGGCTGTTTCACAGTATCCAGGTTGATGAAGAACTCCGTCCCCCGGAACAGGACGCGCCAGCGCAAGCGGTCTTTTTGGATTGTCTTCTCCCCCAAGGGATTAAAGTATTCACGGTAGAAGCGCAGGCTGTGGGTAGCCGGAGCAATGAAGCGGCTGCGGGATAACAGCACATCGCTGGGGAAACGTTTCTCACGAGCCGGTCCTAATAAGGTCAAGCGGTAGCGGGCCGTCTCTACCTGCCCGTCATCGCTAATGAATTCATCTTCCCTGTAACGCAAATGCCCCTGGCGCGGGTCTTCGAAGTGGAAATAGGTGTCGTATTCATGGTAATGCCGGAAACGCAGAATCTCGATATCCGGTTGGGATAATGCTTTGATGATTGGATCGATCTCCTGGATACGGACTTTAGCCTGCACCTCAAAACTCTCTGCTTCTGAAGCGCCGCCTATGGCAATCAGCTTGGAAAGGACGGATTGCTCCCTTTCGATCAGGAAGAAATCGATCCGGCGGGCATATTCCTGGGCTCCTTCTAGCAGGTCCTGCTCGTTCAAGTTGGTCAGCTTCCTTCCCCGCATCACCCAGTGTCCATTCACCATCACGTCTGTTACATCAGTGGACTTCGAGGCATAAACAAGTTGGGCATAGATGCCGCTTCCATTACGCTTGAACCTTGGTGAATTGTGGGAGGGGTTGATATCTACGAGGATCAGATCGGCGCGTTTCCCGGGTTCGAGCGAGCCGGTTAAATGCCCGATATGCAGGGCATTGGCGCCCAAACGGGTAGCCATGGATACCACGGTGTGAGCCGGGAGCGTGGTGGGATCGCCCACGAAGGCCTTGGCAACAAAGGAAGCCAGGCGCATTTCCTCGAACATATCCAGGTCGTTATTGCTTGCTGGGCCATCCGTTCCGATGCCCACGTTCAGGCCAGCCTCCAACATTTTGCTTACAGGTGCAAATCCAGAGGCAAGCTTAAGATTGGAGGAGGGGTTGTGGGCCACGCCTGCCCTGTGGTGCAGGAGCGTCTGGATCTCACCCTCATCGATATGCACGCAATGGGCCGCCAGAACCTTTGCCTCCAGGATATTCTGCTTTTTAACATACGGGATGACGGGCATGCCGTGTTCTTCGCGATTATTTTCCACTTCTAGGGCTGTCTCGGCAATATGGATGTGCAGGGGGACATCGAATTCGATCGCCAGGGCCGAGCTTGCCTTCAGGATTTCCTGGGTACATGTATAAGGTGCGTGCGGGGCTACTGAAGGCACGATCAACTCGTGCCCTTTCCAACGCTGGATAAACTCGCGCGACTCGGCTAATGATTC
>CAZAQS010000018.1:0-424 GCA_964486825.1 uncultured Anaerolineaceae bacterium | reverse complement strand
CTCGAAGTACTTGGCATCTGGTGCTGGGAATTTAAGCACCGTTTGAGAGCAGACCGCTCGCAAGCCTGCACTGGCAGTGGCGCGAGCGACATGTTCCTCATAGTAGTACATGTCTGCAAAGCTGGTCACGCCACTACGGATCAGCTCTGCGCATGCCAGGGAGGTGCCTAAACGGACGAAGTCAGGCGACACAAATTCTCTTTCGACGGGCATCATATACCCCATCAGCCAGACGTCCAGCCTCAGGTCGTCCGCCAACCCGCGCAGCAAGGTCATTGGAACGTGCGTGTGGGCGTTGACCAGGCCGGGCATCACGACCTTCCCGCCACAGTCTAGGCTTTCTTTGGAAATATAACCACCGGTTAGCTCTGCCTCATCACCTACGGCGAGGATGCTATCACCTTGAATCGCAACTGCACCTTTT
>CAZAQS010000017.1:0-35443 GCA_964486825.1 uncultured Anaerolineaceae bacterium | reverse complement strand
GGGATATTAACCCTGCTTTGGTCGGGGCGGTAGATCGTGGCAGAAGATATTTCAGGTGGTAGGGAGAGCGTGACAGGTCCTCCAGCGGGCACCTGTCCGGGCAGCTCCCCGGAGCGGCCGGGAGATAACCACTCTCCCAGGCTTGCCAGCAAGATCGGGAAGGCGACCTGGAGCGGCAAATCCGACCGGCGGATGTCAAAGGCCAGGACGCCTACCCGGCGTCCTTCCAGCGTGCCAACTGTTAGCAAGGGGTAGGTCCTTTCACCCACCTCCCCTTCAATCACTCGCCGGGACCAATCCGGTTGCGTGACCTGGACAGCATCCAATATATTGACCTGGGATAGGGTCAGGTTCGTTACCAACGGATCCTCGAGATTGAAAGCCCGTGGCGCCGGGTGGTCGATCGTCCCGGAGACCGTGAAATACTCTGTACTGCGAGGTGGGGCGATGAACAAAAGGCTACCATCCGGGTAGGGGGCATTAATAGGGGTGTAAGCGTCGAAGATGGTTATTTGAGCCGGTCCATCAGAACTGTCTTGAGCGGTCCCACTAGCCTGTGCGCCTTCTGTATGAGCAGCCTCAAATTCTTCCGGTTTGATAACTGTCACCTCAAATCCGGGCAGCAGCCTCAAGCCTGTTTCCAGGAAACGGTTGCCCTCTGTAACCAGGGTGAGCGGGACAGGCTGTGTCAGGACGGCGACTGCCCAGGCCTGGTCGTCCAGGGGGAATGCATCTGAACCTGACAGCATCGCTGATACCAGCATGGTCCCGGCCGGCACATTTTCAGCCACTACGGCCTGCTGGCCTCCGGGAGGGATTTCGAGATCATAGGCGTTAAATAATAGGCCGTCTGCATAAAGCTCGATACGCCGCTCGGCAGTTTCAGCGGAATAATTCGTGATTTGGGCGAAGGCAGTTTTCTCCTCTGCCCCGGATTTCGTCTCCAGGGACAGCAGGCTGATGGCCTGGTTATCGTCGCTCAGTCCGATCGGGAAATAGCGCACCCGCCCCTTGATGCTCAGGCGCTGAGGCATATTTACCCGACCATCTGACAGGATAACGACCTCAGTATCCGGTTGGCGTGCGGCGATGGCCGAGGCTAAACCTAGAGCGGGGGAAAGGTCGCTGCCTGCGGTGCTGACCTGGATCGATTCGATGACCTGGTAGATCTGCCTGCGGTCCCGGCTGGAAGAGACCAGCACCTGGGCCTGATC
Source organism: uncultured Anaerolineaceae bacterium (assembly GCA_964486825.1). GTDB lineage: Bacteria > Chloroflexota > Anaerolineae > Anaerolineales > UBA4823 > CAZAQS01. The sequence continues at coordinate 34,229 of CAZAQS010000017.1, read as the reverse complement.
GGAAGCTGAGATCACGGTTACGCGGGCGTCATCCGGAAGACCATCCACCATCTGGCGGGCCTGGTTTTTCGCAGCCTCCAGGCGGTTCGGGACCGCATCCAGAGCTGCCATGCTGGCTGATGTATCCAGGATAAAGATGACGGATTGCCCGCTTGCACCTTCTGTCCAGGTAAAGGGCTGCGCCAGTGCGAAGATTAGCATGGATAAGAACAAAAGCTGTAACAGCAGCAGCGGGTTACGTCTCAAGCGTTGCCAGGGAGCATTGGCTTCCAGGTCGCGCACCATACGTTTCCACAGGTAGACGCTCGAGACCACCTGCTCTGTCCGCCGTAGCTTGAGCAGGTACATGGCTATGATGATCGGCAGCAACGCTGCCAGTACAAAGGCCGCTGGGGCTAAAAAGCTCATCTATAAAGATCGCCGCTATCCCACATGTAAACGCAATAATATCAACGGAGGATGCCCTGGACTCTCAACCGGGCACTCAGTAGCTCCTCCAATGGGGTGGAGGTCACAATCGACGCGTAATGAATACCCCTGGCCCCGCAGAAGCGGCGCAGCTCCTCCTGCCAATCCGCCAGACCTCTGCGGTATCGTTCCACCAGGTCGTATTCGCCGGTAATCTCAATTTCTGCCCGGGTCTCTGAATCGAGCAGTTTAAGATCACCGCTAATATCCGGATCGACCTCTTCCGGTGAAAGGATATGCAGCACGCTGACTTCGAAGCCGCGCCTGGCCAACGCGTTCAAGCCATCCGCCCAACCCTCGTCCATTAAATCGGACAACAGCAGTAGAGGGCCTGGTCTGGAGACCCGCGTGGCGTAAGCCTGCAGGCTTCTCTTCAAGTTGGCTGGTCCGCCCGTCGAGAGCCCTTGTAGAAAGGAGAACAAGGCGAATGCGTTTTGTTTGCCCCTATGGGGTGAGAAATGACCTCCGCCGTTATTACTTTCCCCAAGAGCTGTTACTGTTACCCTGTCCAACCCGTTCAAGGCGATATAGCCGAGTGCACCGGCGCCGAGGATGGCGTATTCGAGCTTATTTGGGTTTCCCCAATCCATAGACTTGCTATTATCTACCAGCAAGTGGATCGTCAGGTCCTCTTCTTCGATGAAAAGCTTGATGAAAAATCGCTCAAGCCGCGCGTACGCATTCCAGTCGATACGCCGGAAATCGTCGCCTGTCGAATAAGGTCGGAAGTCGGCAAATTCTACGGATTGGCCACGTTTCTGGCTGCGGCGTTCACCTTGCGTTTGCCCGGCAGCAGCGCGCTTGGACAGGATGGCAATCCTCTCCAATTTTCGCAGGAATGCCTCCTCGAAAAGCATACCTTGAGCAGGCCTGTTTCCAGGTATAGGGCCGGCAGCGGCTTCAGGCATGGTTCCCTCTGATCATCCTCACTTAACCAGGGAGCAGGTTCGCCAGGAGAGATTGGATCACCGAGTCGCTGGTTATCCCTTCCGCTTGGGCGTCGAAGTTCAAGATCAGCCGGTGTCGCAGGGCAGGTGTGGCTGCTGTTCGTATATCGTCATAGGCGACGTTGTAGCGCCCGTCTAATAAAGCAATGATCTTGCCTGCCAGGATCATGGCTTGCATGCCACGCGGGCTGGCGCCGTAGCGTACATAGCGCCGGACTTCCTGTGGAGCGCTGGCCTCCTGTGGATGGGTAGCCTTGAGCAATTGTGCCGCATAGGCTGTTACGTGCTCAGCAATTGGGACGCCGCGTGCCAGGGCTTGCATGCGGATGATCGTATCACCGTCGGCTGCCGAACCGGCGGCCGGGACTGCCTCGCCTGTGGTCCGGTTTGCAATGTCGACCAGGTCTTCCACAGAAGGAAAAGGAACATCGACTTTAAAGAAGAAGCGATCGAGCTGCGCTTCTGGCAACGGGTAGGTGCCTTCCATCTCAAGCGGGTTCTGCGTGGCAAGCACAAAAAAGGGATCGGGTAAGCGACGCGTGGCTTTAGCTACAGTAACGCTGCGCTCCTGCATCGCCTCCAACATAGCAGACTGGGTCTTTGGAGTTGCCCGGTTGATCTCATCTGCCAGCACCAGGTTCGCAAAGATAGGGCCCGGCTCGAACTGAAACTGCCGGCGACCGTCGTCTCCTTCTACAATTAAATTGGTGCCCACGATATCTGCCGGCATCAAATCAGGGGTGAACTGTATTCGTGAGAAGGCACAATCGATGGCTTGCGCCAGGGTGCGCACAAGCATGGTCTTCCCCAGTCCGGGCACGCCTTCCAAAAGGGCATTGCCGCCTGCCAGCAGCGTGATCAGTGTTTGGCGTACCAGGACTTGTTGTCCCACGATCACCCTGCCGACTTCTCTTTCTATGGAAGCCGAAGTGGTACGGAACAGATCAGCGTTGATGGTTGGCTCTTGTGTGGTTAAATTTTCTTCTGTCAGCATATGGCACTCTTCTTATTGGTCTGGTCAGCCTGCTCAAGGAGTCTCCTTGCCATGGGCTGGGGCTGGGATTTCATGGCTGTATACCAGCTCGCCGGATTCATCAAGGGCATTTAGGGTTTGAAGATCATACAAACCCGTCCGAACCGACAGGAAGCTTCCCTTGATCACCTCAAGCACCTGGTTTTCTCCGTCATTCCAGGTTAATTGGATGGTCTCGATTTCGTGATCATAGACCAGCCCGCTGGCGTCACTCGAGCTCTGATTCCCACTACGGCTCTGGCCTCGGATTACCTGCAGAGGGGCCTCTTCGTCAGCCAACTCCGCTGGCCAACAACCTGAGCCACGGCTGCGGGCATTCCAACCTTCCACAGCCTTTTCGGCATGAAATAACGCCAGGCATTCGGATATCTGGCTATCTGCGGTAGCAAGATAAGTGACTAAAACCATCATGCCTGGGTCATACTCCTGTATCTGCAAGACCCGGATCGTATCGCGGTGCACCTCGATCATTGATGGGCTGTTCAGGATGATCTCCTGGACGGCCGCCCTGTCGGGTGAAAAACTGAATAGAGCCTGGCAAGCTGTTAAGAATAGAGATGCTGCCAGGATGAGACATGTTTGAAACATGCGCTTGATCATTCAATAGCCTTTCGTTTCATGGTTCAAGGTTCGAAAAATAATCTCGTACATAATCCTTCAACCCAGGTGGGATATAGGTATTTTCAATAAAGTCATTCGCGGAATCCAAATACTCGTAGTACACCTCATAATACGGCATCAAGGCTGGGTTGAAGTTTCCAGGCAGTGGATCTGGTCGCTCTTGCACCTGAGTTTCTCCATCCTCGGTGTCCTGTCCGGGGATAAAAACCTCCTCCCCGCTACCAGGTCTTTGTTCCCAGGGCGCGTAAACCTGCTCTCCAAGCTCAGTCACTCCCCCAGCCTGACCTTCGCCTTGCGGGCGCCCGGCTGTACCACTGCCCGAGCTGGGTGGTAGGTTGTTGGCGTTTGTACCGCCGCCACCACCAGGTTGACCCTGCCCCTGTCCCTGGCCTTGCCCTTGACCCTGCCCTTGCCCCTGTCCACTGCCTTCTCCATCCCCGTCGCCATCACCTTCCCCTTCTCCTTCGCCCTCACCCTGTCCTTGCCCTTCACCCGGCGCACGAGCGACATTGCGCCCCTGGCCAGCTCTGGCGAGGGCCTGGCGGCCTTCTTGTAGCCTGGAAAGGGCTTCTTGGAGCGAGGCTTGGTCAGAGAATTGCCCTTGAGCCTGCCTGAAGGCTTGCGCGGCTTGAGAAGCAGATTGAGAAGCAGCCTGAGAATCTCCTGACTGAGCTGCCTGGGCCATGGCAGCCAACGCTTGCGCCAGCGATGCGTCACCGGCTTGTGAGGCCCTGGCAGCCATTTGCGCTAACGTTTGGGCCAATTCAGCCTGCTCGCTGGGATCCATCCCTTCCATCATCTCCGCCAGCCGCTCCAATGCAGCAGACGCCTCCTCCAACTGGGAGCCCTGGCCTGGTTCAGTCTGGGCCATGGCCTGGAGCTGAGCTGCAAGCGCTTCCAGCGATGCCTGGCGGTGGCCGGCCTGTGGATCTAATTGCGAGCGAAGCGCTTCTTCAACCTTTGATAGATCCGCCAGCGCCTGTGCAAGGTCGCCTGGATTAGCACGCAATTGTTCGGCCAGCTCGGCCAGACGCCGCAAAAGTTCCTCCTGCAGCTCCGGAGATAACTCTTGTGACTGAGCGACCTCTTCCTGCAAGCGTTCGATCTCCTCAGCTTGTTCCTCGGCAGCCTGCGCTACTGCTGCGCGTTGGGCCAGCACGTCATCCATTGGGTTGGGGAGGAAAGCCAGGAGCAGCAAAACTGCTGCCAGGCTGGCTGCGAGCAATAGCGGCCTTGGCTGCCAGGGTAGCGGCATCTCACGCCGGGGGTCGATGGCGCGAGCCCGCGCTAGGGCATCCTCATGCTGCAGATCGACCAGTGCAGGTTGGAAGTTAAGTCTTGAAGTAGCTACTCCCTGGGTACTGGAAGTTGATCCTTCTAATAAATAGGCTGTCCCTAATCGCTCCCGTAATTCCAGTTGCTGATCTACTCGCCGGGCGGCTGTCAGCAAAGGCAGCGGCCTGAACAAAGCATAAACCAGCAGGCTGATAAGCCATGCGACTGCCGGGACCGTCATCCATAACAGCAGGTCTTGGATGGGCATGATCCGGCCTGCCAGGTTGATCAATCCGGTTGCCAGGATGGGGATCCAAAACGTGCGTTGGGCCATCTTCCAACTATCCAGCCAGCGCAGTCTACGCCCGAAACGACGGATATGGTGAACCAGCTCATCCTGGTTTCGGTTGTTTAGCGCTTCCATTGCACACCTGTATCTCCTGTCACGACCCAGGCCTCGTCGATAAAATGAAGGATAAAAGTTTTACCGGTAGCAGCCAATGTGCTGATGTACAGGCTCCCAGATACCATAGATGAGCCATCGGGTTGCAGGTTGATATTTCCTAATACGATATACGCTCCAAAATCATCGACTGCTCCCGTACTGGTATAGGGGACATCCTCAGGCTTATCCACCCAAATAATTTCTGCTGGCAAACCATCTCCAGTTTGACCATTCTCCCCTTGGGACAGTAGGTCGATGACCTGAGACTGGACCTCGTCTGGTATTGGGCTGGGAGCTGCCTGGGGAGCGCTTGGATCTCCGGTACTATCATCCGTGGTCTTCAGCAGGTAGATTACCGGGAAATCAGGCGCTCTCTCAAACGTGTGATCGATGGTATAAAACTGGCGCACGATAACAGCATATATCTCCGCTGAGTCGTTAGCTTCCAGGTTTGCACCAACACCGTTTTCATCATCTATAGGGTAAGGAGGGAGAGGTGGAGGTGGGACCAGATCTGGTTGTATGATGGGAATTTCTTCAACTGGTACACGCTCGACAATCACCCTTTCTACGATTGCAGGCGCAGGTGTGGGGATGGCCTGGGACTGGAAGATACCCACATTCTCATACCGGTCTGCTGAGGACAGGAATGCCAACCCTACTATCCCAACAAAGAGGAGCAGAAGCGCCAGGCTGGTTATGATTTCCCGGCGGGATAGCTTCCAGCGTTGGGTAGGCCGCACCAGCCGGGTGCTTAATAGATAGAGCAGCAATGATATGCCCCCGTAAAGGGGAAGAGAGTAGTGGTAAATTGGCCTGGGGATGCCGACCTGGCTGAAGGTCGTGCCTGTCAGGATACCCAGGTTTCCTCCCAGCCCTATTCCCAAAGACCACAATATGCTGGATGGAAAAGATACGCCCGAATTCATGGAAGGTGTGAGAGCCGAGAAAAGCGCGCTGAGCGGGTTGGGTACCAGCAGCCAGCGCGGAGGTTCGGACTGAGTCAGTATACCGGTGGCGATATAAGCAACCATAGGTCCGGCAATCAGGGCAACAACAATGAGGTAGCTGACGACTGTCGCACGAGAAGTGCGTCCCAGCCAGGCTGACATAAATAAGCCGATAATGCCCAGAGTTACTGCAACGACCACCAGAACGATGAGCGCTTTTAGCAAATCACGGAGGGTTACTCCGCCAAAGATGAAGATCAGGCTGGCCATCGGAATGGCTGCAAAGATGAGCAGGAATACGTAGCTGAGGGCAGAAACCAGCTTGCCCCACAGGATGCTGGCTGGGTGTAGTGGCGTCGCCATGAGCATTTCGTAGGTTAATTTTTCCTGTTCGCTGCTAATTGCACCCGCAGTGACGGCCGGGGCGATCGCACAAATGACCATGAGCTCGAGGAAAGCCAGAGCCAAGAACAGGCTTTGACCAATTTGTGGGCTAAGTGGTGCACTTGAATAGCTGGAGGTGGTAATCGCAAGCCTGTAAAGCAGGTAGCTACTTCCACCTAACAAGAGCAGCATAGCAGTCAATGTAGCAAAGGCGCGCGTATCTCGCATCCTAGAACGTAGCTCTTTAACGATTATGGGATTGGCGCCCAGGTTAATCTTTCGCTCCATTCAGGCAACCTCTCCTTTCGTTAGCTTGAGGAAGATTTCCTCCAGGTCACTGGTGATTTCTGCAAAGGATGAAACCCGCACACCTTGTTGAAGCAAGCTTTCTAAAAGACCTGCAGCAGTTTCCTCGTCTCCGTGGAAATCTACTTCCAGGAAACCGTTTTCTTCATAAATGTCACCTACACCTGGAGTGTCGGATAGGATGGATTTGGCTTGAGCCGAGTCGGATAAGACCTTGATCCGTAAGCCCCTTTCCTGGTGGATATGGCGACTGATTTCATCCAATGGACCGCTGGCTACAAGGCGGCCTCGTTCGATGATGCCGATCGAATCGCACAACTCTCCCAGTTCCGTGAGGATATGCGAGCTGACCAGGATCGTTTTTCCCATCGAGCCTAACTCGCGCAGCAGCTCGCGCATTTCGACCCGTGCGCGCGGGTCAAGCCCGGAGGCTGGCTCATCCAGGAGGAGCACCTGAGGATCGTGGACCAGGGCATGAGCCAGGCACAGGCGTTGGCGCATGCCGCGCGACAGGGTCTGTACATAGGCGTCGCGCTTTTCGGACAGGTCCACCAGATCCAATAGATCGCCGATTACCTGCTGATGCTTAACCTTTGGCAAACCATAACAGCGGGCAAAGAAATCCAAGTACTCCCACACCAGCATATCTTCATAGACGCCGAAGAAATCAGGCATATAGCCGATTTGGCGGCGGAGATCTTGCCAATCGTGGTTGGCTACCCTCCCGTTGATCACGAGATCGCCAGAGGTAGGCTCTAACAAGCCTGCCAGCATGCGCAAGGTGGTCGTCTTTCCGGCTCCATTTGGGCCAATCAAACCGAATAGCGCTCCGGTATTTACTTGCAGGTTCAAGTCTTCAACCGCCGTAAGCTTGCCGTATTTTCGGGTAAGACCACGAGTCTCGATCGCAAACAATTTAGACCTCCAGACCTGTTTACCAGCTGCCTTCCAGGCCCAGGCCGAGATAGTAGCAGGCTCCAGTAAAACCCTCTGGAGATGAAATGCGCACCCGGACCGTGTTGGTGTCACTGACCAATCCATCTACGTCCTGAATTGGATTGGAACCACTACTGGGTTCCACCAATTCACGCCAAGTATCCCGTTCCCAATCGTACAGATCCGTAAGGGGAGTTCTGCTCCAGCCGCCCTCTGTTCCGATATGGAGGATCAGGCTCTCCAGTTCGATGTTCTGCAAGTTTTCCGGTAGGAAGAAATCCATCACACTTTCTCCTCTACCCAGGTAGATCGCTGGCGTTCCGGGAGGGCCACAGGTGCCTCCTTCAGCTGGCAAGGTTATGATCGTGCCGGTGAGCAAACCAGCGGGGATCGTCAAATGACCTTGATCTGGGAACCGGTAAGGAAGGTTCATATACAGCAGACCGGTTGTCTGCTGGGCGGGCTCGCGGCCGGCTACTTTCATATCTGGCGGAGCCTGGTCGAACCAGGCTACCAGTAGAATGCGTGATGCATCAACGGCGCTGCCTTTCCCACCGATCATGGAAGAGCTGGCCATATTGTAGCCATAGGAAATCATGTTATCGATCAGGGTCTGTTTGAGCTGCAACTGGCGTGGAGGGCCGCTGGGCATGGGACGGGAGAATTCACTTTCGAAAAGCCGGTAGCTAAGGGGATTCCCAAAATCCGGCCCTACCAGGTTGGGCATCTCTAAATAGACTTGCACCTCTTCTCCAGGCGCCAGGCTCGCGAAACGCTGGATATTGGAACCCAATACCAAGGCTACGTCCGTGAGCGTGATCCTGGTGTCGTTGCGGAAAGTACCAACGATGGCGCTTCCAGAGAAGTTGAGATCAGATACGATCTCACCGAAATCCTCCCAAATCCCTTCGGTCATGAACCCTTGCATGGACCATTGGTCTACCGATAGGCCGCGCACCTGGGAAGGCGTTCCTTGGACGAAAACAGTTTCCCCGCCACCCGTGTATGCTCTGCCGCTCCAGGGATCGTAATCCGGCCGAATGGGGCTCAACAGGCCTGTGCTATTCAGCTCAATTTGGTAAGACTGTTGAGCAGGAGAAAACAAGCCAAAATATGTGCGCAGGCTCGCTCCCCCACCTGGTTGTGGGTTGACAACCGCGATCTTGTTCAAGATGATATCGTTACCCCTCATCAGGTAACCCAGGCTGAATGCGCCAGCAGAAAAAGCGACTGTAAGCACTGGGATCGTGATCCAGGCCCAATGTAAGCGTTTTTTCCAGCGTAAGAAAGCGTAATTGACCGGCCCTACGATGAGGGTATAAAGCCCTAGCAAGATAGCCAGGCCCTGGATCGAAGGTAGGTCCAGAGAGGGCAAGCTCGAAAGTGCGTAGTTGATTTGGTTGGCTGTAATCTGCCTGGGTGACATGTCTGGGGGTAACCAATCCGGATAAATTGCACCCGGTCCGACCAATTCCTCCCAAAAACTCGTGGTCCCGGGCCAGCCATTGAAAGGTGCAGCAGCCAGGTCAAGCGTGATAAAGTAGGCTGTTCCTGAACCTACTGTCTTTTCCAAGACGACCGGCTGCCCATCTACAGCTACCAGGGTTCGCGAGCTACCGGTTTCACCCGTTGCCAGGGAAAATGGCCCAGGGTTCTGAATAGGGTCAGCGCCGGCAAAATCGGCCAGTTCTGGTAGATCGCTTACTTCGATCAAATTTGTTGGCGTCATTGCCAGAAGGTCGTCGGGAATGCCTGAAGCGGTACGGATAGCTCCCGTCCCTCCGCCTACAACAAGCTGGCCACCCTGGCTCACCCAATGGACGAGGGCGGCTTTTTGATCGTTGTTCAGGCTGGAGGTATCACTATCATTGATTACAATGACGTTAAAAGAGCTTAACCCTTCAGGCCTCTCGGGAAAATCGCGCACGGAAAGGTCAGCTAACGCAATGCTTCGGACTCGTCCAGGAAGAACCAGGCCCTTGATCAGGGATAAAGCCCCTTGTTCCGGTGCGATCACCCCAAAAGTGAAGGTGACATTTGCCAGGCCCACAATGGGGATGGTCTTCGAAGCAAGAACCTCTCCATCACTCACTGCCTGAACTTCCAATTCGTGGGAGAAGTTATTGGGAAGGACGTAAAGAGGGATTCGTTTCCTGGCGCCAGAAGGCATGGGAGCTGGAGCAGCGAACACGGAGGCCCCCGAGCTGCCGCTTACCCTCACCTGCAATTCCGCAGTCACATCCGGGCCGCTGTTTTCCAACTGAACCCAAATAGGCAGCCATTCCCCGTATTTAAAATATCCACCCGTAGCAGTGGATACTTCCATTGATAAGCCACGCGCTTGCGCCTGTACGCCAGAGAGTGGTGACAGGCCAAGAGCTAATATCATTACGAAAAGGATATATACCCATTCCCGGTGGGTATGTCTTGGCTTACTCAAGTGCTCCTCCTATCCTGGAAAACTGGAATAGCCCAATGGCGCCTCGATCACCAGGTCCCCCAACAACAGCGATTATATTTCATCATGACGTTCATTCATTTTTTTAAGCTTGCAACAGTGTATCATAGTTCTGTAATCTTACATAATTATGAAGAAACACCAAGTCTATTCAACCAGCTCCCCAGTGAACCACATATCGGCGAACCAACAAGGTAAAGACGAGGCAGGGTAAGGAAAGGTTCCCTGTAGAGCGTCATCGGTTATGTTTATTCTATAAACACCGGAATTAGCTGGCCTATCAGTTGCAAATCTGCCCAGTTTCATGTATTGTATATATATCTCTTGCATCTCACCAATGGAAATATCAACTGGGAATGAATGGACGTGAATAAGGAGGCGACCGTATGGAGGTGATCCAGTCCGGCCAGGGAAAGTTGATCCAATACCCGGATATGAATGAATTCCGGGATTGGAATCGCAAAAAAACCAAAGTGCTCGTGGATAAGCGCATGACGGAGGCAGAGGCTGTCAGGCGCTTTATTCATGATGGGGCTTATATTGGCACCGAGCTGTATGGGACGGTTCGCTGCCCAATGTCACTCGTTAATGAGATTGTCAGGCAAGGGATAAAAGACTTGCTTATAGCTGGTCAAGGGGTATTCGAGTTGGACATGCTGCTCGGGGCAAGCCTGGTAAAGGAACTAGACCTGACTTATATCGGGTTGGAAGTATATGGGGTCTCGAATTGCCTGCGCAGAGAGGTTGAGAGCGGGAGAGTCGAGAACTGTGTTGAATGGAGCAACGCCGGTATTGCATGGCGTTTCAAAGCTGCAGCCATGGGAGTCCCCTTTATTCCGGTCAGGTCCATGTTAGGTACGGATACATTGAAGTACAGCGCCGCGAAAGTGGTCGAATGTCCTTTTACCGGGGAAAAGATCTGCTTATTGCCAGCCTTAATTTTGGATGTTGGGCTGATCCACGTGCACCGGGCGGATATTTACGGAAACGCCCAGATTGACGGTATCAGCGGCTTTGCCATGGAAATGGCGCGCGCCTCCAAGACCTTGATCATCAGTACAGAAGAGATTGTGCCTACTGAGGATTTCCGTTGTAGCCCAGACCGAACCATTATCCCTTATTATTTAGTGGATGCAGTGGTCGAAGCGCCATTTGGCTCTCATCCAGGGGAAATGTGCTACCAATACGTGCGGGATGAAGATCAGATCCGAGAATGGGTTGAAGCATCACGAGACCCGGCAACGACACAGACCTACCTGGAAAAATATATCTATAACGTTCAAGACCACCGAGAATATCTAAATCTAGTCGGCGAGGACCGCTTACAGCAGCTGCGTGAGATGGCGAAAGGAGCTTCTTATGATGAGCCATGCATCTGATTCCTATAACGCTTCCGAGCTTCTGATCTGCACGGCCTCCAGGCTGATGCAAGATAATTCAACTGCTTTCATTGGTACAGGTATTCCTATGCTGGCAGCTTCACTGGCTCAAAGGATGCATGCTCCCAACCTTGTGACGGTCTTTGAGTTTGGAGGAACAGGCGCCATTTTGGAGCAACTTCCTCTGGCAGTGGGAGGGGAGTGTACCTTCCACCGCGCCCTGGCTGCTTCCGGCATCTGTGACGTCGTAGAGACAGCCCAACGTGGTTTCGTCGAGTATGGATTCCTGGGAGGGGCTCAAATAGATGCTTACGGCAACCTGAATAGCACCGTCATCGGCGATCATGATCATCCAAAAGTGCGATTGCCCGGCAGTGGGGGGGCGAACGATGTCGGCTCACACTGCTGGCAAACAATCGCCATAATGCGTCACGACCGGCGCCGTTTCCTGGAAAAGGTGGATTTTATCACCACACCTGGATTTTTGACCGGTCCTGGCGCCCGGGAAGCAGCCGGCTTGCCTCCCGGTACTGGCCCATACCGGGTGGTTACAAATTTAGCTGTCTTAGGATTTGACGAGGACTGCAAGCGGATGTTGCTCCTGGCGACCCAACCCGGTATCAGCTTGGGACAGGTGCTCGACAACACCGGCTTTGAGCTCTTAGTCCTACCTCAACTGGAAGAGAATCCACCTCCTACAGAGCAGGAGCTACGCATCCTGCGCGAAGAGGTGGACCGGGATCACCTGTATATTTAGCTTAAACTTGCTTGATTTTGATATCGTTGATAAAACCGAAGGCTTCCACGCGGACCTTTTGCTCTGCTGCTGAATAGCCCTCACTCTCTACCTCGACCGGTAGGATGAAGCTATCCTTTTTCCGGTCAAGGATTCTAGAGTCGGTAACAAAAGCATAGGAAGTCAGTGAGACCCCGGTGCCTGCCGGCACCAGCAGGTCAATATCTGAGATGAAGCTGAAGACCCGCAGGATATTTTCTCCAGGGGGGATATAAGCGCGGGTCAGGTCCAGGTCGACATCGCCGATCCCCATCCAGATTTCTTCGTTTGTGAAATTCCAGGCGCCTGACCGGCGAACATCTCCAAATAGCAGCACTTGGGCCCGCCCCCCATCCTTGGTAAGCCGCGGCCGCACCAATATCCACACACCGAGCAGGATCAAAGCAGCGGGCCAGCATAAAGACCAGACATCCACGCCCAGAATATTCCCCCCTAGCCAGATTAACCCCAGGATCAATAGTATCGAGCCGACCAGGAGCTCAAAACGAATAGGCATATTCTCCTCCGGTATCTTCAGATAGATGGCTGAAGTTCGTTCTTACCTCTGATTCTACATCTTTTTCCTGAATTCGCAATCGGCCTATAAGAAGCTCAGGTATCTCCTATATTCACTCTTATATACGTAGAAGTAGGTTAAAAGTATTTCGTTTTGGGATAAGAATTTATGGAATATCCGGCTCTGGTGGCTCTACCTGCGAGGCAAGGTATACAAGGTAGGGCCTATCCCATCCCCGCCTTCAGGATCAGAGATCGTTACTCCTGCTCCTTAATTGAGCTACTCCACTTATCCTGGATGGTAGAAAGGCATGTCTGCATATCTATGCCTGTTCCCAACACGCCTTTCCAGAGATCCCCCACGCGGTCTACCCGCTTTTGGATGTTCTTCATATTGAAGTTTTCTGGTCTCAGTCCTGGTCTTACCTCTTCCCACTTCAGAGGTGTGGACACGGAGGCGCCTGGACGAGGGCGGAGCGAATATGGAGCAGCCAGGGTCTGCCCGCGCCTGTTTTGGAGATGGTCAAGATAGATCAGCCCTTTTCTCTTGCTCGGCTTACGCTCGACGCTGGTGATTTCCGGCAACCTGGCGTTTACCAAACGAATGATGATATGCGCAAACTGGCGAGTCTGGTCGTAATCATATTTTGCTCCCAAGGGGATGCAGATATGTAAGCCCGTCTTGCCAGATGTTTTGATAAAGTTGTCTGCCCCAGTTTCCTCCAATAAATCATGCGCTTTCAGGGCCACCTGGATCACGTCTTCAAAGGGGCGTTCACCCGGATCGAGGTCTATGATCAGGTAGTCAGGATGGTCCAAACTCTCGACGCGCGAGTTCCAGGGGTTTATTTCAATCGTGCCCAAGTTAGCTATATAAACCAGTGTAGCTTCATCCTGGCAAACCAGGTATTGGATCACGCCGTCACTGTTTTCTGATTCAATCTTTATTGTTTTGACCCAATCGGGTGCATTGGTCACATTTTTCTGAAAAAAACTTTTCGCATCAATACCGTTTGGAAAACGGTGCAACGACTCAGGCCGGTCTTTCAAATATGGCAAGATCAATGATGAAATTTCCCGGTAATACCGGATCATATCGCCTTTGGTGATGACATCCTCCGGCCAGTAAACCTTGTTCAGGTTAGAAAGGGTAAGCTCTTTCCCATCGATCTTTACCTTTTCCTTCATCTCATCTACTCCTTGAAAGCGCTTTGGCTCCAGGGCTGCTGATTTTGGTATGGGGATTTCCCTGGTAACCTGGCGTGGTTCGATATCATCCCGCATGCCCTGGTAGATGGGCTGCCGCATGATCCCGTCTTCGGTCCATTCCGAAAACTGCACCCCGCAAACCAGCTCTGGTTCCACCCAGGTGGGGGGCATATTGGTCGTGAAGCGGTTCTTGAAAGGCGAGGACTTTATAATCAGGGGAGCCAACCTGGCATGTACTTCATCTAACTCCTCCTCGGTGAAGCCGCCGCCAGTATGCCCCACGTAAACCAGGTTATTATCTTCGTAAACCCCCAGCAGTAAAGCTCCCAGCTTCTTTCGAGAACGGCGCGGTTGGGTGAAACCGCCGATCACCGCCTCCTGACTACGCCGGTTTTTCACCTTCAGCCAGTCCAGGCTACGAACGCCAGCCTGGTATGTGCTGGTCTTGTGCTTAGCTATTACGCCTTCCAAGCCACTTTCTACAGCCACCTCGAACAGGGCTTTACCATCCTCTTCGGTGTGATCGCTATATTTTATCCTCGGAAGACTGGGTAGGATTTTCCGCAAGGTTTCTTTTCTCCGGCCTAATGGCAGTCTTCGCAGGTCATATCCTTCAAGGAAGAGCAGGTCGAAGACGTAGAAGACCAACAAGCCTTCTCCCGTTCTGCGATAATTTTGCAGGAGCTGGAAATCTGCCCGTCCCTTGTCATCGACTACCACAATTTCGCCATCCAATACTGCCTCGAATTTGATTTTCTTAAGCTCTTCAGCGATTGGCGCGAATTCTTTTTCAAATGGAAGGAGGTTTCTCGAGTAAAGCTTGATCTGGTTCTTTTTGATCTCTGCGATAGCCCGGAAACCATCCCACTTAAGCTCGAAAAACCATCCTGTACGGTTGAATGGCTCATCGGTCAAGCTGGCTCGCATGGGGCGAACGTCCTTGGGCATAGGTGCTTTTTGCGCCCCGCTACTTGCAAGTACCTGCAGCTCTTCCTGGCTTACCTGACCGGAACTCTTTTCCTGCTTTTCAATTTCGGCGAGTGTACGTCCGCTCCGCACCGAATAATCCTGCTCCAGGATATCCATCTGGCTTGCATACTGGTCATCCTTCTTGATCAAGAGCCAACTATTTGCCTCATTTTTAATTTTTACGAGCGCAAATTCCCCCTGGAGCTTTTCGCCATCCAGGTAGAGTTTCAGGTTGCCATGTTCGAGGCCCTGGCGAACTCCAACTTCGGTTGCCCGCCTGCCTTCTTGCCCTGGAACATGATAGCTACCCTCATCCCAGATGATAACAAGGCCTGCCCCATAATTTCCTTCCGCGATGACACCTTCGAAGTGGCGGTAGTCCAGTGGATGGTCCTCCACCATCATCGCCAGCTTTTTCTCAGATGGATTTAACGAGGGTCCTTTCGGTACGGCCCAACTTTTCAACACCCCGTCTAGTTCCAGTCTCAAGTCATAGTGCAGGTTGGTCGCCGCATGCTTTTGGATGACGAAACGCAATGGACCGCCCTGCTCATGCTTCCGGTCGCCCTCGGGTTCGGCTGTACGATTGAAGTCGCGTTTCTTTTGGTATTCCTCCAGGCTCATTTACTCTCGCTTATTCTTCCCTTTTGCCATTTCAAGGCTTTGGCTAAGCTGAGAGAACAGATCGGTCACTTCAATAGGGACTGCCTCTTCCTCGACCGGTTCTATCTCCCTTCCCTCGATCTTTTCTTGTATGATGCGTTTAATATCCTCTATATATGTATCTTTGTGCTTCTCAGGTTCCCATGGCTCGGTGAGCTGGTCGATCAACTTCACTGCCATTTCTAGCTCTTGCTCCTGAAGGCCTTCTCGCTTTGGTAGATCTAGCTCGGATGGAGAGCGAATCTCACTGGCGAAGCGCATCTGGTTCAGCACGATGATGTCTTCTTCAGCCTTGAGAAGGGCCAGGTGTTCTCGGGTCCTCATAACGAAACGCGCGACCCCAACTTTGCCACTTTGTTTTAAGGCCTCGCGTAGTAAAGCGTATACTTTTTTTGCATTTTTGTCAGGCTCAAGGTAATACGGTTTTTCCAGGTACTTTTGATCGATCTCCTCGGCATTGACAAAGCTGATGATATCGATGGTTTTTGACTTTTGTACGTTGGCGCGTTTGAAATCTTCGTCTTCCAGGATCACATAATCGCCTTTTTTGTACTCGTACCCTTTTACGATCTCATCCCAGGGCACTTCTTCTCCCGTTTCTCTACATACACGCGCGTAGCGGATTCGGCATTTATCCTCTCTCCTCAAAAGGTCAAAGTCCAGTTCCTGGCTTTCGGTGCCACTATAGAGCCTGACCGGTATAAATATTAGACCAAAGCTGATCGCCCCAGACCAAATGGATCTCACAATTCCCTCCTGATGATCATTAGTCCCTCCTGTCTTCATCCTTCATGACCCGACGGGCCATTCTGCGATGCCTCACTCGGGGCATTGGATGTTAATATATTGCAGCCACTTTAATATTTCATTCTGGACCTCGCTGCTATCAAGTTCCCTTACCAGGTTGTTTTCCTCGTATAGATCTTGCAGGCAAACCATCTGGCCCTGAATAGAATTCAAGCAAAAATGAGGTCCTGAGGTACGCCTGTCATGCTCGTCAAAACGAATCCAAAGCATTTAATAAATCCCCCAGTAAAGCTCGTTTCAGAGTAAAATTGTCTTCATTGTACCAGAGGATAAGTTGGTTGAACATTATGAGGGGGTAAAAAACAAGTCTGAAGGGGGATTGCCGGGGGTAGCAAGAGGAGTTTTTCAAATGATATTTAGGATAAAAGAGTTGCGGAGCTATCAAGTTATCGCAAGGGATGGAGTCATTGGCGAGGTAAAGGATTTTTACTTCGATGATTCCAGTTGGAATCTTCGTTACCTGGTGGTTTCTGGAGATGAGGAGATTGGTGGGCGCAAACTGCTGATCTCTACGGTCGCAATAAACCAGCCTGATTACAGCAATTCTCAACTGAGCACAGATCTTTCGAGGGAAATTGTTAAGAACAGTCCGGAAGTTACGTTCGATAGGCCTATCACAAGAGAAGTAGAGGTGGCGTTGCACAGCTATTACGATTGGCCTTTTTATTGGGAAGCGGCCGGTGTGTCTGCATATCCGTTTTTAGAGATGGTAACCGATATGAAGAAACAGTTAGCTGAGAATGAGGATGTGCACCCTTTGCGTAGCGCCAATCAAATGCTCAAGCTTAATATCCATGCCAGGGATGGAAGTATTGGCTTGGTGGACGATTTTCTCGTTGAGGATGAGAAATGGAAGATGTTATATATGGTGGTTGATACGGGAGACTGGCTGCCGGGTAGGAAAGTGATTATTTCTCCCCAATGGGTAGAAAATATCCGTTGGGCAGAATCCATCGTAGAGGTCGATCTGAGCCAAGAAACCATAAAAAATAGCCCAGAATACGACTCTTCCCTGTCACTCGATTCAGATTATGAAAGCCGTCTATCAGGGTATTATGGACGCAAGCGGGAGTGATTGGTATTTGCAAAAAGATATAAACAAGAATATTGGTATAGGAATGTAATGAGGAGAGAAAATGGCTAATATAGCGATCAATGGGTTAGGAAGGATTGGTAGGGCAACTCTGAAAATTCTACTGGATACGCCAGAGCTGGAGTTGGTTGGAATCAACGATATCGTCTCTAACGACAACCTGGCATACTTGCTGAAATACGATACCGTCTATGGCGTGTATGAAAAAACTGTCGATTATGACGAAGATCATTTGATCATCGATGGCAGGAAGATTCCTGTTTTTGCGGAAAAAGACCCTTCCAAATTACCATGGGGTGATTTGAATGTGGACATCGTCTTCGAGTCTACCGGGGTGTTCAGTAAGACAGAAGAGCTACAGAAACATCTGGAGGCAGGGGCAAAATTCGCCATCCTCTCCCAGCCTGCGAAGGAGGATGATATAAGCACAGTGGTCTATGGTGTGAGCCGTCCGGGCCGTTCAGACCGGATTCTTTCATGTGCCAGCTGTACCACAAACGCCATTACCCCGGTCATGGAAGTTATGCATCGCAGAATAGGAATTCAAAAAGCGCTCATGACGACCGTGCATGCATACACTTCCTCGCAAAAAATTGTGGATGCACCCAGCAAAAAGTTCCGCCGTGGGAGAGCAGGCGCTGCAAACTTCGTTCCTACAACGACAGGTGCAGCTATTGCAACCACCAAAGCACTTCCAGAGCTACGAGGGAGGTTTGACGGAGCTGCTATACGAGGACCAATACCGGTTGGTTCAATCGCTGATATCGTCTTCCTGGCGGCCAGGAAAACCAACCCAGAAGAGGTCAATCAAATCTTCCGGGAGGAGGCGGAGACGGAAAATTATAATGGGATTCTGGGGGTGACAGATGAGCCTCTCGTCTCTTCCGATATCATCAAGGATCCTCGCGCTTCTATTGTAGATCTAGAGATGACCCAGGTAGTCGATGGAGACCTTGTGAAAGTGATGAGCTGGTACGATAACGAATGGGGATATAGCGCTCAAATGATACGCGAGGCGGTGCGAATTTCAAAAGAGATGTAATAGACGAAAAAACCACCCCTGTGATTAGGGGTTAGTACCGAAGTACTGAAGGATTATCAGTATGTGCATAATATTTTGATAATTCTTCAAGAAAATGTGTTTTAACTGAATATCATGAGGTAAATGCCAGGTTTTCCAGTTTTTGGAGTCTGGCTTGTTTTTGATCTTAATCCAGGATGGGAGCTATTTCCCATTGTTGCCTTCCAGGCGGTAGATATAATCCAGGATAGTATCCAATCGGAAAATTATCGGTAGAAATTTGGGGGACCCTTAGGAGAAGCGATTCTCTAAAGGGTCTTCTTGGTGAAAAGGAGCTTAGTGGTGATGATGTAAATACCCGGTTAGCAGTTTAATTCTTGGTATATGAGCTAAGAAAAAGGCAAACCTGTTGAAAAGCAGGGGCGCAAAGTAACGGGTCTAAACGATGGATAGCCGTATGATAGCCGAGCTGCCTGAGCTTCTTGAGATCCATTGAGATGTATAAGCCTCTTCGGCAGTGTCGCCTGAAGGGGTTTTTATTTTGTTACGGCAGTTTAGGAGGTGCTCGACCCGCCTTATGAATCACTACCCCCTGTTAGATGCAACCTTTTTAACAAGTGAGGTAACGCATGACGAGAGGATTATCGATGATACCATCAAAGAGAAGCGTTATCAGATTTAAGGGGATAGGGTGGTTGTACATTTCTGCCATTACAGTGGTAGCCCTGCTCGGTTTGTCTTTGCCGGGCTCAGGCCCGGTTCAGGCATCGCCAGGTACCCAAACAGATGAATGGGAAATATACTTACCATGGCTGGGCCATTCAACCAGAGCGAACCCTCTCATTATCCGGACTGGAAATCCTACCGAATGGACCCAGGACGCCCATGACGCCCAACGGACTGGTTTCACATCTGAGGAGCCCATACTCCCATGGAGATTGCTATGGACCTGGAATGGACCCGATGGCAGCGGTGGGGCAGGAGGACATTCCTATGATGCACCTAGAGAAGCTCGTACCGTTACGGGTGGCAATCACGTATATGTCCCGGCTGGGAGCAGAGGGTTGTATGCGCTGGCGAAAGAGGATGGTCGCCAGGCCTGGCACATCAGTGAAACCAGCTTCCAGGCTGCACCCGCCTACGATCCAGTTACCGGGCACCTGTATGCTGGTGGAGGAGATGGAAAACTCTATAAGATCGAAGCGAGCAACGGTCAGATCGTGAAAACGTATTCAGCCGGTGATGTAATAAATAAATCCGTTCTGCTCGTTCCTGGTTACGCTTATGTTGTTACAAGAAATGGCGAACTTCATAAAGTCCATACGGGTAACATGTCTGGTGAGTGGGTTTATAAAGCTGGCTCTGGCGCAGCCACGCCGCCTGCTTACACTTCTACCAAAGGCCTAATGATATACGTAACCGCCGACCTGTATGTCCATGCGGTTAGAGAGGCGGATGGAAATAGCCAATGGCGCGTGAAACCTACCCCTCACCCAGCTCGGGCGCCCTATACTTTTGATGGGTATTGGCCTGTGATTGCCGAGCAGCATGGGGTAGTTTTCGTCCGCATGAACCTGGGGGTTAACGCGATATGGAGTGGCCCGCTGAGAGGAGAATGGGGCGGAGGGGTATTCCCAATGACGAATTCTGAGACCCGCTCCTTCCTCCAGGGTAACAATGGCATTCATAAAAACCTTTTCGCCTTGAATTTAGATGACGGAAGGGAGAAGTTCATTCCTGCTGTGGGTTATGGGGGAGTAGAAGGCAGGGTTAATAATGAAACGGTCCTGGAGACAGGCCCTGTGCCGGTGGTAAGGCTCCTACCGGATGGGAAAGAGGTGGCATATTCTCATTTCCGCAGTGGGCAGGGAAACCCTCAGGATGGACGATGGGATTCTCATATGGGCGAGATGGTGTTGGACGATAGCACTGTGCCAGGCCTGGTTGCCGGGGACATGCGCTTCGTGGATTACCATAAAGCCTATGTTATCATTAGCGATGAACAAGGCCCAATAACCATGGCCGGTAGTACCCTTTTCCACGCTCATTGGGGTGCTAGTGAGAGCACGCGAATTCTCGATCGTTCCAACTCAAAAGGCTTAACCTTCTCTGATCCAATTACTTCAGAGGAAATTCCAACGGTCATCCGGCGTATTCAAAGCACCTCCAGTTATAACCCGCAAACTCATTGGACCACTTCCGGTCTTACCCTTTTTGGCGATACCCGTTATTGGCCAGGACCTGGTTGGTGGGTATATTGGAATGTCCTGGATCCACCCACACCCATGCGTAACGCTTACAGCGAAGGGATCTTGCCTCGCTATACGTATGTTAGTGATGGTCTTGTGATCGTCGAGGGCAATGGCGGAGATCTGTTTGTTTTGCGCCACAGTGGAAATTAGGCATTATTCATAGGTATTGGACTTGAAAAATACTAACATGCGATTACAAAAAAAGATCCCCATTTTAGCTCTGTCCCTTTTACCGGCCTTTTTCATCATGATGTCCGGTCTGGTCCTACCTGTACGGGCGATGGGAATGGCTGTACGGGGAGATCCGGCCCAGGATGGTGAGAGATTCAATCCCGCAAGCAGTGCAGACAGGAAAATATACCTGCCAGTGAATATCATAAGCTCGATCGGAAATACAGGGGTTCCTGATTTCAACATCCTGACCCCCTCAATAAATGTGTACGATAAATTTGAAGCAGAGTTCAGAGTCGATACTGTCGCTGAAAACCCTTTTATGATTTATGATCCTAGCCCCCCTGCAGGCTTAAAAGGAGGTACGGGTGTCACGGTCGATGTTTTATTCACTCCGGATGGCTGGAATACAACCATTGTCCAGCCGGCTTTTTACTACCAACCGTATAACCTGACCGCTCGTGGGAGCAAGGATCATTTTATCCCCAGCGGTCCCCCACGCTTCATGGTGAGATTCGCCCCTCAGTTAGCAGGGGATTGGCAACTTCGAGTGAGAATTGAAGATGCCAATGGTACCTCCTTCTATCCAGGGGAAAACAACTCCCTGCCCTTCAGGGTGGGTAGCCAACCCAGCAACGCTTACAAAAGCCGAGGCTTTTTGGGAGTAAGCCCGAATGACCCTCGTTATTTTGAGTTCCAGGATGGCTCTCCCTTCATAGGCGTTGGTTTCAATGACGGTTTTCTGGGTACGAATGATGTTGCCGAGAAGATGAGATCGTACGAGCAGTACAAAATGAACTTCATCCGTGTCTGGATGAGTGGCTCGGGCATAAACGGATCGCATTGGACGTCTTGGGCTACTCACCATCTCTCAGGCGATGGTTATTTACCCGGTGTGAATTTCGATACCAATACTACATACAATGGCAGCGACGTAAGTTTACGATTAGATGACGGCAACCCTTGTTTGTATACAGAATTTTGGCAGGGAGGAGTGCCTGTTCTTCCAAACAGCAACTATACCGTTTGGGCACGGGTACGCCTGGATGGGGTCAATGGGCCTGCCAGTTCGGGTAATCATGGATTTGTGATTAAACAAGGAGATTGGCTGGGAACAGACTGTGCAAAACCGGATACTGGCAAGCCGATCACTGAACCGGTTAGCGGTACGACGGATTGGATCACGGTAACCGGAGCTTACCAGACGGGGTCCGACCAACACTGGTTGGATTACCTGTACCTGGCCCGCCAGAATTCCAATTCTGGCAAGGTTTATATTGACGAAGTCCAGGTCTACAAAACGGATGATCCAAGCAAGGTGAATATCCTGCGAGAGCCTAACGCTAACAGCCATATGTATTTTGATCCAATGAACTCGGCGCAGTGGGACCGCTACATCCAGTTAGCCGAACAACACGGTGTGTATCTTAAGATCGTGATTGACGAGAAGAATGAGTGGATCAGAAACCGTCTGGGCGAAGATGGCAGAATGACCAGCCAGGGCAGCAACGACAATTTTTACGCTGCCCCAAATACAAAAGGACGTTGGCTTCAGGAGGCCTGGTGGCGCTACCTGGTGGCCCGATGGGGTTACAGCACTGCGATCCACTCTTTTGAGTATGTCAACGAGGGCGACCCTTACAACGGAAGGCATCATGAAGCTGCCAACTCTTTTGCACGTTTCGTCCATCAAAATGACCCCTCAAGGCATCTGGTAACTACCTCTTTCTGGTCCTCTTTTCCGAACCTAGAGTTCTGGTCTAATCCTAAATACAGTGACATTGACTATGCAAATATCCATGCCTATATTTCCACAGGATGGGGAGTTCGCGCCAGCCTGCTTAAAGAGGCGCACATTGAGACGAACCCAGCCCATATCAGGTCTGGTACGGGATCTGCTCGCCTGGCTGGGACAGATAATAATAGCCTGAGCGTGACGCCTCGAGGTGTGGTGGTTCAGGGCGCTGGAGAATGGATTGTACGCTACTACATGAAAGCAGAGTCCTTCACTGCCAATTGTCCGCATGGAAGCAGTGGTAGCATGCAACGAGTCACCTGGAAATTGGATGGGGGCTCTCATTGGGGTGGGAAAGAGGGTGTAGTTCCGTTCAACCAATCGGGCCAAAACTTCATTTGTACTTCTCCAGCAGGCACCTTTGACTGGAGAGAGTTCCGAAGCGACCGGGACCGGACAGGCGTTTCCATTCCCCAGGATTTGCGCCTGATTATCACCGATGACCAGCCCCACGAAATTTCGATTGGGATCGAGAACAGCAATGGCACCGGTGGAACGGCATGGATCGACGATATCGTACTAATTAGTCCTTCTGGTGAAATTGTGGATGTCCTCGGGCATTTTGAGACCATCCCAATGGATGAAGATACTGCCTGGTACAACTACGCTTACGGGAGCCTTTGGGGTGGCAAAAGCCTGACCGGAGCCGGGATGCCCCTGGTACGCGGCGAGACCGGAGTAGATTTTGCAGACCGCCAGGAATGGAATACAGATCTGACCAGGGATCAGAAGGGTATCTTCTTGCACAACAATGTCTGGGGTCAGATCAACCCGGGTGGAATGTATGATTTGTTTTGGTGGGTAAAGGAAACCATTCCTCAAAGTATTTACTCGAACTTCCTGACCTATCGTAATTTCATGGAAGGTATCCCTTTGAGCAACGGATTCTACCGGGATGCCAAAGCTACGACTTCAAACCCTCAACTCCGGGCATGGGGACAGCGAGATGATGTCCATGGGCAGATGCATCTGTGGATCCAAAATACACAGCACACCTGGAAGAAGGTTGTCGCCGGATCATCCATATCTCCTTTGAGTGGGAGCGTGACCTTGTCCCAGGTGCCGGCTGGTCGATACCAGGTCGAGTGGTGGAACACCTACCTGGAGAGTAACGCAATCTTCCATACAGAAACAGTGACCTCCGATGGCAGCCTGAGTCTAAGTTTACCGGCAGCAATCCGTGATGATGTGGCTTTGAAAATCAAGCGTTTACCATAATTCAATATAGGATACCCCTGGAGGTTAGTATGAGCACCACCAGGGGAGGAGGGTTTAAATAATGAACTCCGAGTACGCTTCAACGATAGGAAGCCTGGTTCTAGTACTGTTATTGGTTGCCATCCAACTCGTATCCTTCATTTCTCCTTCAAGTTCAGCAGTCGCAGGAAATGCTGGTAGAGATACCTACCCCCAAGGAGAGCTGCAGGCAGATCAAGAATTTTACCTACCCTTTGTTTCTGGGGTGCGCCAATCTAGTTTTACTTTGCAATCACCAACGGCGCCCCGTGTAAACGCTCCTTATTTTGAAGGAGATATCGTTTATCCCGAGACGGCCATCTTCTGGTTTGGAAAGGTAACTCCAACCGAAAACTACGCTCAAGTGCGGGTTGGCTTTAATCAGCAGGAGCTTTCTATCAACCTTGCAGCATTCGACCGCCAGCAGTGGTACGATACGAACCCCTCACCAGCGACGCTCACCGAGTGGGATGCTGTAACATTATTCCTGACAACTGAAAACGGGAGTTCTTACCGTTTCGTTGGGCAATTGAATAATGGAAGCTCGCGCGAAAAGTACCAGGCAGTTTACATTAAACAAGGCTCTTCCTGGACAGCGGTTTCCATTCCGTTCTCGACACGTACAGCCTGGAGAGGCACTGCTCCCAATAATAATTCGGATGAAGATCGTGGGTGGGTTATCACATTTAAAATCCCATTTGAAAGCCTGGGGAGCTCAGGTAGACCCAGGGATGGAGCGAACTGGAAAATGGGTGTTGTAATGCATGATCGCGATGATGCAGCTGGTTCACCTATTCCGGACAAGTGGTGGCCTAAGGATTTTGCTATTGACAATCCCTCCTCCTGGGGAGAATTGGTTTTCGGTATTCCTTCGTATAACCCACCAGCAATATCAGTAACTGATACAGTTCTTATCCGGCATAAACTTAATGGGGCGGTTGTCGTGGATGGAGAGGTAGGAGGGGGCAGTATCTGCGGCGATAAATTGGATTTCTGGACAGAATGGGGCGATAAGAGCTACCCTGGTAGCCAGGACAATTCGGACTTCAACATACAAAACCAGTCAGACATTGCCGATTGGCCTTGTTTTGCCCGCTACTATGTGACGTTCCCAATGGATAGCTTGCCTAAAGGGAAAGATATCGTTTCAGCTAAATTGACCCTCCACCAAATGGGAAACTCTGGTGGAGGTTCTTGGGGAGAGGCCGGCAGATCTCTGATCCAGATCTTTACCATACGAGAGGACTGGGATGAGGCAACCCTAACCTGGAATAATTCTCCCCATGCGTTGGAAAACGTCTCATCTACATGGGTGTATCCCGTTGAACAGTTTCCCGGCTGGCCGGGTATCCCCTGGACTTGGGATATCAGCCGGGCTGTAGCCCAAGTTTATGAAGCAGGTGAGCCGTTGCGCCTGGCTATCTATACTGCTGATAACGCATACCATAGTGGTAAGTATTTTGTATCTTCAGACACCGGGGACTGGAATGAACAAGCCCGACCCACAATAGAGGTGAGTTTGGGGGCTCCTTGATTTTCCCTCTAGACATAAAGTGGTGTCCTGAAATACTAGAAACAGGTGGGGTTTTCCCCACCTGTTTCTAGGGATTCTCCTTATTGATGACGAGGTACGGGTGCATTATATTGAGACTACTTGAATTAATTAGTGGAGTTTTGGGTGGGAAATAATTGACTTTAACGACCATTAAGGTATAATTAACTCTTACTAATTGAGTCCGGGGAAAATCCACCTGTTAACGATTAGGGTATAAAAGAAAATTAATAGGGGTTGTAAAAAAGAATAAAATTAGTCGAAGGCTGTCCTTGGTTTCGATGACTGGTATACATTGTGGGAGGTAGGCAGATCGGTGGGAAGGTTTTGTAGAAGGATGATTTGAGCCATTGGCCTACGTGCAAAAATATCTACAAGGGCCTTTGCTTACCAAATTATTCTCTAAAAGCAGCATCAGCGATGCTAACCTTGATCTGCCAACCGAGAAACCCACGCAAATCAATTTGGAGGGTATTTATTCATGCAATCGTCGTGGGGAAGCAGGAATTCCGTTTTACAAACAACGTTAAAGAACAAAATATACCAGGATGCCAATAGTACGCGCCGCAAGCTACAATGGCCGCTATTGATTGCAAGTTTGATCATAATGGATCTGTTAATGGTGGGGTTAGCATTCAGATCCGCATACTTTGTGCGTTTTGAATTGTCCATCCCAGTCTTTCAAATTGTCACACCTTCAGTTGATTATTACCAAGACCTGATGTTGATTATTGTCCCTTTGTGGGTAGCAATATTTGGTGTCATGGGCTTATATAGCAAGAAGAACTTACTAAGCGGAACTCAGGAATATTCCCTAGCATTCAACGCCACTACGATTGGAATGATCTCGGTTGTTGCGGCTGGTTTTTTGTTGCCCGCCTTCATCGTCGCACGTGGATGGTTGCTGCTGGCCTGGATGTTCGCATTCCTGTTTACTGCAGTTGGTCGTTTTTTTATACGGCGGATTGTTTACCAGTTGAGGGTAAAAGGTTATTTCATCAGTCCTGCGGTCATTGTTGGTATAAATGATGAGGCTCGCAGCCTGGCCGAACAACTTACGCTGTGGAAAACTTCTGGATTGCTCATATTGGGATTTGTCGATGATGATGTGCCAACAGATACGCCTGTTTATTCCAATCTGCGCTCCATGGGTAGGCTTGATAAACTCAAAAGCCTTATCCAACAATATGATATAAAAGAAGTGATCTTAACCACCAGTGCGCTCACCCGAGAGGAAATCGTAACTATATTCAAAGAATATGGGGTTTCGAACCAGCTTAATTTACGCTTGTCTTCCGGCCTTTTTGAGGTCATAACGACAGGGCTGCAGGTTACTGAGCTTGCCTCCGTCCCCCTGGTACGGGTCAATAAAGCAAGGTTAACTGGCATCGACAACATCCTAAAGTTCATTTTGGATTATTCGATTACTATACCTGGGTTGATATTAATTTCACCTATCCTGATGCTCATTGCGATATTAATTAAATTGGATTCACCAGGCCCTATCATTTACCGGAGAAGGGTTATGGGTGTCAATGGTGTTCAGTTTGATGCTTATAAGTTCCGTACCATGAACCCGAATGGAGACGAGATTTTAGAGCGGCATCCAGAACTAAAAGCGGTGCTGGAAGAAAATCATAAATTGGTTGAAGATCCGCGTGTAACAATGGTAGGACAATTCTTGCGGAAGACGAGCCTGGACGAGCTGCCCCAGCTATTCAACGTACTAAAAAGGGAAATGTCCCTGGTAGGCCCGCGGATGATCTCTCCATTGGAGATGAAGAAATACGATAAATGGGATATGAACCTGTTGACAGTTCGTCCTGGGATCACGGGGCTTTGGCAAGTGAGTGGTCGATCGGATGTGACCTATGCAGAGCGAGTACGCATGGATATGTACTATATTCGGAACTGGAGTATTTGGTTGGATCTCGAGCTGCTGTTGCAAACCATTCCGGCCGTATTAAGGGGTCGGGGAGCCTATTAGGAACATAATTATGGAGAATATGAAATGAAAATACTTGTTACCGGGGGAGCCGGATTTATTGGCTCGCATGTTGTAGACGCTTACATAGAACAAGGTAACGAGGTCGTCGTTGTTGATGATCTATCCACAGGAAGGGTTACTAACCTCAATCAGAAGGCTCAGTTTTACCAGGTTGATATCCGTAGCCCACAGCTCGGCGAAGTTTTTGACGCCGAGCGGCCTGATATCGTAAATCATCACGCTGCTCAAATGAACGTACGTCGATCTGTTGCTGACCCGCTTTTTGATGCAGATGTCAATATCATAGGCTCATTAAAACTCATAGAATATGCCAAGAGTTATGAAGTTAAGAAGTTCATCTACATTTCTACGGGGGGAGCAGTATACGGAGAGCCTGAATACCTGCCCTGTGATGAGAGCCACCCGATTAACCCGATTTGCCAATATGGGGCTAGTAAGCATACCGTTGAGCATTATCTCTATATGTACCATGTCAATTATGGCTTGAAGTACACAGTCTTACGTTACCCCAACGTTTATGGTCCCCGACAGGACCCACATGGGGAGGCCGGTGTTGTGGCTATCTTCTCTGGCCAGATGCTGGCTGGAGACCAGGTCGTGATTAATGGAGATGGCGAACAAACCCGCGATTATGTCTACGTAGGAGATTGCGCTCGGGCAAACCTGAATGTTACGGATAATAACTCAGCCATTGGTATTTATAACATTGGCAGCGGTAATGGGACCTCCGTCAATGAGATTTTTGATCACTTGCGCGATATCACTGGTTACAAACTTGCACCTGTATTTGGACCAGCCAAAGTTGGTGAAACCCGCTTTATTTACCTGATTGCAGATAAAGCTGAGAAGGAGCTGGGGTGGACGCCAACAGTATCTTTAGAAGACGGCTTAAGCAAGACTGTCGATTATTTTAAGGTCAAAGAGCTTGTAAAATGATTATTGTCCAGACACCCTTGCGGGTAAGTTTTTTTGGCGGCGGCACAGACTTCCCTTCATTTTTTAATTCTGAGGGGGGAGTTGTGTTGAGCTCAGCAATTAATAAATATATCTTTATCACGATCAAAGAGCGTTTTGACTGCAAGTTGCGTATCGGTTATACCCGCACCGAAATGGTGGATACAGTAGATGAAATCCAACATGAATTAATCCGAGAAGCTCTAAAAAAGACTGGCATCCGTGAAGGGGTGGAGATCACTACGATGGGGGATATACCAGCAGCAGGATCAGGCCTGGGGTCTTCAAGCACGGTGACTGTGGGTTCTTTACATGCAATGTACTCTTACCTGGGTGAGATTGTGACTGCAGAGCGCCTGGCTGAGGAAGCCTGCGAGATAGAGATTGTAAGGTTACAGAAGCCAATAGGGATCCAAGACCAGTATATCGCTGCTTTGGGCGGCCTGCGATTCATGGAATTCGATCCAGATGGGAGTATCAAGACTGAAAGGATCAACCTGGACTACTGGCTCCGCCGCCAGTTAAATGAAAGCCTGTTGTTGTTCTTTACAGGAATTACACGACGTGCGGATAGGATACTCGACGAACAGCAGCGCAATATCGTTGACCGGTTGAGTATCTTAAGGGAAATGAAAAGTATGGCTTATACCGCCCGTGACGAACTGCGGGCAGGTAATTTGGATATTATTGGTGATTTGCTTCATGAAAGTTGGCAGTTGAAAAAACAGCTCGCTAGCCAGATCAGCAACGGCTCGATCGACCATATTTACGAGACTGCCCGCCGAGCTGGCGCTACAGGTGGTAAGATCACCGGCGCGGGAGGGGGCGGCTTTTTACTCCTGTATGTCCCTTATCATAAACGGGAAGCTGTTCGCTCGGCTATTGGATCCCTACAAGAATTACCTATCCAACTGGAGCCAGATGGCACCAAAGTGATATTTAATTATCGCCGTTAGTGGTGGGAATACTGAATAGATGACCGGCGATAGGGAGGGAAAAACTGTATGGAGAAACTAAAAGGTTATATCAACGAGCTAAAAAACACGCTGAATCATCTTCCAGTTGAGTTAATTGGTGAGCTGATTTCGATCCTTCAAGATGCCCGTATGAATCACCGGCAAGTCTTCATCATGGGCAATGGTGGAAGTGCATCGACTGCTAGCCACTTTGTTGCTGATTTGGCGAAGAATACGCGCTGGCAGAACGTACCGGATTTTAAAGTGTTAGGTCTTGCAGATAACATGGCTATATTGTCTGCTTATGCTAACGACGAAGGGTATGATAACGTTTTTGCCCAACAACTGGCCAACTTTGTGCGTCCTAAGGACGTGGTGATTGCCATATCGGCGAGCGGAAATTCAAAAAATGTTTTGAAGGCTGTTGAACTGGCAAGTCAGATAAAAGCGTGTACAGTTGGTTTGACAGGGTTTGACGGGGGTAAATTGGGCTCGCTGGTTGACGTGAATATCCATGTCCCAAGTGATATCATCGAGCAGGTAGAAGATTTGCACCTGGTCGTGGAGCATATGGTTGTAAAGACCTTAAAAGAGATGGCTCGCGAAATGGAAGGTAGTGATACGCTTCCTACCGATATTGGCATGCCGGAAATAACGACAGCCAACGGGAGCTAGCTGCAAGTAGATGGAGGTTTATTTTAAGGGTACAAATTCTGAACAGCGTCAGCAAGGGTTTCATAAACCAAAAAGGGTTCCAAATGCATGCTGCTGGCTATACTGTATTGTTCCCTGCCGCGACCGCTCATTAATAGAATGCGTGTCATTACACCTGCCGCCTGGCCGGCCAGCAGATCGGTGGTTGCATCCCCGATCATGATCGAGCGGCTGAGATCGATCGCTAATGCCTGGGCTGCTTTAAATAATAAGCCTGGTTTTGGCTTTCGGCATGCGCATTGATCTTCAGGAGCATGAGGGCACATGAAAACGCCATCGATCCGTCCTCCCGCATTCTTTACTACCTTTACAAGCTTATGATTGATATCCTGTGCTGTCCGAAGTGGAAGGATGCCTCTACCGACAGCCGATTGGTTGGTTACAATAACGATCTTGTAGGGACTGTGGCTGATTTTTTCCAGGGCGGGGAGGCTGTGATCATAAAGCAGCACATCATTCCAGGAACGGACGTAATCGGTACAGTTTTCTATGATGACTCCATCACGATCGAGAAAAATGGCGGGCTGCATGAGGAGATTATACTATGATCAAGAAATGGAGTTGCTTGACCCATTACGATGATTATGATAGTATTCGTTGATATTTTAGTCTGGTATACCAGATTCATTTTTGGTGGGGTAGGTTATGGATACCAGGCCGGGTAATTCGAAAACGGTGCCTTCGTCGCATAGCAAGCCGTCGATGGTCGAGAGTTTGCGCATTTATATCAATCGCCAGGCTGCAGGTTCAGGTCGTTACATCTTAGAGCAGGCCTTATATCTGCTGATCGGATGGGTTCCCACCCTGATAGGGATAGGATTGAGAGGCCTGTTGTACCGGCTGATCCTCCGAATGGACGGGTGGGCGGCGATCGAAAATAATGTGCGCTTGCGGTATGCAAACTATATTCGCCTTGGGCAAGGTGTTTACCTGGATCAGGGAACTTATTTGCATGCCTGCCCGAACGGGATCGAGATCGGCGATGAGACGATTGTGATGCATGGCGCCGTACTGCATGTTTATAATTTTCGGGATATGCCGGATTCGTATATTAAAATCGGGCGTAACAGTCTGGTTGGAGAATATTCGGTCATCCGTGGGCAAGGTGGGGTAACGATAGGCGACCGGGTGTATACATCCCCATTCAGCCAGGTGATAGCTGTCAACCATGTTTTTGACGATCCGGATATTCCCTTTGTCGACCAGGGGATTACTGCAGAGGGGATTACAATCGAAGATGATGTATGGATTGGGTCTGGTGCTGTTATTACCGATGGCGTTCATGTGGGACAAGGAGCGGTGATTGCAGCTGGCGCGGTCGTCACGAAAGACGTCCCGCCTCACACGGTAGTAGGTGGGGTGCCAGCACGGCCCATTAAAACAATTGAAAAAGATATTAGCCACAAGGTAGAGCGGGTGGTTTATTGAAAGGTTCGGGAGGGAAATCAATGACAACACTTTCGGTTGTTATACCAGCATATAACGAAGAAAAAGGGATCGCTGAGATCGTGAATCGGGTTTTGTCTATCCAGGCTGACCTGGAACGGATAGGGGTCGATCAATTAGAGTTGTTGGTTGTGGACGACGGTTCACGAGATAAAACAGCAGAAATAACCAGCAAGATTTCAAATGACTGCTCGGTGGTACGATTGATCCGCCATCCCAAAAATAAGGGATACGGAGCTGCTTTGAAAACAGGTTTTGCTGAGGCAAGGGGGGAATTGATCGGCTTTTTGGATGCAGATGGTACCTATCCACCAGAATATTTTCCACGGCTTGTCGAAGCAGTTTTTCAAGGCGGAGACCTGGTCGTAGGTTCGCGCATGTCAGGTGAGGATAGTAAAATGCCGCGCACCCGCCGGGTTGGGAATTACTTTTTTGCAAATTTGCTAAGTCTTCTGGGAGCTCAGAGAATCACCGATAGCGCCAGTGGAATGCGCGTCTTCAGACGAGAGGTGCTCGAGCAGGTATATCCCCTTCCAGACGGTTTGAACCTTACTCCAGTGATGAGCACAAGAGCCATGCATGAAGGGATAAATATGGAGGAAGTTCCCATCCCTTATAGTGAGCGCGTAGGCCGTTCGAAGCTTAGCGTCGTCAGGGACGGCACCACTTTTCTACATTCGATCGTTTGGACGGTTTTAGCTTATAACCCTGTTCGTGTTTTAGGAGCATTAGGGATCGGTGGAGTTACTGCCGCCCTGGTTGTGGTGATAGGCCTGGTAGTGGCCCGCTTAAGTGGGATTACGACATTGGGGCCGTGGGGTGTGGCTGCTCTATTCGCTGCGCTGGTGTCTGCCGTTGGCGGCATTAGCCTTTTTGCGCTTGGGGCTACCTTCAACTACCTTGTTTCTTTATTCTACAAAAAGCCTATCCGGCAGGGCTTATTCGGTCGCCCAATCTTAGATCCACCTCTGGACCGCCAATTTGGCTGGATTGGCCTGGTCTTCCTATTGGCTGGCCTGGTTTTAGGTGGGGTCAGCGTGGTGCTAGGGGTCAACGGTTGGGAGATCGCCCGCTTGTGGCTTTACCTGCTTGGAAGCGCTATGCTAATCCTGGTAGGTGTGCAACTGGTCATCTATTGGGTCTTGATGCGTGTCTTGGAAGAGTTGAGCCAGCGTGAATTTCTGGCAAAGAAAGATATGGGTGTTGCAAATTTTATGGTTAAGTAGGACTTATCGCTTGACTGAATGATAGAGGAGCAATCATGGCAGAAGATAAATTGATAGAGTTGAAAGAGAACCTGGGTACACGACGGATACCCAAATTGAAGATGGCTAATTTCCCCACCGCGGACGAGATCGTTCGGCAGGGGTTGATGGAATCGCGCTCGGATGACGCGATAGATATTTTATTAGTAAACCCTCCTACACCCGACGGGGGATATTGGATCCGGACACAACACAGGGTTGGTCGCCGGACCAGGGAAAATATGGTTTGGCCACAAGTTTCGCTGGCTCAAATGGCAGCTCTACTTCACCCAACATATAAACTAAAGATCATCGATGCCAATGCTGAGAAAATGGGTTGGCCGGCTTTCATCAAGGAGCTCGATAAGTACCAGCCGCGCTATTATCTCACCCAGGTGACCGCACCGACGCTTGAGAATGATATGTACGGTTGTTTCCTCGCAAAGGCTCGTGGGGCAATAACCATTGCCTTTGGCACCCATGTGACACCAATCCCCCGCGAATCCTTGCGTCCCTACCCTGCGCTCGATTTCGTGCTGGTAGGTGAGCCGGATCTGAGCATCCGTGATCTGTTGGACCATCTCGAGGGCAGGATTGACGAGCGTCCCGAGCTAATTCAAAAGCTGCTAGAAAAGCATGATCCCCAGTACAAGCCATCCATCCGTGAGGATGGCTCGGTAGATCTGCACGGCATCAAGGGTCTGGCCTGGAGAAAGGGTGATGAGATCATCATCAATTTCCCACGCCCCTTTATCAGTGATTTGGATGATCTACCAATACCTTTGCACGAGCTGCTGCCTTTGCAGGAATACCGCATGCCACTGATCAAAGGCCCGTTTACATTTATCGTTTCCAGCCGCGGTTGTCCAGCTGGCTGCACCTACTGCATCAAGCATGTCAGTTACCAATACTCTGCCCGTCTTCGATCTCCTGCCCTCATCATGGAGGAGCTCTGGCAGCTAAAGAAGTTAGGCATCAATAATATCCATATGTATGCAGACCTATTTACCGTAAACCGGGACCAGGTAATGGAGTTATGCCAGCGGATGATCGATGAAAAGATCGACATCAAATGGACGTGTAATTCACGCGTTGACTATGTGGACGAGGAAATGTTGCGGATGATGGGGAAGGCTGGCAACTGGCTGATTTCCTGGGGCATCGAGAGCGGTAGCGAGCAAATCCTTAAGCATGCTCGTAAAGGCGCTTATCCTGATAAAGCCAAGCGCTCTTTGATCTGGGCTAAGAAAGCCGGGATCAAGAACTGGGGTTATTTCATTATCGGTCTGCCTGGTGAAACGGAAGAAACCATTCGACAAACGATTGATTTCTCGAAAAAACTACCCTTAGATATCGCTCTCTTCCATGTCGCCGCTCCTTATCCTGGTACGCCTTTCTTTTTTGAAGTGGTT
This sequence comes from uncultured Anaerolineaceae bacterium, assembly GCA_964486825.1. Lineage (GTDB taxonomy): Bacteria > Chloroflexota > Anaerolineae > Anaerolineales > UBA4823 > CAZAQS01. The sequence continues at coordinate 234 of CAZAQS010000017.1, read as the reverse complement.
GAGAATGGTTGGTTTCGAAAGGGAACTCGCTGGGAGCAGGTAGATATGGATAAAGGTACTGTTTTGGATTATCCAAATCTGCCCGCAGAGCGATTGTTGTACTGGCAGAAACGAGCCTGGAGGGAATGGGCTTTCCGTCCAGGACCGATCTTGACCTATATCAAGATGTTACTGTCAGATATTTCCACCGTAAAATCGGCTTTGAGTGTTGGATTGCAACATTTGAGTTGGCAG
>CAZAQS010000016.1:0-35728 GCA_964486825.1 uncultured Anaerolineaceae bacterium | reverse complement strand
TGACCGTCTAACCCAAGCACTCACCCAAATCAATCCCCTTATATCTGAACCCGGTGGTTTATATTTCAATTCCTGTAAACCACAGGGATGCCCTTCTCTTCGAAGTATATAAAGATTAAGAAGCTTGTTTACGCTTGTAGTGACGGCGGGCTTTGGCCCGGTTCCCGCAACCCTCCATATCACACCAGCGCCGGCTGTGGTTCTTGCTGGTATCGATAAATAGCCAACCACAGCCCACGCCCTGGCATTCCCCAACCCTATGAAGGGCATCCGATGTCAGCAGATCAGTAGCTGCTCCGACCACCTGCCAGAGCAGGCGGTCGAGTCGTCCATTCCCCTCTTCCCAGCTCCATTCGAAGCCTATACCTTTCCATTCCAGCTTCCGGTAAGGCATAGCTCGTGCCAACTCCTGATTCAGAACGGCGACATCAGCCAACTCTGGTTGCGCCTCCACTGAGAAAGCAGACAGGATGCGATATAGCGCCTCCCGTAAGGTGATGGCGCGTTGGTAAACCGAAGTGGCTTGCTCAGGATAATGTTGCTCCTCATCCAGATAGAATCTGGCTTGTTCCTCATTCAACAAGCCTGTAATCTTGCCCCAAATTATCAGGTCAGTATACCCTTTCAAGAACTCGACCTTTTCAGATCGCGTCCTCCATGAAAGGGTGTTTGCATAATCCAGGACGATATGTCCTGAATCTGCAGTGTATGTATCTCCATGTGCGTGAAGGGCCTCTTGCATTCAATCTCCTCTAAATTGAATATTATAACTTTCAAAAGGTACTTGACAGGTTATAATTTTCCCTGTAAAATATAACTACCTAAAATATTATAGCAGGTTATACGAACCTGGTCAATGAGAATAACCAAGGGAGTGAAGGATAACCTGCAAATCTAAAAAGGGGTCAAGCTAGAGTTAGGTGAGGAGACGCTGTATGTTCAACAACTGGTATGTGGAAGAAAAGATGCTGCAGGTCCGGCATGACGAGCTGCTAAGAGCTTCCGAGCTAAGACGCATGGCAAAAATGGGAGACCTTGAAAAACATCCTCCTGCTTACGAAAGGACTCTTTTGAAGCTGGGAGACAATCTGGTTAAAGTAGGCTTCTGGTTACAGGACCGGTATGGCGAAAGGTTAGATTTCCGAAGCTTTGAGTTTGATGACCCTGTTTAGAATAAAGGATAGAAGAGAAAGCCCCTCCCAATCTAAAACGATGAGAGGGGCTTACAAATCCATTATTCTTTCCAAACTGGATCGCGCAGGTTCAAGACGACGATGATTACCAAAACCGGCAGGCTGTAGACGCCCGCCCCAAAAGAGAACAAAGCATCATTGGGTTGGTAAACCTGCCGCTGTCACTCCCATCAGGCCTACAAAGATCAGCGTGTAAAGGATATAAAACGAGAAGAAACCAGTGGGAGTTAACAGCCAGGTGGTGAGAAGCGCACTGGTCAGGTGTCCTACCTGTGAGATAATTAGCAAACAATTAATGGGAGTAACCTTTGGGTAGGGGTATGGAAAAACAAGGTCGATGGGAGAATATTTCTAATTATTCCTATCTAAAACGTCACATTCAGGCCTATATTCCGTCTTAATAAGTAGCAGGAAAAATGGCATGCAAATACAAACATTACCACGGATCCAAGACAGCCTGCGGTTCAATCCTTCAGATCTGATCGAGATCTACGAGCAGTACAGCCCAAAGTTGTTCCGCTATGCTGTACGGTTGCTCGATGATGTAGATGTAGCCGAAGAGTGTGTGGCAGAGACCTTTAGTCGCTTTCTGCAGGCTTTGAAAAAGGGAGGCGGCCCGCAGGACAATGTACAGGCCTATCTTTACCGTGTGGCGCACAACTGGATCAATGATTACTATCGCAGCCGGCCATTTGAAGAGTTACAGACGGAGCTAGAGGACGACAAATTGGAAAGCCCACTAAATATTGTGGCTGAAAACCAGCAAAGGGAGATCGTACGCAAGGCCTTGTTCCATTTGACTCCCGAGCAACGCCAGGTAATTACCCTACGTTTTTACGAGGGCTGGCAGCACGAGGAAATTGGCGCCCTGATTGGAAAAACAAGCCAGGCCACCCGGGCCCTGCAGCACCGGGCGCTGGATGCCTTGCGGAGAATGTTGCTGGAACAGGAGGACTGAACGATGACACAAAATAATGAATTGCATTCCGATGAGATAGACCCCCGCCTGTTCGAGCTGTTGGAACAACTCCGCCAGACTCCACCTCGTAACCCGGAAGCAGCAGAAAAGGGCAGGATGAAATTCCAGGCCGAGATGAAGAACCTGGGGCTAGCCACTCCTACCCATCCGCAGGGTAGTGTTTTCGTAAAGTTGTATGAACGTATATTAAACAAGAATAATATCAATAAAAACGAGAGAGGGGATTTACTAATGAACAGTCGTAAGCAACGCTATACACTTACCAGCGCCGTCATCCTGATCACTTTGCTGGCCTTCTTATTTGGTGGAGCAGGAATGACTGCCCTGGCCTCCCAGGCTTCATTGCCAGGAGATGTATTGTACCCAGTCAAAACCAGCCTGGAACAAACACGCGTAGCCCTGGCCAGAGATGCCTCGGTACGCGCCCAATTACAAATGGAATTCGCCGAGCGCCGGCTGGTTGAAATCGCAGCTTTGATCGAAGAAGGCCGCTTTGAAAACATCCCTACCGCCACTGCCGAGTTCGAAACCTATATCCGCAACGCACTGGCAGAACTGGAAACCATCGCCCAGGGAGATCCGGAGCAAGCTGCGATCCTGGCTGGGCAGGTCTCGGAAGCACTTACCCGCTATGCCGTCACCCTGAGCGGAATGCTGGACCAGGTTCCGGAGAGCGTGCGCCTTGAGATGAGGCGTGCTCTTCAAAACACACAGGAGACTGGAAAGACGGATGAGCTGGAGTTCACGGGCGCGATCGAAAGTATTGGACAGGAAACCTGGGTGATTGCGGGCAGAACAATTACGATGAATACAGCGACCGAGATGAAGGGACCCTTTGTCCTTGGTGACATCGTCAAAGTACATGCATTCCAAAATGCGGATGGATCGCTTACCGCCCGAGAGATCGAACGGGTCAGGGCCAGCCAGGGCAATGACAATGAGAATGCTAATAGCAACACAAATATGAATGAGAACACGAATGAGAATGTCAACAGCAACACGAACCTGAATGCGAACGACAACAGCAACGCCAATGCCAACTCGAACGCGAATGAGAATGACAACCAGAACCGCAACCAAAATCAGAACCAGAACCTGAATGGGAACGACAATGTTGCGAATCAAAATCTGAACCAAAACCAGAACCTATATCAGAACCAGAACGACAATCAAAACCAGTACCAATACCAAAATCAGAACAACAACCATAACTGGAACCAGAACGATAATCAAAGTCAGGATCAGAACCAAAATCAAAATCGAAACTCTAACGATAATGACGATGACTAGGCCGCAGGCTAAATCATCCGGAACTGGTCTGAATGGTTAGCTCCGGTTAGCGGGATGGCCTGCAAGACACACACCGCTTGCAGGCCATCCTTAAAGAATATTCGGAATGCAATCCCAGGACGATCCAAGCTTCTCTCCCCCATCGAGAACAACTCTTTCGCCAGCGCGCCTGCCAGATTTGGCCAGGCTGGCCAAATTAGGAGCTGTACCCCTGCTTCCAGGCCTGGCGATTTGGGTGGTTATGTTGGTCTTCCTGGCGCTTATACAGTTTACTTCCCCCGACTTGCCCGGCAACGATGGTTATTACCATATCAAGCTGGCTTATGTGATGCGTACGGAGGGACTCAAACCGGATTTCCGCTGGCTCCCGCTGACCATCCTAAACCCTCGCGAATTTTACGACCACCACTTCCTATTCCACGTAGCCTTGATACCATTCACTTATGGGGATCTTCGTTTGGGAGCCAAATGGGCCAGCGTAATCTTCGCCAGCCTGGCCTTTCTGGCGCTCTGGAGCTTGCTACGTCGCCAGCGTGTTCCCTATGCCTGGCTGTGGTCGTTTGGGTTGCTGGCAATTTCAGAAGCCTTTATTTACCGGATGAGCATCCCGCGCGCCCAATCTCTGTCCCTCTTGATGCTCGTGATCGGGTTAGATTGGCTGCTGGCAGGAAAACACAATCGTTTGCTTTACCTGGCTTTTGTCTACGTTTGGCTGTACAATGCCTTTCCCTTGCTCTTTGGATTGGCGGGGATATACGTTGTCGCTACCTGGGTCAGCGAAGGCCGCCTGATTTTGCGCCCGCTATTCTATACCGCAGCAGGCATTCTCCTGGGCCTGGTCATCAACCCGTACTTCCCATTTAACATTATCTTTGCTTATCAACATATCCTGCCAAAGCTGGTAGAGGCCACCTCGGTCAATGTGGGCAGCGAATGGTATCCGTATAACACTGGACAACTGATGAGAAACTCCCCTTTGGCACTGGTAGCTTTTATGGCCGGCGCGTTGGCTTTGGGGCTTTCCGGAAGGCGGATGCCTGTCCGCACCACAATAACTTTTCTGTTGGCCTGCCTTTTCGGACTGATGCTGTTCCAATCCCGGCGTTTCATAGAATACTTCCCGGCCTTCGCGCTGATTTTCGCGGCCTTTGCCTGGTCGCCTATCATCCTGGCCTACTCCCGATATCCCCAGAACGCAAGAGACCATGAATCATCCAAGATCCAGCTCCATTCTTATCTCCGAAAACATCTACCAGCCATTATCCTGGCTGTCTTCATCGTTCCAGGCCTTCTGCTGACCTATAATGATGCCAGGGAAAGCATTGGGGGATCCAAATCTTACACTTTTTATCGTGAAGCTTCTGCCTGGCTAGAGTCCAACACCCCGCCCGGAGGACGAGTATTCCAAACCGACTGGGATGACTTCCCACGCCTTTTTTTCTACAACACCCACAATACCTACCTGGTCGGGCTTGACCCAACCTACTTACAGCTCTATAACGCCGACCTCTACGACGAGTGGGTCGAGATCACTCAGGGCAGGCTGGAGCAGCCCTCTCGTTCCATTGAGGCACGCTTTGGGGGACAATACGTTTTGACTGACCTCCAGCATGAAGCCTTCATCGAACGCGCTGCCGAGGACCCCGGATTGGTCGAAGTTTACCGGGACAATCAGGCCATCGTTTACCAGGTTGTTAGCTCAGTTTCTCCTTAAAACACTTCTCAAACCAGACCCACAATGCTGTATACTTGCCCTACCGGTCTTAAACACAAGGCTAAGCTGGCATTTAAAGCAAGGGTTTATTGAATGAAAAATGGTCGGGGATGGATCTTTGATATCCGCCGGTTCTCCATCCATGATGGACCGGGCATCCGCACGACAGTCTTTTTCAAAGGCTGCCCGCTGCGTTGTCTGTGGTGTCACAACCCAGAAAGCCAATCACCCTTCCCGGAGCTGATCACCCAACCACGCCGTTGCACTTTGTGCGGTGAATGTATACAGGTCTGCCCTAATGGCGCTATCTACCGCGACGGCGATAGGATGTTGACTAAACGAGATAAGTGCCAACTTTGCCAGGCTTGCGCACGCGCCTGTCATGCTGAGGCGCGCCAGTTCACAGGCCAGGAGATGAGCCTGTGTGAAGTCCTCGAAGACATCATACGAGATAGACCTTTCTACGAACAGTCAGGTGGGGGAGTGACCTTTTCGGGTGGAGAGCCGCTTTTCCAGGCTGAATTCCTGGGCCGACTACTGCAAGCCTGTAAGGAACACGAGATCCACACAGCTCTGGACACCTGCGGCTTCGTCCCCTTCCACATTCTGGATAGGCTGCGCGGTTGGGTGGACCTGTTCCTGTTCGACATTAAACATATGGATGACGACCGCCACAAGGACTTGACCGGGGTATCTAATCGCTTGATCCTGGAAAACCTGGAGCTCCTCTCCAGGCTGGGGCATGATATTTACCTGCGTATCCCGCTGATCCCGGGTATGAACGATAAAACGACACATCTGCACGCGTTGGCCCAGTACGCAACCGGGCTGCATCGTATTCTACGCGTCGACCTGCTGCCCTACCATTCCACTGGCTTAGAAAAATACGATCGCCTAGATAAGACCACCCGGATGCCCCAAGTCAAGGGATATCTCCCCATTCAGCTGGCGGAGATCCAGGCTATATTCCAATCCTACGGTTTAGAGACTTGCATTGGAGGATAAGAGCATGGCTATGACCGATCGAGTGACCCGCTTACGCAAACAATCCCTGGAGGCCCTGCCCAGCCTATCCCACGAGCGGGCGGAGCTGTTAACCGAATTCTACCGATCGGAAAAGGAGTTAGGGTCGGAGCCTGTCCGGCGGGCACGCGCTTTGGCCTACCTGCTCGAGCACAAGTCTATCTGCATCAACCCGGGTGAGCTAATCGTGGGCGAGAAAGGTCCGGCGCCTAAGGCTACTCCGACCTACCCCGAGCTGTGTTGCCATAGCCTGCAGGATCTGGACATCCTGGATACGCGGCACAAGACTTCCTTCAAGGTGGATCCAATTGCCCGGAAAGCGTACGGAGAGAAGATAATTCCTTTCTGGAAAGGCCGTACGATGCGTGACTTGATTTTTAAGGAAATGACACCTGAGTGGGTTGATGCATATGAAGCTGGGATATTCACTGAGTTCATGGAGCAGCGCTCTCCCGGCCATACTGTCTTAGACAGAAAGATCTATCATAAAGGCATGTCGGATTTCAAGCAAGATATCCACCGGGCATTAGCGGCGCTGGATTACCTGCACGACCCACATGCATACGCCCGGCAGGAAGAGCTCAAAGCCATGGATATCTGTGCAGATGCCATCATTCTCTTTGCGGAGCGGTATGCCGTGGCTGCACGGAAGATGGCACACCATGTATCAGAACTCCAGGAGCGCCAGGAGTTGCTGCGCATTGCAGAGGTCTGCGAGCATGTCCCAGCGCACCCACCGCGCGACTTTTGGGAAGCCCTGCAGTATTACTGGTTCGTGCACCTGGGGGTAACGATCGAGTTGAACCCCTGGGATGCCTTCAACCCGGGCAAGCTCGACCAGCACCTGTACCCCTTCTATAAGCAAGGTTTGAACGATGGCACACTGACCGAGGACGCAGCCAAGGAGTTGCTGGGCTGCTTTTGGGTCAAGTTCAACAACCAGCCTGCGCCCCCAAAAGTAGGGGTTACCGCTGCGGAGAGCGGCACCTACACCGATTTCGCTCAAATCAATACAGGAGGCTTGAAGGAGGACGGCTCAGATGGAGTCAACGAGCTGACATACCTGATCCTGGATGTGATCGAGGAGATGCGCTTGTTGCAACCCAGCTCGTCCATCCAGGTGAGCAAAAAGAACCCCACCCGCTTCATCAAGCGCGCTGCCCGTATCATCCGCACCGGATTCGGGCAGCCATCCGTCTTCAACTCAGACCTGATCGTTCAGGAGCTGGTCCGCCAGGGCAAGAGCCTGGCAGATGCCCGCTGCGGCGGCTCGAGCGGCTGCGTGGAAGTCGGCGCCTTTGGCAAGGAGAACTACAACCTGACCGGTTATTTCAACCTGCCCAAGGTTCTCGAGCTGGCCCTCAACAACGGGTGCGACCCACGCAGCGGTGTGCAACTCGGCCCTCAAAGTGGAGATCCCCATACCTTCGACTCGTACGATAAGCTATTCGAGGCTTTTGAAACACAGCTAAATTATTTTATCAATATCAAGGTGCACGGCAATAACATTATCGAGCGCCTGTACGCGGCGTATATGCCAGCCCCCTTCTTGTCCTTACTAATCGATGACTGCATCGCCAGGGGCAAGGACTATCATGACGGCGGGGCGCGCTACAATACCAGCTATATCCAGGGCGTCGGTTTGGGCACCATGGCGGATAGCCTTTCGGCCATCCGCTACCATGTCTACGATGAAAAAAACCTTGGGCTGGGCGAGCTGCTCGAAGCGCTGCGAGAGGACTTCGCCGGACGTGAAAGCCTGCGACAGCGCTTACTAAACCAGACTCCTCGTTACGGGAATGATGACGACTACGCTGACCAGCTCATGCAAACCGTCTTCGAAGCTTACTATAATGCAGTAGAGGGACGCCCCAATACCAAAGGCGGCTCGTACCATATCAACCTGCTACCGACCACCGTGCACGTCTATTTCGGTTCGGTGACCGGCGCCACCCCGGATGGACGGCGGGCTGCCCAACCGCTTTCAGAGGGCGTCTCACCCGTGCAGGGCGCTGACCGGCGCGGCCCGACTGCCGTGCTCAGATCTGTAGCGAAGATGGACCATGCTCGCACCGGTGGGACACTGCTCAACCAAAAATTCACCCCCAGCCTGCTCCAGGACGAGGCCGGCTTGAACGCCCTGGTAAGCCTGATAAGGACCTATTTTGCCCTGGACGGGCACCATATCCAGTTCAATGTGGTGGATGCGGACACATTGCGCAAGGCCCAGCAAAGCCCGCAGGAATACCGCGACCTGATCGTTCGCGTGGCCGGCTATTCGGATTATTTCTGCGACCTGAGCGAGGTTCTCCAGGACGAGATCATCACCCGCACCGAGCACCAGGAGTTTTGAACGAATCATTTTGGACAAAGAGCGTTTCTCAGCCTGGCCCCTAGGTCCCCCTTGATACCTGGTAAATGTACACTGATTTACCGAACTCGTCGGGTGCTGCAACCAGCAATCTCTTCCTGGATTAGCGTAGCTGAGAACCGTGGAATGCGCGCCCAAGTAACCGGAGCTGCCGAAGTTGTGATCGTCCCCTGGAAGTATGCCTGTCCTTTGCACCAGTAGAAAAAGCTTTCGACCACACACCGGTTGGGAGGCCGATCAGCAAAGCTGAGGCCTTCGAAATCCTGAAACAAGCTCAGGCAGCAGGGCTGGTGCATACTACCGGTAATTACCGGGATGGCCATTTTTATATCTGCAACTGCTGCCCGTGTTGTTGCGGTGTCCTGCGAGGGCTGACCGAATTCGATATCCCCGCAGCCGTAGCTACCTCGGGATTTTGCAGCCATGTAGACAATGAGCTATGTTCTGGCTGTGGGGATTGCCTGGCACGTTGCCATTTCGGCGCATTATCATTGCCGGACTATACCTGCGAGGTAGATGTCTCTCATTGCGTAGGCTGTGGGTTATGCGTTACCTCTTGCTCAACAGGAGCTCTTAGACTGGAGCGTCGCCCAGGATACGTCTCTCCCCCAGCAGATTTGAAAGAGTGGATGCTTCACCGAGCGAACGCTCGAGGCATATCAATGAGTGATATTTTATAGGAGAATGCATGGAAAAACACGCCTGGATTGAGTCTTTCCCTGGATCCGTTACCGTATGTAATCGGGAAGGACTGCTTATCGAGATGAACGCCGCTTCCATAGAGGCTTACAAGGAAGATGGAGGAGATGCATTATTAGGAACCAGCGCCATTGATTGCCACACTGGACCCTCACGAAGCAAGCTATGCCAGATGATGGAGAGACAGCAGGCAAATATCTACACGACGGAAAGAGATGGTCAAAAAAAGCTGGTTTACCAGGCGCCCTGGTACCAGGAAGGGGAATATGCTGGTTTCATCGAATTGATGCTGCCCTTACCCCCAGACATGCCTCATTTCATCCGAGATTGATAACGTAAAACAGACATGAAGAAGGTCGTCGCTCTCGTCAAAAAAGGGTGGTATTATAGGGGCCAATTCACCCAAACCTGCTCGGAATGCATATGGATGCCGCAATCAAAGTAAAGAAAATATCGAGAATCTGGATTTGGCTTGGATGGGCGCATCTGCTCGGTATTGCAGCCTGGTTCTCATTTGATTTCATTCGTACGCTGCTTTTCGCTGTCCAGTCCTGGGGGCTGCTGAGCGGCATCGTTGACGGGATGGTTGCCTACCGGTTGAGTGAGGTTTTGATCGCTCTGCCTTTGGCCACGTTCCTATTGGTAGCCGGTCGTGACCAAGTCTTCTTGCGTAGGTGGCGTTGGGTGATCTGGAGCGGTGCACTGCTGGCAGCCTTATCTATGCTCGGGTTGTACGGGCGTATTGGCTGGGCTTTGTTAGCTCCCGCGACTGCCGGGCTTGGGGCACTAGCGCCCTGGCTGGCAAGCTGGAACCAAAGCCGCATTCGCCGTGCCGCCGGTTGGTTGACTCTTGGTTTGTTCGTTCTGCTGCACCTGGTCAGCTACGCGGCAGGTTTCTTATTCCATGGTTACACCCTACTCCCCTATCCATCTTCCCATCCGAGACCAGCTGCGACCCGGGACGAGCGCTGGCAGCAAGATGTACGCTACCTGGGAGATGAACTGGTCCGACTTCACATGAACGCCTTCCATAGCACACCTGAAAATATCTTTTGGGGGCAGATCGAACGATTGGAAGAAGCGGTACCCTATCTGTCTGACGCGGAAGTGCTTGTGGAGATGATGCGAATTGTGGCCTCCGTTGGAGACGCGCATACACGCTTCTCCGCCTGGAACACCGGCTTGCTGCACGGCCTCCCGATGGACCTGCGTTGGTATAGCGATGGGCTGTTTGTGCGCGGTATAGGACAGGCTTACCCGGAAGCGCTCGGAAAGCGCGTCGTGAAGATCGGCTCTCTGACGCCTGAAGAGATCTACACCCAGCTGCTTCCACTAATCTCCTATGAGAACGAGCCGTGGGCGAGATTGAACAGCTCAAACCTGCTGAATATCTTCGAAGTATTTCAGGCCCTGGATGCAGTGGATGAAAACGGGAGGGTAACTCTTACCCTGGAGGATGAGATGGGAGAGGAATTCAGCCTGGCGATCGACCCCCTGGAACCAGGCGTGTCAGTAGATTTCTTGAATGCTGAAGAAAACCCTGCTTATTACAAGAGTAAACCGGAGCTACCCTTCTGGTTCGACTACCGGGAAGCTTCCAGAACACTTTATTTTCGCTATTCAGCCTGCGTGGACCTGACCGGCTTCCGCTCAACCATGCAAGCGTTGTGGGACCTTGTAGAGCAGCAACCCGTTGAGCGGTTGGTAGTAGACCTGCGTGGGAATGGCGGGGGAAACTCGCTCCAGTTTGAGCGCTACTTCATGCCCGAGCTGAAAAAACACCCCCAGCTGGATCATCCAGAGCGGCTGTTCGTACTAATCGACAGGGGCACTTTCTCGTCAGCCAGTGACAATGCTGCCAGGCTGCGAATCGACTCCATGGCAACGTTCGTAGGGGAGCCGACCGGGGGCTCGCCGAACGGGTACGGCGAGGTACGGCGCTTCCAGCTGCCCAACTCCGGGGCGCAGGTCTCCTATTCGACCAAATACTTCAAGAATATGGATACAGACATTACCTCGATCCAACCGGATCTCCAGGTGGAAGTACCCGCCAGAGCAGTGTTCTCTGGCCAAGACCCTGTACTGGAACAATTGCTTCCTCTAGAAAAATGGTAGGCCGGGCTTGTTAAGACGAGGGTAGGATGCCTTCGTTTGATTCCCTTTCTCCTTGAGCAGGTATATGGATAGCCAAATCTTATCGACCAAGCTATATCTCCCTCCCCCCCGCACTAACTTTGTCCCTCGCCTGGACTTATTAAGGCGCTTGGATGAAGGTTTAGCCCACGGGAGGCGGCTATCCCTGATATCAGCGCCGGCAGGCTACGGCAAATCCATATTGGCAGCCAGTTGGATGCTCAACCTGGGGCGATCGGATTCTCCTCCCGCCCGGGTGAGCTGGCTCTCCCTGGACAAAGACGACAACGACCCTCCCCGCTTCCTGTCGTACCTGATCGCAGCAGTGCAAAAACTGGATCTCGAGCTTGATTTCCAGAGCCTGCTTCAATCTCCACATCCACCTCCCCCAGCCGAGCTAATGACGAGTTTTATCAATGCTATGGCTGAGGCTGTATCCACGTTTTCAAGGCAGGAGATGCTGGCTCTTGCCCTTGATGATTATCATAAAATCCACTCCGCGTATATCCATGACTGTATCCAGTTCTTACTGGATTACGCACCTCCCGAACTGCACCTGGTTTTGGTCACCCGGCAGGATCCACCCCTGGGATTGTCTCGCATGCGAGTAGCAGGAGAGCTGACCGAAATCCGCGCCCAAGATTTGCGCTTTAAAGGAGAAGAAATCGAGCAGTTTTTCTCTCTCTCAAATAAAATTGAGTTGGAGCGTAATTGGGTTGAGACTTTGATGGAGCGTACTGAGGGTTGGATAGCTGGCCTGCAGCTAGCTGCTCTGTCGTTACGCAACCGGCACGATATTGGGGCTTTCCTGGATGATTTCCGTGGATCGAATCGATACCTGATGGATTATTTGATCGATGAAGTCTTGAGCCTCCAGACGGAGGATATCCGCCAGTTCCTGCTCCAGACTTCCATTCTGGACCGGATGACGGAAAACTTGTGCCAGGCCATTACTGGCCGCCTGGATAGCCAGGAGATTCTGCAACAAATCGATCAGAATAACCTTTTCCTGATCCCGCTGGATGAACACCGGGAATGGTACCGTTACCACCATCTATTTTCAGATTTTCTACGCACTGAACTTCCTGAGGAGCAGCGGAGTGAGCTCCACCGCAAGGCGTCGAGCTGGTACGAGGCCAATAGCTTCATTCCAGAAGCCGTTCAACACGCTCTGGCAAGCACAGATTACGAGCTGGCTGCGGACGTGGTCGAGCGAGCCATCCTGGTTCCTGCGACTTGGTCTGGGGGACAATTGGGCATGTTGCTGGGATGGCTGGATGCCCTGCCCCTCGAAAGCTTGCAAGGCCGCCCCCAACTTGCCATCCGTGCTTCTAGAGCCTGGTATCTCTCCGGACAGCTCAACCGGTCTGCACAATTGCTTGATATGGCAGAAAAATCGCTACGCAGCAAACCGGTTGAAGGGGAGAATTTGGAGGTTTCGCTAGCCCATATCTTGGCTTATCGTTCCGCCATCCTCGCCATACAGGGACAGGTTACCATCGCTAAGGAAATGGTCCTACAAGCCCTGTCTGGCTTGCCGGAGAATTATCTCCTGGCGCGAGCCAGGGCAATGGATACGCTGGGTCTGGTCCATACGCTGAGTGGAAATCCAAATGCTGCCGTGAACGCCTTCCTGGCTGCCAGCCAGGTGGCGCAAGAAGCCGGCGTGCAATTTCTGGCCATCAATGCCTGCTGTGAGGCGGCCCTGGTCCAAATCTCTCAGGGCCAGCTGAGCCAGGCAGAAAGCACCTGCCGCAAAGCCCTGCAATTACCAGGAGAAGGCAGCGAGCGCATTCCGCCAGCCGGCCTGGCGTGGGCTGTATTGGGAGATATCGCCCGGGAGCGGAATGACCTAGAGGCTGCCGAACGCTTCTTAGCCGATGCTATCCGCCTTTCTCAAGCGGGCGGCATCATCGATGACCTGAAGACGGAATATCTGTTCCTCGCCCGCCTGAGAGCGGCGCAAGGAGATAAGGACAGCGCGGTACATGCCACACAGCGGGCTCTTTCCATTTTGCAATCTTATCGAAGCTCCCCATTGTTGGGTCAAAGGGCTGCGATCGAGGCCTTCCTTGATTTATCTTTGGGGAACACCATCGCCGCAGCGAACTGGGCGCAGGAGTACGAGCGGACCCGTGCTAGCGGATCTGTTGACTACCTGCGTGAGTTCGAAGACCTTACCCTGGCACGCTTTCTCATGACAGACGAGCGCCAACATGACGCCCTGGTGCTGCTGCAGGAGGTGATCGAAGCAGCTCGCGAGGGTGACCGTCTGGGTGTCGTAATCGAAGCCCAAATCTTAATGGCGAAAGCCTTCTGGACTATGGGAAATACAGAATCTGCTCTCCACGGCCTGGAATCGGCGCTGATTCTGGCACAGAATGAGGGTTACGTGCGAGCCTTCGTCGACGAAGGTGAACCAATCCGCGAGCTGCTTTCCGACCTTGTAACCGTTACAACAGATCCAAACTTACAGGAGTATGCAGGGCAGTTGTTGGCTGCCTTTACGAGCCCAGCAACTGCCCGCGATCCGGTTCCACTTTCACAGGTAGGCGAAGAAAGTGAGGCTATCCCAGGGATTGAATTTATCGAGCCTCTGAGCGAGCAGGAACTTAAAATTCTGCGCCTGCTGTCAGCCGGCTTATCGAATAAGGAGATAGCAGCAGAGGTGGTGATCGGCGTAGGCACGGTCAAGTGGCACGTCCATAATATCTATGGGAAGCTGGGGGTCAGCAGCCGTACCCAGGCAATCGCTCGCGCTCAAGAAGCTGGAATCTTGAAATAGTATCATACCGGTAGGATCGGTCTTCTTGCAAAAGCGAGAAGACCTATTTTAGTTTTGCCCAGGCTGCCAACCAATCCCTGAACCTATCTTTGGATAGGCGACAGCCCTATCTATTATCCTGTAAAACATAAACTAGAGTGATTTGTTTATCCAGACCGGATGAGATGAAAGGACAATGGATGTGAGCAATCGTCAACTACCATATCAAGCCTACCGGATCGTTTTTCAGGGCCAGCTGGATGAGCGTCGCCTGGCATGGTTTCCAGGTATGGAGGTAAGATACTTGCCGGACGGCAATACGGAGCTATATGGATCCATATTGGACGTAGCATCCCTGCACGGGATGCTTACGCGCATCGGAGACCTGGGCTTACCGCTCCTGCTAGTTCTGCGGGTAGACTATGAAGGAGAAATATCATGAAAAAAAGTTAAAAATCACCCTGGGGACGCTGGACTTACTGGGAGCCGGAATCGTGCTGGCGCGCCTGGGTTTTGCCATCTTAGAGGTGAGCCAGGCATCCAATCCACCACCTAATAACAGTTTCTTGCTAGGGAGCGTAGCAGAGCTCACCATCCTGCCCCTGCTGGAGGCAGAGGCTGGCTTACCAGGCCTGGTTAGTGAGCACGGCTTATCTTACCTGATCCAGGCCGGGAGCAGCACGATTCTTTTAGATGTTGGAAACAACCTGGATGGGATGGAGCCCGCACCTCTAGATGAGAAATTCAGTGTTTAGTGATCAATGAGATTGTCATGCTATACGAGCTTCGCCGGCCCCGCTCATACTCTTTACGCTTATAATTAATGAGGCAGAGGGGGTTGGCAACCCACTGGTACGGCTCATTGTAAAGGCTGAGATATGGACTATCGCAAACACCAGGATGTTTCCTTATCTGAAGTCGGGATCGGCTGTTATGCGCTGAGTGGTGTATATGGAAAAGTCGACCCAATCTCATTCCAGTCCTTGATTCAACGGGCATTTGAATTGGGCATAAACTACTTTGACACCGCCGAGGCTTACGGTGATGGAGAGCGAATATTGGGCGAAGCCGTTCGACCGTTCCGCTCACAAATTCTGTTAGCAACAAAAGCAGGCGTAAAAGAAGGAGCCAGACCAAATCTCTCCCGGGAATATATATCCGCTGCCTGTGAGGCCAGCCTGGCTGCCCTTGGTACAGATTATATTGATGTATATCAGGTCCACTTCCATGATCCTGCAACCCCGGTGGAGGAGAGTGTTCGGGCTTTGGAGGATCTGGTATCGGACGGCAAGGTGCGACACTGGGGGATTGGGCATCTTTCACTCGATATTGCAAACGCCTACTTTAAGACTGGCAAAGTATTCTCAGTCCTAATGGAGCTGAGCGCGGCTGAGCGTAACTCATTAAAATCCCTTTTGCCCTTATGTAGAGACGGGAAAGCAGCTGCGATTGCCTTTAGTGTGACAGGCCGAGGCTTATTAACCGCGCGCTTTCAAGAGGGACATCGATTCAACACGACTGATATCCGCCATATGGACCCTCTTTTTCAGCGAGAGCGTTTTCGATCGGGGCTCCGGATTGCAGCCAAACTGGGGGAAATTGGCAGCCTGTACGGTAAAACAGCCGCCCAAGTCGGCATTGCTTGGGTGCTGGCACAGCCAGGAATCGTCTGTGCGCTCACCGGTCCATCTAGCATTGACCACCTGGAAGAGAATACTGCCGCCAGCGGTTGGGTTATTGACGATTCCAGCTTGAATACGTTGGATGATTACCTGGATGGAGAACAGGCAAGGATAGAACGGGAACAGCGCCTTACCCTTGCTAATATATTGAAAGGCCCGCTTCCCCACGAAGCCCAAGCTGCATTTGTAGACCTGGTTTACGCCATCGAAACCCTATTGGCGCTCGAATTAGCCTCGGAGGGACAAGTCGTACCGCTCTTCTATGATCTCTACAGCCTGCGTGAATCGTTGCATGAACCAGGTATTTCTCAAAAGCTCGAGGGTTTCAAGGTGAAGCTTAAGGAGCTTTATCGAACCTCGCAGGTCCACCCAGTTAGTATGGAGAGGCTATGAAAACTGTCGTAATAACGAGCAATGCGCATGGGACCGGGCGAGGGTTAGCTGTCGCATTCCTGGAGCTGGGCTGTTCGGTATTTGTCAATGGTCGCCAGGAGTTATAGGAGGAGTGATTCCGCAAGATCCCACACACTGCGTGAGGGGGATTCAGGAGCAGTTCTTTATGAGTAAAATTCCAACCAGATCCCAAGTATCTGCGGGTGGTGTAGCCTACCGCTG
Source organism: uncultured Anaerolineaceae bacterium (assembly GCA_964486825.1). Classification (GTDB taxonomy): domain Bacteria; phylum Chloroflexota; class Anaerolineae; order Anaerolineales; family UBA4823; genus CAZAQS01. The sequence continues at coordinate 19,265 of CAZAQS010000016.1, read as the reverse complement.
GATGGACGGTCGTTTAGAAATTGTGCTAATTTCTGTTGGGGAACAAGGTCGTTGGCAGCTTCCAAAAGGCATGATCGGCGAAGCAGAACCTGTGGAAACGGCTGCAAAGCGCGAAGTGCGGGAGGAGACTGGACTGGAGACAGAGATGGTCGCACCGATCGACAATGTCCAATACTGGTTTTATTCCAAGTCGCGGGGCAAAGGGATTCGTTATCACAAGGTAGTCCATTTCTTCCTGCTGAAATGCCTGTCCGGCGACGTGAGCGACCACGATGACGAGGTCAACGAAGCGCGCTGGTTTGAGATCGAGCAGGCTATCCAAACTTTGACCTTTCCGAATGAGCAGGCCATCGTCCAGAAAGCAAGTAAGATGATTTTGGATCTCACTGAAGATTCTGGCACCAGTTAAGAAGACGATCTGCTATAAAAGCTGTCGTAGCTCTTCTGTCAAAGCATCAGCAAGCTCTGGACGGCCATGGAACTGAGCAGGTGTATTTTGGAAATGGGCGATACGCCAACCACTCGAAGCGCGTACTGCAACAAGGGATTGGATGGCGTTGGCAGCTGGATTGATTTCCTTTTGATCAGGAGGATGCATTCCGGTCACGGCTTGTAAGAGAACTATCGATGAGGATAGAAACCGTATGTTACGGATTTTCCAGACATATGTTGAAGTGAGGTGGTCGGCAAAGATACGCCTACTACCTTGTTTTTATGTGATAATTGGTACCACAGATGAGCGAGATTCGAGTAAATACCTGGGATGAGCTTGTAGATGGTTTGTTCGAGGGCGCCTGGCAGCCAAACCTTCAGCGTCACCGCTCTCCATACGCATTTCGCGGTATGGCGGAAGCCAGCAACCTCTTGGATACGACCCTGATCCGGCTGGGCGGCAACTACGCCGAGATGGAAGGCCACCTGCTGCGTAATTTCAGAAAATATGCCAGCCTCAGCAATGTCGAAGTAGACACAATATGGAACTGGTTGTCTTTGGCAAAGCATCACGGCTTACCCACCCGGCTATTAGATTGGAGTTTTTCTCCCTTCGTGGCTTTGCATTTTGCAACAGCCACGCTCAGCAAATTCCATCTCGATGGAGTGGTCTGGATGGTGGATTACACCCAGGTGCACCGGCTGGCGCCCGAAATCCTGCAGCGACATCTGGATGAAGAAGGGGCAGACGTATTCACAGTGGATATGCTGGTGACTGAAGCGGAAACGCTCAAAGATTTCGACGCCCTGCCTGGGGAAGAGTTTACCCTTTTCTTCGAACCCCCCTCGATGGACGAGCGTATCGTCAACCAGTTCGCCCTGTTCTCCTTGATGTCTAAGCCAGAGGGCCTGCTGGACGATTGGCTCGAGCATAGGTCTCAAATGTACCGCAAGATTATCATTCCCGCTGACCTTAAATGGGAAATCCGCGATAAGCTCGACCAGTTCAATATCACGGAACGCGTGCTCTTTCCAGGACTCGACGGCTTGAGTGCCTGGCTTCAGCGCCAATATGCGCAACGGAAATGAGAACAACAAGAAAGCCATGCAGGTAGAAGACCTCTACAATTACGGTAAGGATATTTACAGTATGCGGGAGAACTCCCAGGTTCCACCGTTGGAGAAGCTCAAGCTGCTGCCAGCCTTCGTATCTTATTTTGGGAACCTGATCGGGGCGCTAGGGCTGCCCGGTCTGTTGGCATTGAGGCGGGAATCGTTGCGTGAGTTCGAACACTGGCGACAACAGGACTGGTCACATTTACTGGAGAGAGGCTTGTCCCAGGAGAACCTGGAACGCATACTGATGGAGATGAGTACCGCAAAAGTGATGGCCGGAGCACTAGGCCTGAAGAAAGCCGCTCACCTGCGGAGGCGCCTTTCCAGCCGGGTTGCGGATGCCATCCTGCAGGCGGTTTTTGCTCCGCCGGAGGTCTTCATCGCTCTAGGGGATGGCGATTTCTTACCGCCGTTCAAAAAATATTACGCGGCTTTGTTATCGGCCATGGAACGGGAGGGCCTGCAAGCGGGCAAGATCGTCGAAGACAACCCTGACCTCCTGCAGATCAATATTACCTACTGCGCATGGGCAGAAATTGCTAAGGTTTTGGGCAATCCACTTTACTGCTACTACTCCACCTGTTATGGAGACGAGATTTACTTCCCCAAGCTCGCCGCAGCAGGCGGCTTCCAATTCGAACGCTACGGCACACTGGGCCAGGGTGAATCGAGCTGTGATCATCGCTTCAGGCGCGCCAATGCTGAACTCGACACCCGGTAAATAGACAAGGGACTACCAATGCATATCCTTAATGACCGGCAGGAAGCCATATTAAAAGACGAGCGCCAGTTGCTGAACGACTTACGCGTGGCGTTGGTGCAGTTCGGAGCACCGCGTGAAGACCAGGTGACCCTGGCCGAATCGATCCAACAGCTCGATGAGCTATTCCTGCTGGTCATCGTAGGAGAGTTCAACGCCGGCAAGAGTGCATTCATCAACGCTCTGTTAGGACAGAAACTGCTCAAAGAAGGCGTCACACCCACCACAACTCAGATCAACCTGTTGCGTTATGGCGAGACACAGGAGCGCACAGTTATCGATGAACACCAACACGTACTCACCATGCCGGCCGAGCTGCTGGTCGAGATCAGCATTGTTGACACACCAGGCACGAACGCTATCATCCGCGAGCACGAAGCCATCACCTCCCAATTCGTGCCTCGTTCTGACCTGGTCCTGTTCATCACATCCGCAGACCGACCTTTTACTGAAAGCGAACGCATTTTTCTGGAGCGCATCCGTGATTGGGGTAAGAAAGTCGTCATCGTGCTCAACAAGATCGACCTGTTCCAGAGTGAAGAAGAGTTGCAGCAGGTCGAGGTATTTATCGAACAGAATGCCCGCTCGCTATTGGGCATAACGCCGGAGATTTTCCCGGTCAGCTCAAGGCTGGCCTTGCGCGCTAAGCTGGGCGATCCCTCGCTTTGGAGCGCCAGCCGCTTCGAGCCATTGGAGCGCTTTATCCAGGACACGCTCGATGAAACCGGGCGGATACGACTTAAGTTCCTGAACCCGCTAGGAGTAGCCTCGCACCTGGTAGATCGCTACACCGAGGTTACCTACTCCCGCCTGGACCTGCTCAAGGAGGATTTCCAGACCCTGGCAGATGTTGAATCTAACCTGGCGCTGTACAAGGAGGATATGCAGCGAGATTTCGAGTACCGCATGTCGGATATCGAGAACATTTTGTTCGAGATGGAGCAACGCGGGGATGTATATTTTGACGAAACCTTTCGGCTGGCGCGTGTCTTCGATTTATTCAGCAAGGAACGGGTACAGCGCGAATTCGAGCAGAAGGTGGTCGGAGATGTTCCCCAGCGCATCGAGCGAAAGGTTAACGAACTGATCGACTGGCTGGTCGATTCTGATCTGCGCCAATGGCAAGCGGTTAACGAACACCTGGCGGACCGTCGGCGCGAACACCAAGAACGAATTGTAGGAGATACGGTTGGGGGAAACTTTCACTACGATCGTGAACGACTGATCGAAGGTGTAGGAAGAGAATCCCTGCGGGTAGTGGAAACCTATGATAAAACCCGTGAGGCTCAAGCAATTGCCGAGGGAGCTCAGGCAGCCGTAGCAGCAGCTGCTGCCATGGAGGTAGGCGCCGTCAGCCTGGGTACGCTCGTGACCGTGCTGGCAACTACTGCCGCAGCAGATATCACAGGAGTATTGCTAGCCAGCGCTATCGCCGCACTGGGCCTGTTCGTCATCCCTGCCCGCCGCAGGCAAGCCAAAGCTGAAATGCATTCCAAAGTCAACAAACTGCGAACACAACTGTTGCAATCCTTACGTACTCAATTCCAGCATGAGATCGAACGAAGCATGCAAAATATTCAATCCGCCATTTCCCCGTACACCCGCTTCGTGCGCGCTGAACGAGGAAAGCTCGAGCAGATACAGACGGAGCTCGACCAGATCAAGGACAGCCTGGACCGCTTAAAAGCACGCGTAGAGGATTTATAAGCCAACCCCTTTGCCTAATTTACGCCTTGGAGGTATTTTTCCCGGTTGGCGTTTCGGGCGACCTTACCACTGCTGGTTTTTAACAACCAGCCGCGCTCGACGATCTGAACGTAGCGCAGGGCAATTTCCGAGCTGCGCGTGATATGCCGCCGGACCTGGTCAGCAAGTGCTTCGGCATGCTCTGATCCAGAACTGCCTGGTACCAGTTCATCGGCCTCGGCTACCAGCACAACTTCCTCTGTGCCGACCTGTTCGTTGAAAACGCCGAAGGCCACCACTCGACCAGGATGAATGCCTTCCACCTCACTTGCCAGACGCTCTAGATCCTGGGGATAGATATTCTTCCCACCAACAATGATCAGATCCTTCTTACGCCCCGTAATGTACAGCTCACCCTCCGCTAAGTAGCCGATATCACCTGTCAGGTACCAGCCATCTGAGAAGGAGGCGGCGTTAAGATCCGGACGGTTGTAATAACCGTTCAACAGGTAATCGCTGCGGATGGCAATCTCACCCAGACGACGCTCTGGCAGCTCCTGGTGGTGGTTATCCAACACTCGCACCTGGGTGCCTGCAATAGGAACTCCTGCTGAGAGCAGTTTCATCTCAGGGAGGCCCGGCGAGCAGGGGCGAGCCACACCCTTCGACAAAAAGGAGGCTTGATCGATCACATCCAGGTGTACCGGCGTATCGATGCCTCCTTGGGTCACGGCAAAGACATTCTCAGCCATGGCATAACAGGTGGCAAGAGCCTGGGGGTTCAGGCCATAGGGCTGGAAGCGCTCCAGGAACAAGTCATGGCTGCGCCAGTGCATCGGCTCAGAACAATTGATCACCGCCCTCCAGCTCGATAGATCCAGCCCTTCCAGGTCCCGCGAGCGAATCTTTTGAGCGCAAAAGTTATATGCGAAGTTGGGCAACCAGGTCAGGCTACCCCGGTATCGTGAAATACTCGCCAATAAACTGGCAGGCGACCGCACCCAGTCAAAGGGGGATGACAGCACCAGTGGGATACGGCGGAGCACCGGTAGGATAAATCCAGCGATCAAACCCATGTCGTGATACAAAGGCAGCCAGCTCACGATCACATCCTTTTGATCCAGGCGAATGGCCGTGGCATAGCTTTCGATCTGGTTGATGACTGCCCGGTGGGACAGAGCGACCCCTTTCTGCAAACCAGTGGTGCCAGAGGTATGCTGCAAAAGAACGATCTCACCCGTCGCCATATTCAAGCCCCCCAGTCTATCCTGGTCAATGTGCACACAGGGCTGAACAATGCCAGCATCCAGCACCGTCCGTACCGATGAACCTTCTGGGATAGCCTGTGACACCTCGCTTACAAACTCTGTGTAGGTAATAGCGGCAGCAGGCGCGGTGACTTCAAATAAAGCCCTCAGGGAACGCCTGTAACTCTCGGGGGATAGCTTTTCTGTCAGGAAAGGCATGATAGAAGGAATCGCCCCATGCAGGATAGCTCCCCAAAAAGCGTAGAGAAGGGCTTCCCCATGTGGCAGGATCAGAATGACCACTTCGCCCGGTTGCAGACCGGCCTGCTCCAGGGCAGAAGAAAATCCGGCTGCCCCTTCGAAAAGCTTCTTGTAAGTCAGTGGAAGATCGGGCAAGCCCTGTTGTTGGAGCACAATGGCCACCTGATCGGGAATTTCCTGGTAAGCCTCAAGGAATTCTGACGCGAAAGTTCTACTCATCCTTTTTCAGGCCTGGCGTCTTTCGATCAGATAAGCCAGCGCCTGCAGGCTGTCAAAGGTATCGGCGTTCAGTTCGGTATCATCTATCTGGACGCCAAAGCTATCTTCCACAAATAGGGCCAGGTCCACCAGGCTGAACGAGTCGATTAGTCCCGAGGAAATGAGCGTTTCCTGGGCAGGGATGCTGCGCCCGGGTTGTTTGAGGATATGGGTTGCGATATAAGTTTCGAGCTCTGTGAGGATCTCACTAGGCATAGTTTTCCCCTATTCGAAATGATATTATTTATAGCCTTCCGTCATGATCTGGTTATTTTACCTTTTTTATCATGAATGGTATACTGGAGATTGGTCGGAATTTGATTTTTAACCTTATCGACCGGCCAGTTACGATAAGGCTTGTTCTTTAGAATATGGATCTTGAAAAGGTATACCTTTTTCAAGATCTCATAATCCTCAATATAGAAAGCTCAGGGGCCGAGGTAAACCCAAGGGGGAAAATCTCGGTCATTACAGGTATGGAGATATTTGCAAGACTATTACTGGTACTGTTCGTATTCATCCTTGCTGAAGTAACACTGTATTTGCTCGTTCGTTGGGGGTATAACAGGTTCGTAAATACAGGCGCTCACCCACGCTGGCGCGGTTTCAAGCGAAAACTATTGACAGCCGCTGTGCTGCTTCCCGCGGCCTATGCATTCATCGCAGCCGGAGGTATATTGCTATTGTCCGATCGACCTGTCCTCAGTGCAGGGGAGTTGCCATCGGTCCTGCCGACGCCGCCTGAGCCCTTCCGGCCCCCAGGACAACGCACCCCACCTCCTACACCGACTCAGGCCCCTTCGCCGACCCCCACCCTTGCTACCCCAGAGTTGTGGTGGTTGCCAACACCTGAAGAGACATCTCCCGCTCCACTCATTCCGGGAGAAGCCCCACCCCAAGGTCGTATCGTTTACACCTGCCAGGACTACCGTACCCGTGACCGGGACCAGATCTGCATTATTAATGCAGACGGTAGTGGCGGGCAGAGGCTGACGAAGGACAGCAGCCGCGCCCACAATGCCCCTAACTTATCTCCCGATGGGCGCAGCCTGGTTTACCTGTCTGTTGATGAAGGTGTTTACCAGATCTACGAGATGGACCTGGAAAGTAGTGAGGCCTGGCAACTTACCTTCGAGGAAGGAAATAAATCCGCTCCGTCAATCGCGCCCGACGGGCGGCGCATCCTGTTTAGCCGTGTAATCAATGGGCACGAGAGTGTTTGGGTGATGGACCGCAACGGAGATAACCCCACCCTGCTGTTCGGGTCGGTGGGGGGAGCAGGTTGGGATCCGGTGTGGTCCCCGGACGGCAGCCAGGTCCTGTTCCTATCCGAGCGAAGCGGGAGGCCTGAGCTATATATTATGAGCGCAGAAGGCTCTGCTGTGCGTCAAATCACCAATATGCCTGGATTACGTGGGCGCGGCGACTGGTCACCAGATGGTCGCTTCATCGCCGCTTTTGCCGGAGAGACCTGGGAACGGGAGATCATCTTATTGGCGCCGGATGGTTCAAACCCAATCACAATAACAGAGGGCGGCAACAATCTTTCGCCCAGTTTCTCGCCTGACGGCAGGTGGATCACGTTTACGTCTTACAGGGATAATTACAGGAACGACTTCGGTTGCGAGATCTATATCATGCGCCGAGACGGGAGTGACCTGACTCGTTTGACAGACAACGATACCTGCGATTACCAACCCCGCTGGGGGCCATAATCTAGATGTCGATTGCTATAAAGTACGCTATGGTTGTCTTGCGATTAGTCCTTCTGCTTGACATCCAATCACGGTTCATCTAAAATGGACTCCTAACAATAAATTGGGTAGATTAAAATCATTCTGTACGGGGGAGAATATATGAAGATTAAAGATTTATTGCCTTTGTTGAAGAATACTGTTCAAGAGTGGAGTGAAGATAAAGCCTCCAGGCTTGCAGCAGCCCTGTCTTACTATACGATTTTTTCACTTGCGCCTCTCTTGGTGATCATTATCGCGATCGCCGGGTTGATTTTTGGAGAAGAAACAGCCCAGCAGGCACTGGTGGGACAAATTGAAGGGCTGGTCGGTGAGGAAGGCGCTTTTGCCATCCAAGAAATGATCGCTGGTGCAAGCCAGACCGAAGACAATATCATTGCTGCTACAGTGGGTTTCGTCGTATTGCTTTTTGGTGCAGCAGGTGTTTTTATCCAGCTCCAGGATGCCTTGAATACAATGTGGGAAGTGCAGCCTAAAGAGGGACGAGGCATTCTAGGGATGATCAAGGACCGGTTTGTTTCCTTTGGTATGGTACTGGGAGTTGGTTTCCTGCTCCTGGTATCCCTGGTTATATCCGCCCTCCTGGCTGCTTTGGGTAATTTCCTGGTTGGCCTGCTGCCTGCTTACGAAATCATCATGCAGATTATCAGCTTCGTGGTCTCCTTCGCTGTGATCACATTGCTTTTTGCTCTTCTGTTCAAGTATGTGCCGGATGCAAAAGTAGCCTGGGGAGACGTGTGGCTGGGAGCTATTGTAACAGCTCTACTATTCACAATCGGCAAGGAGTTGATTGGATTATATCTGGGAAGATCGGCAGTCGCTTCCACGTACGGAGCAGCCGGCTCCCTGGTTATCTTGCTGCTATGGATCTACTATTCGGGGCAGATCCTCTTTTTTGGCGCTGAGTTTACCCAGGTGTACGCAAATATGTTTGGTTCACGGATCGTCCCGGCGGAGGGCGCCACCACGATTAGTGAAGAAGCCAGGATTAAACAAGGTATTCCCCACCGAGGGGAAGAGAAAACCCAACCGAGAAAAGGGGAGACCTACCTGCAGGCAGGTATGCATGGGAACCTTCGATCCGACCCGCTTTACCAGCCGAAGCCTGGCCGGCAAATTCAAAGACACGATCGAGCGCCTTCGCCTGCTCAAAAATCCATCGCTGCTATTGGTGTGCTTTTATTGGGCCTGGTTAGCTTTTTAGGCAGCTTAATAATAAAGAAAAACCGGAACTAAAACTTGTCGGAGAGCAAAGCCCGCATGGGTAAAAAAAAGTTGGTGATAACTGATGGAGACAAGCTCTAAAACGACGCCTACCAGTGAGAACCGTGGTCTGAGCCATTTGTTAAAACGTACCCTGGCAGAGTTTGGAGAAGTTAAGACCGGACGCCTGGCGGCAGCTTTAGCTTATTATGCGGTCTTCTCACTCTCCCCCCTGCTCCTGCTAGGAATTTCGATTGCTGGATTGTTGTTTGGAGAAGATGCTGCCCGGGGGTTGATCGTTGGCCAGATCGAGGGGACTGTGGGGAGAGAGACGGCAGAGCTAATCCAGACCATGTTAGCGGCGACCCGGGATGAGACCTCTGGAACAATAGCCATCCTTATCAGCCTGGCTACACTACTCTTCGGCGCATCTGCCTTATTTGGGCATCTTCAAGACTCACTCAATACGATCTGGAAAGTAAAGCCGAAAGCAAATGCAGGTATCGGGGCTGTGATCAAAAAGCGACTTGTCTCATTCGCCATGGTTGCCGTGGTAGGTTTGATGATTATCCTGTCCCTGCTGCTTACGACGGTCCTTTCTGTTCTGAACGAATTCTTAGCCGATCTGCCCCCTGCATCCGTTTACCTGTACCACTTGATCAACCTGCTGCTCTCTTTTGGGTTGATTACGCTGCTCTTTGCAATCCTGTTCAAGCACTTGCCGGATATTGATATCGGATGGAGAGATGTATGGGCTGGGGCAGCCCTTACCGCGATCTTGTTCCTGGTTGGAACATACCTGATCAGCTTCTACCTGGGACGAGCAGGGCCTGGCTCTGTGTATGGGGCTGCCGGTTCCCTGGTAGTCTTGTTGCTCTGGATTTATTATTTGGCCCAGATCTTTTTCTTTGGATCACAATTAACCTACGTTTACACCTCAGAAACGCAGAAACCAGTTGATTAGGTATAAGCCAAGGCAAAGATACAACCGATGCACCCTATGACCGTCTGTTCACATTCGTCCTTGGAGGTAAAGGAACCCTTGCCTGGGACAGCGCCGCGCGGCGATGTTTGGATGCTATTGGAATACGACGGAATCTGGGGCGAGCAGGCTTTCAAAGAGAGCAAACTTCCAAAGCTTGTTAAATCTCATCTCAATGACCTGCTTGACCAGATCCCCTTCTGCAAGCTGTTATTGATCCGACAGCACCTGGCACGCAGGGTATCACGGCACGGAGATCGCCTATCGATCAACCATCGCCAGCTAGGCATACGATTTTACCTGGCACGAACAACAGAGCATGAACCTCTGCTGTACGATTTTCGTTTAGGACAATATGAAGACCTCCTCGATCTGGATATTCAGGCAGCTCTGTCTGGATCGGGAATTTATACCAACCATATCAGCGACCAGGTATTGACCTTAATTTGTACCAATGGCAGGAGAGACTGGTGCTGTGCTCGCTATGGACCAGGAATTTATCACGAAATGATCCAGGCCGCCGATGAATCTCCTGGCCCGCTTTCCATCTGGCAAAGCTCCCACCTTGGAGGACACCGCTTCGCTCCCAATATCGTCTGCTTCCCTCAAGGAATTTTTTACGGGCGAATTGAGAAAGACGAGCTAGTGATTTTTCTCAACCAAATCCGCCAGGGGCAGATGTATGCGCCGAAAGCAAGGGGACGTGTATCTTATCCTGCCCCGGTTCAGGCAGCTGAAATTTACTTGCGCCAAAGACTTGGCTCAAATGAGCAGTTAGATTTCCAGCTGCTCGATGCACACGAACGCCAATCTGGAGAGTGGTTAGTCCGCTTCAAGACGCTTGATAACGGTCAAATCAACTCCCTTGAAATAAAAAAGGAGATCACCCCCGATCGAGTTTTCAAGAGTTGTAATGACACGGCTACATCTCCGGTGGTCATATATAAGTTAATGCGATAGTAAAAATTTAATGCGGAGGATCAAGACATGCCAAAGATTCTTATCCTGGGTACCAGGCAAGGAGTAATCACTGCATTCAAGCGAGGTAATAACTGGGTAAAGGCCAGTCCTGACCTTAATAACCAGCGGGTAACGAGCATAACCGCAAGTGGCAATAGGTTGATGGCAGGGACAACGGATGGTTTGTACCGCTCATTTCTAGATTTAAACCATGGAAGCGATCTGGAAGCCGCCTTATCGAAACTTAAGTGGGAACCGCTCCGAGATGGGATTGGAGCGATGCATATCCGCTATCTGGCTGGTGATCCAGATATGGAGGACAGGTTCCTGGTTGGCGCTGAGCCAGCTGAAATCTATGTCTCCCGGAACGGGGGAGATACCTGGAGAGATTGCCCGGAAGTGGCTGCCCTTCGGGAGAGACATGCTTGGTCCTTGCCTTACTCCCCAGGGGCCGGCTGTGTACGTGGTTTTGCTTTTCATGGTAAGAGAGTATACGCAGCCGTGGAGGATGGATGTGTTTTATGCTCGGACGATAGCGGCGACACCTGGCGTTTGGCTGAGGGAAGCTCGGGTGATCCTGACCATTTACCGAGAGGGGGGTTCATACATTCAGATGTGCATTCGATCGAAGTCCATCCTTTTTCAGCTGACCGGGTTATTGCTCCTACTGGCGGAGGATTATATAAATCGACGGACGGAGGAGCAACCTGGTTCAACGTGTATCGCTGCTATACCAGGGCTGCCTGGTTAGATCCTGTGGACCAGGAACGAATCATATTTGGTCCGGCGACCTCTGTCGATCGAGGAGGGCGTATCGAAATGACTCTGGACGGAGGTCAAAGTTGGACATATGCTGCAGGTGGGCTTGATATACCCTGGAATGCGCATATGGTAGAACGCTTCACCCAAGTGGGAGAAGACCTCTTAGCTGTGCTCTCGAATGGGCGGTTGATTGCTACAAACTTGGGAAGTATGGCTTGGGAATATATCCTTCCGGATATACCGTTCGTGTTGTCAGCAGCGGGCATTGAATTCGACGAATAATGAGGGAGTGATGCAAAATCTAGCTGGGAAAATCGCGATCATAACCGGTGGAGGGACGGGGATTGGGCGGGGGATAGCAGTTGCTTTAGCGAGAGAAGAGATCAGGGTCGTGGTTTGCGGTCGTCGAGAGGGTCCATTGGATGAGGTGGTCCAGGAGATCTTATCCTTTGGAGGGCAAGCCCTGGGAGTTCAGGCTGATGTCTCGCTGGAGAAGGATGTCGAACGTGTGGTCAGCTCTGCCATGGATGTATTCGGGGCAGTCGACATCCTGGTTAACAATGCCGCGATCGGTGGCGGGGCAGCCATCCACAGTCATTCCGTGGTGGATTGGGACCAAATTATGGCAGTGAACTTGCGCGGACCGTTCTTGATGTGCAGGGCGGTCTTACCGATTCTACGTGCGAAAAGAAATGGTCATATTTTTAATATCAGCTCTGAATCAGGATTGGAGTATTACCAGGAAGATGGCGCTTATGGAGTCTCGAAACATGCCCTGAACGCGTTGGGAGAATACATTCAGCGGGAGAACCAGGATATGAATATCCGGTTGGATACGATATGCCCTGGAATGGTCGTTACAGAGATGACGGAAAGATCCCAGGGACTAGACCATAGCAAGTGCCTGTATCCAGAGGATATTGCAGATCTGGTCCTGTGGCTGCTCTCCCGGAGAAGTAATATCAAGATCGGTAAGTCGGTCTTGATCCAAACGATGAAAAATCCGTGGGTGTAGGGCTTGTCTACTCCAGTAGGTAGTTGGACAAGGCATCTTTCAGTATAAACTCTACATCAAGCATTGGATTTAGTTCTTATTGCGCTCGAAAATCGCCAGCACCTTGTCCGCGTATGAGTATCCCACATCCATGGGACCATAGCTCTTCAAAGCGTCACGTATATTTCCGAACCGGTTATTCAAACCAGCCAGCATTCGTGTCCCATAGGCAATGTTGAATTCCGGATCTTCTAGCTCACTGATTGTTGGCCGATTGGTAAAGCAAGGCCCGTTTTTACACATAAATTTCTGAGCTATCCCATCTCTGGGCATCACCTGCATCAGGCCAACTGCCCCACTGTGAGAGTAAGCCAAGTGCTGGCCACCACTCTCTTGAAGCATGACAGCTGCGATCAGGTCAGGAGACAGCTCGTTCTGTTCAGCAAAACGAGTGATTAGCTCGCACCATTGTAGTATAGAATCAGGAAAAGCTGCACTCACCCTGCATTCATATCCCACTTGATCACCGCCTGTCCCATCCTCCACAGGAGCAAACTCCGGTGTAAAAGCAATCGAGGCTTCGAATAAGTCTCCCTCCGTATCACTGACTAATGCCTCATCTGGTGGATAGATAGGGAAATCGTTGCCAAGTCGCTCTACCATGGGAGGTAGCAAGCCATTATATTCTTCGGTCATCTCCCCAGATTGGATCTCCAGGCTACTCCCAGCAGCTGGAGGCAATGGCGGTAGAGGGGCAGCATTAGCAGATACGATCCAACCAAAAGCTGCCAGGATAAAGCTTCCCAACAAGACACCTTGAATACCTAAACTTTGCCCGATGCTCATAGCTTCATCTCCAATTTGATCTGAATTGAAAGTGATGATAAAATAGCACAAATGTTCTAGTATGTCAATAGCGAATGGAAGGAAAAAATCGGAAATTAATTTCTAAGATTGCCTCTTGACAAAGTAGAACTAATGTTCTATATTATAACAGAAACAACTATATGGGTTTATGATAAAAATCCATCTAAACCCTACCTGGCATTACTCACGGAGGTCAAAATGAACACCACGGGGTTAAGAGATCAACAATTAGGTTTATTGTCTAACCCACTTAAGATCCAGCGGAGCATACTTTTCGGAGGATTGATCATCCTCGCACTCATCGCATTCGAAATTTTCAATTACAGCACAACGGATTTTGCTCTTAGGGATTTGCTGGGAGATTTGAGCTTTATTGGAATTCGCTGGGGAACGATCCTGGCAATTGCCTTCTGTGGGATCGATTTCGCTGGGATTGCAAGGCTCTTCTCTCCGGACCATGGTGATTCCCAAACCGAGATCTGGTACCTTTTTGGCGCCTGGATGCTCGCAGCTACGATGAATGCGATGCTAACCTGGTGGGGTGTTTCAATTGCGATCCTAAATCATGAAACATTAGGTAATGCCGTTGTGGAAAGGCAGACTTTGCTGAGAGTTGTACCGATCTTCGTAGCTATTATGGTCTGGCTGATCCGGGTACTGATCATTGGAACATTTTCAATTGCTGGTGAAAAGTTATTTGTCTCGTCATCTATCCGCACAGACACCCCACGTCCTCGCCGCGCTGCCGTCCGATCCAGAGAAGCTGAGCAAATCCCAACAGCTGCCCGTAGCGCAATGACACAGGCAGCGACAAGCGCCCGCTCTTCCTTCAGGCCTGCGCCAAAGACGATGAACCAAAACGATAACGGAGGCTATCAACGCCAGGAGCCTACTTATCACCCCGCATCGATGGATTCTGTTCACGGCGATAACCGCAATAACGTACGCCGATTGTAAGACAAATAACACCACCTACAAAACAACCCCCGCATGCCTTCCCGGGGGTTGTTTTGATCTAACGAAACGGAGAGCTGATCATTCAGATTCTTTACAGTTATTATCAGAAAGGGGCAGCCAGACACAGAAGGTCGTCCCTTCTCCTACCGTTGAGTTAACATCAATCTTGCCCCCATGGTTATTGATAATCCAATAAGCAATTGAAAGACCCAGACCAAATCCTTTACTGCCATCTCTGGAGCGGGTGCGTGATTTTTCAGCCCGGTAAAAACGCTCAAAGATGTGTGGTAGATCATCGGGTGGAATACCAGGACCTGTATCAGAGATCGTAACACGGGCCAGGTCCCCAGTTTTGCTTACCCCAACAACCACTTCGCCTCCTGCAGGGGTATAACTGATAGCATTCCCAATCAAGTTGACCAAGACTTGTTTCAGCCGGTCCTTGTCACCACAAACAAGGATTTGATCGATTTCACCCAACTTCAGCTTCAAACGCTCACCTGCCAGGATTTTCATTTGCTGGAGTACCTCTAGCAATAAGGTATCCAGCTCCACCAGGCGTCTATCAAGTGGCAGCTTACCCGACTCGGCCTGGGCTAATAATAGCAAGTCGCCAACCAATCGGGTCAACCGATCAACTTCGCTCTCGATCCCCGCCAAAGATTCCTCATCTGTTTCTCCTATCCTCCGCATGAGGCCAACGTTGCCTTTGATCACGGTTAGAGGGGTGCGCAATTCATGCCCTACATCGGCCATAAATCGACGCTGAGTATGGAACAGGCTTTCCAGGCGGCTTAAGGTTTGGTTGAAGGCAAGAATTAACTGACCCACTTCATCATTAGGTGAACCATGATAAGGTATGCGGTGCGAGAGGTCGTCAGCACGGGTGATTTGTAATGCAGTCTGAGTTACATCCTCCAACGGAGACAAAGCCTTATTGGTTGTAAACCAACCCGCTAAGCCTGCCACGATGATCGCAGTTAAGGTCCCGACAATCAGGACAGATAATAATGTCCTTTGCGTGGCTTCGATGACGGCCAAAATCGAAGCCACTTGTAATATACCGGCGACCCGCTCTCCAATGACCAAAGGCACCGTCAACACTCGCATATTAACCGTGCCTGTCACGACACTCCGATAAACCGGGACGCTGGACCCTATCGCGCCCTGGTCAAGTGGTTCGGTTAACACGGTGAGATTCGGAGAGGATGCTCGCAATTCCCCGTCTCGGCCCCAGACTTGAACGTACAGGTCGGTAGGCAAATCGAGCGCCGGGAGGCGTTCGATGGTTAATTCCCCCAATTCATCCACTTGAGTGTTATCGATCACCTCAAGCGCTGTCCGCTCTAATGTTTCATCAACCTGGTTGAGTAGCGCAATGCTTACTAAGCCATACACGACTACCCCAAATAACAGCAGGATTCCCCCTACTAACGTTATATATAAGAGGGTTAAGCGAACCCGTAAGGACATCGGCTATCTTCCAGCTGTAGGTTGCTGGCCACGAGTGCACCAGCTACAACTGGCTGATGGCCTGAGGCAGAAGCCCGAATCCACGACACTCTGGCATTTCCCGGATGGCGCTCCAGGGGATAAGAGTGCGACAAACAAAGCTTGCTCAGGAAGGCTCCCGCAGGACATAGCCCATGCCACGCACGGTATGGAGCAGGCGGGGCTCTTCATCCGTCTCCAGCTTTTGGCGCAGGTAGCGCATATAGACCTCGATGATATTGCTCTCGCCGCCAAAATCGTATCCCCATACCCTGTCAAAGATCATATCTCTGGTGAGTACCTGGCGTGGGTGGCGCATGAACAGCTCCAGCAGCTCGTACTCTTTGGCTGTAAGGGTAATGGTGCGATCACCCCTGTAAGCCTGGCGTGTGCCGGTATCCAACGATAGGTCGGCAAAGCGCAGGACTTGAGGCCGGCTTGGCTGGGAGCGGCGCAGCAAAGCGCGTATCCGCGCGAGTAGCTCGTCAAGGTTGAAGGGCTTGACCATATAATCGTCTGCACCCATATCCAGACCTTGAACCCGGTCGTTGACCGCATCCTTTGCCGTGAGGATCAAAATTGGCACTGGGCCGCCTGCCCGGAGACGCCGGGCAACTTCCAACCCGTCAATTCCAGGAAGCATGAGATCCAGAACGACCAGATCGGGCGGATTATCCCGGGCGAGCGCCAGGCCCGATTGACCATCTGCAGCAGTGTCTACCTGGTATCCTTCGTAAGCTAGCCCACGTCGGAGAAATTTTAATATGGCTTCGTCATCTTCAATTATTAATATTCTTGAGCTCATATGCCCTCCTAACATTAAAATATACCACAGCAAGTTAAAAGACAAAAGGTCGCCTTTGGGGGCGACCTTTTGAATAGGTGAGATTAACTTTAAACCACGTCAACGACAGCGCCGACGGCCTCAAGCTTGGACTTGGCATCTGTGGCAGCCTCTTTGCTGACGGCTTCCATGACCTTTGCACCAGGGGTTTCGGCAACTTCCTTAGCCTCTTTCAGGCCCAGGCTGGTGAGTTGGCGGACAACACGGATGACGTCAATCTTCTTGGCGCCGGTTTCCTTGATGACTACATCGAACTCTGTCTTCTCCTCGACCGGTTCAGCGGCAGCAGCAGCAGGCCCGGCAGCAACAGCAGCTACGGGAGCAGCAGCGGAAACGCCCCATTTTTCCTCAAGTTGTTTTACCAGCTCAGAAGCTTCCAGCACGGATAAGGTGCTCAGTTCTTCTACAAGTTTTGCTAAATCAGCCATTTTTGGTACTCCTTATTATGTATATTAGCGAATTTCAACGGCCTTTTCAGGCCAGGTATTCCATCGGGTACGAAATTAACTTGCCTCGGGGGCAGCTTCAGTGGTGGTCTCGCGATCTGCATAAGCTTTTATCACGGCTGCCACCTGGCGTCCCGGCTCAGCCAGGATCCGGGCCAGCTGGCTGGCAGGCGCCAGCAGCGTTCCCAAAAGCTTGGCTCGCATCACAGGCAGCGGCGGAAGATCAGCCAGAGCCTTAATCTGATCTGGAGTCATCACCACGTTGCCGAGATAACCACCTTTGATCTTGACGAATTCTGAACCGCGCGCAAAATCTGTCATTGTTTTTGCTATCGAGGGTGCATCCTCGAATGCAAAGCCAATCGCTGTGCTGCCCTGGAAATAGTCATCTTGAAGGGGCAACCCAACTTCTTTGACAGCAATCTCACCGAGCGTGTTCTTGACGATATGGAACTCGCCTCCAGCCTCTCGCATCTTGCGGCGCAGATCGTCGATCTGCCCCATGCTCAAGCCTGTATATTCCGTTACGATCAGAGCACGGCTACGTTCCATCCATTCCGTGTATTGCTTGATAAGCTCACGTTTTTTTTCTTTTGTGATTGCCAATGTACTCTCACCTCCTTTCGAATATTTGATCAACCTGGGTACACTTCACAATTACCCGGAAGACTCAAAAGTCTTTGCCTCGCGGGATCGAGGCAAAGACTCTCTAAGTGTAAGAATGAAAAACTTTTACGAGCCCTCACCTCAGCAGGTCATTAAGCATGGATGGCAAACCCTTGTTCGGGTTGTCCCTCAATAGCTCCTGCTATCTCCGGCGAAGTTGCTTTCCGGACGAATCCGGATGCATTCAATTGTAAGAGCAGCACACTTGTTTATGATGCTGCTGAAAATGCTCTCCGGATCAATCCCGGAGGGTCATCCCTTGGGCCTGGACCGGATCGACCTTGATCCCCGGACCCATGGTAGTTGTCAATGTGACCCGCCTGATATATGTCCCCTTGGTGGCTGCCGGGCGAGCTTTTTTAACAGCTTCCATCAGAGCAGCCATATTATCGTAAAGCTTATCCTCCTCAAAGGATACTTTTCCTATCGGGACATGCAGGTTGGCGGTTTTGTCAACTCGAAATTCAACCCGGCCGGCTTTCGCCTCTTCGATCACGCGCGGTAGGTCTTCAGCAGGCACGACAGTGCCAGCCTTGGGGTTGGGCATTAAGCCACGTGGGCCGAGGACCCGTCCGAGCCGGCCTACTTTACCCATCAGGTCTGGTGTAGCGATGGCGACATCAAAATCTGTCCAGCCACCCTGGATCCTGTTGATGGTCTCGTCATCGTCCGCTACCACGTCCGCGCCTGCCTGGCGCGCCAGCGTCGCGCCTTCCCCTTGCGCGAATACCAATACACGCACAGTCTTTCCGAGGCCATGAGGCAGGACGACGACATCGCGAACTTGCTGGTCCGCGTGGCGTGGGTCTACCCCCAGCCGGATATGCGCTTCTACAGTCGCATCAAAAGATGCGATGGATGTCTCTCTTGCCAGGCTCACCGCTTCGTTGGGCGGGTAATTCTGGTTCCTATCCACCTTGGCCGCTGCGGCCAGGTATTTCTTTCCGTGTTTCGACATGAATCCTCCTTTGTGGTAGTAACGGATGGGGACGCCACCCTCCCACAGGTTTACTCTTCTACAATTGTCAAGCCCATATTCCGGGCAGTACCTTCGATTTGCTTGATAGCGCCTTCCAGATCATTGGCATTTAAGTCTTTCATTTTTATTTCCGCGATTTCCCTGAGCTGCTGGCGGGTTACCTGACCAACCTTTTCCCGGTTGGGGACTGCGGAACCTTTCTGAATCCCGGCAGCCTTTCTCAGCAACACTGGCGAGGGCGGTGTTTTCAAAATGAAAGTAAATGAACCATCGGTATACACGCTGATCTCAGCGGGCAGGATCTCACCCGGGCGATTACTTGTACGAGCGTTATACTCCTTGCAAAAAGCCATCAGGTTGATTCCATGCCCGGCAAGGGCAGGACCGATTGGGGGCGCAGGATTAGCCTTTCCGGCTTCGATCTGCAAACGAACAACAGCTTTTAATTTCTTTGCCACTACTTATCTCCTTCGTGGTATTAGCGGGTGATGGAGGTACACCCTCCCACCATATTTCATCCATCCCAGGAGGAACCCAGGATGGGACCTCACGCTTTCTCGACTTGCAAAAAGTCCAGCTCGACCGGTGTTTCCCGGCCAA
>CAZAQS010000015.1:8037-38098 GCA_964486825.1 uncultured Anaerolineaceae bacterium | reverse complement strand
CGATATGATAGTGGATAACTGAATTGTTATCAAGATACAATATGTCCGATTTGAACGATAAGAAAGTGTGGAGAAAAATGGCCTTACAGCACCCCAGGCTTGCCAGCTGGCAACCACCACCCGACTTCCAACCTGTCCCTTCAAATCTGGAGGGAATCACGGTCTATGCACCCCGTCCTGAGGTACCCTCCGAAGACAAGATCATCAACTATAAATGCCCCCAGTGTGGGGCCACCACCCGTTATGATGTAGCCGCTGGAGGAGTGGCTTGCGAATACTGTGGTTATTCAGCCGGTACGGAAAGAAACCAGGCCGCCAGGAAAGCAGATGAATTTGAGTTTACCCTGGAGACCCTGGCAGATTCCGCGCAAGGCTGGGGTGTCGTCCGCCGGCAGCTGCACTGCGACAGTTGTGGAGCGAACCTTACCCTCCCAGAAGGATCGCTCACCATAACTTGTACATTCTGCGGATCGAACAAGGTCAATGTACACCCAGCTCCATCGGATGTTTTAAGACCGCGCTACCTGATCCCATGCAAGGTAGAAAAAGCTAGTGTACGCGCCAAGACCGAGGAATGGCTCGGACAAGGTTGGTTTCATCCAAAGGAGCTTTCCGCCTCTGCTGTCATCGACCGCTTCCACGGCATCTACCTGCCATTTTGGACATTTGACGCTTACATTACAGCTCATTGGAAAGCACAGGTCGGTTACGAACGCCAGGAAAGCTATTACGATAGCGGCAGTAAATCCTGGAAAACACGCACTGTCATCGATTGGCGTTGGGAGAATGGGCGAGTGACGCTGGACGCGGATGATTTGCTTGTTTCTGGGAGCTCTAAAGTGAGCCGTATCATCCTGGAGAGACTACTACCTTTCAACTTGAACGAGCTGACGGCCTATAACCCGGATTTCCTGGCAGGATGGGAAGCCCAGGCATATGACATCGACCTTCCCAACGCCTGGGACATGGGAAAAGCCGTCATGCGAGAGCAAGCCAAGCAACGCTGTTATACCGACATCCGCTCGCATCACGTACGCAATTTCAGTATGAAGGCCGATTTTTCCAATGAGGTTTGGCGCTATATCCTTCTGCCCGTGTACCTGGCTGCCTACCGCTTCGAAGGCAAGGTCTACCAGGTCATGGTCAATGGCCAAACGGGTGTAGTAGCTGGCCAAAAACCGGTTGCCTGGTGGAAGATATGGTTAGTGGTCGCTGCCTTGCTTTCCCCCGGGCTCCTGCTTGGGTTGGTCAGTCTGCCATTCTTGCTTGCTGGGGGCATCGGAATCGTGCCTCTCTTCCTGGCCTTCATCCTGGTCGTCATCGGAGGAGGCATATCCGTCACAATTTACAAGAAGGCTACTGCTTCGGAGGCTCAATAATGCCTGCCCCTACCCTTCCCGAAACCACGGTAATCGAATCGCTGGAAGAGATTTGGGGGATCGAGCGCCAACCGGCCGGCTGTTCTCACTGCCAGCAGGTGCATTTGGTAGAGGCTTCCAGGATCGGAAAGACCTGTCCGAGTTGTGTACGAGGCAGGTTGGAATCACAACCGGCTTTGCTAAGGCCCGAGCCTCCTGAGCTTCTTGTCCCATTCAGAGTGCCGGTAGAAGAGATATCAAAAAATTTGAAGAGCTTTACGAATTCTGTCTGGATAAGGCCAGATGATCTCCAGGCAGACCGCCTGTTAAGCCGCTTGATCCCGGTTTTCTGGCCGGAGTGGTTGGTTGATGGCGACATCATAGGGACCTGGAACGCTGAAATGGGATACGATTACCAGGTAAAGAGCTCCGAGGAGACTTACCGCTCCGGGAACTGGCAGACCAGAGAAGTAATCGAAACTCGCATTCGCTGGGCGCCGCGTGCAGGCCAGGTTGCCAGGCGCTTCGAGAATATACAGGTCCCAGGCATGGAGGACCAGGCCCGTCTCCTGGAGGTGACCGGAGGCTTCAAGACCAACCAACCCTTGCCTTATAACCCGGATAGAGTTGGACAGGCTTGCTTCCAGGTTCCAGACCTGCCCCCGGAGAGCGCCTGGCCCCTTGCGCAGACCAGTTTCGATCATGCAGCCAGGGCATCTTGCACCCAGGCTGCTGCCGCTCAACATGTGCGTAATTTCAATTTGCAAGCTGAGTACGAGTCCTTGAACTGGACCCAACTATTGCTGCCGGTTTATGTTACCTATTATATCGACGACCAGGGCCTGGCTCACCCGGTTTATATCAATGGCCAGTCCGGTAGGGTCGGTGGCCTGCGTCTGGCCTCCCAGCGGAAAGGCTGGATTTGGGCAGGCATACTGTTGGCAATCGCTGTGGTACTTTTCCTGGCTGGGATCATCTCGTTTGCAGCCACCCCACTTATTCCACCTCTTGGGATACTCGGAACAATCCTGGTTATCCTCGGATTTGTGCTGGGTGTGTGCTCGATCATCCCTGCGGCCTGGCCCTGGAGATGGAACCGAGAACAGCAAGCGCCCAGGGTCATTCGCAGTTGAGTAGTGTTATAATTTTAACAATTGGAGTAAGAGTTCACACAGTACAGGTTCTACGTCAGGCATGAATAGACCCAGCATCACGATATCTCGCCAGTTAGGCAGCCAGGGTTGCGAGATCGCACGGGCGGTAGAAAACCGCCTGGGGTATAGGCTGGCGTGGAGAGACATGATCAATGAAGCCGGCCGTCGAGCAGGCGCACCCGAGATAGCCCTGGATTGCATCGATGAGCTAGGGCTGTTCGGAATGAAGATCTCGGCACACAAACGGATCATCTACAAGCAGGCCATGGAGGAGGTCATCCGCGAGCTGGCAAGCCAGGGGAACGTAATCGTCCTCGGCCGCGCTGGCCAGGCAATCCTTAGAGGCTTACCGAACGTACTGCATGTCCGCGTCATCGCTCCTAAAATGTTGAGAGCAGAGAGGATCGCCGAAAAACACGGCCTCCCAGTATCTGGAGCGCTGTCGCAAGTGGAAGCCAGTGATCGTACTCGCCGCCTATACGTCAAGCGTTTCTATAATTTGCGCTGGGATGACCCAGAGCTGTATGACCTGATGATCAACACCGGGCAAATTTCTCCTGAGACGGCTGCTTTATTGATTGATGAAGCTGTCACCGGCTTATCAATGATCAGAAATGCACGAACACCCTCATTACAGGAGTCCTCAATTTGAGTCTCCAGAGCAATAAAAAACGACCGGAGTTTGCACATTCATCTGAAGAAGCCTTCGCCCGTATTCTGGACTACTATGGGATCGAATGGGAATACGAGCCTCGAACTTTCCCTCTAGAGTGGGACGAAAACAAACAAGTATCGGAAGCTTTTGCACCTGATTTTTACCTGCCTCAGCAGGACCTGTTTATCGAGTTAACCACCTTGCGGCCTCAACTGTCCTCACACAAGAACCGAAAAATCAGGCGCTTGAAAGAGCTCTATCCTGAGATCAATATCAAGCTATTTAAACGGCGCGAGATTCACTCGATGATGTTGAAATATGGCTTGGATGTTGAGGCAGGGCGCATACAAGGATCGGAAGCCCAAGGGAGCAGCGATTGACCGATAATTGGCAAGAAGTGTATGGAGAGATGGCAACCGATATCTCGGAAGTGATCCTCACCAGCCAGGCGATCCAGGATCGGGTGGTTGAATTGGGGAGAGCTATTTCGAGGGACTACGCGGGTAAAAACCCATTGCTTGTGGGGGTGCTCAAAGGAGTTGTATTCTTCATGGCAGATCTGCTCCGATCGATCACAATTCCCGTAGAAGTGGATTTCATCGCCATCTCCAGCTACTCTCCTGAGACACGTGGGCAGGGATTCGTACGTCTGGTGAAGGACCTGGAAATCCCGATCAAGGGCCGGCGCATCCTGTTTGTTGAGGACGTAATCGATACTGGTCTGACCCTGAACTATATCCTTCAGAACCTGCGCGCACGCCAACCCGAAAGCCTGGAAATCTGTGTCCTTTTCGATAAATCGGAGCGACGCTTGATCGATATTCCCATAAAGTACAAAGGTTTTAGCATTCCGGACCGCTTTGTGGTTGGTTACGGCCTGGATCACCGGGAGAAATACCGGAATTTGCCTTTTGTTGGGTTGCTGAAGCCGGAGGTACTACAGAGGAATCCCAAAAATTAGTTGGGGGATTTAAATAAAAAGTACAGGGGCTCCGAGTAACCCTCTGCCACTCCCACCACCTTGGGCTTTCGCCTTTCGATCCCTTACCGTTTCCACGGCATTGAATTGAGAGGTGATAACCTTCGGTTTCCTTTCTTGGCTCCACTCCTCAGGTCCTCGATACTTGCTCGTAAAAGAAAGTATCTGAGCTTACACCTTTTGGAGTTTCATCGCTTTGAAAGTGCTTCTGCCACTTGCTTCTGAGTCTCGGCTACCGATTCCTCGGTGGCATGAGAACTGAGATGCACCTGGCTTTCTGCTCCGGTGAGACAGCTCACGAATTTCTCAGAGCTCCCTGTACCGTTAAATATAGCAAAATAAAACCTCCATGTCAATAACTTATTGGAGTTTTTTAGGTTTATTAATCTTAAAGTTTCTAGACAGGGGAACTTTTTTACATTTGCAGCGTTAAGGGCTGTAGGGGAACGGTCGAGAGAATAGAAAAACGAAGGAGAAATAGAATGAAAACTAAGTTGTTAAACAGCCTGTTGGTTCTGGTCCTCCTGGCCACAACCGGGTGCGCAGGAGCTCTGACACCCTCTCCCGCTACCCCGGCTGCAGAGGAGACCTCCACTCCCCAACCGGCTGCCACACAACCTTCTGATAGTCAAAACGATATCGTGCTCGTACGTTCTGAAAGACCACGCGACACGGCTCCTGTGGTAGCTGAAGTAGACCTGGAAGAACTGGTTGCTGGGAATAACCGCTTCGCGCTCGATCTCTACCAATCGATCCGAAATGCAGATGGCAACCTCTTTTACTCGCCTTATAGCATATCCACAGCTTTGGCAATGACATACGCGGGGGCACGCGGAAATACGGCTCAGGAGATGGCCGAAGCGCTCAATTTCACTTTGCCCGCCGACCGGCTGCACCCAGCTTTCAACCAGTTGGACCTGAACTTGAAAAGCCGTGGGGAAGATATTCCTGAGGAAGATGAAGGGCGCGGTTTTACATTGAACATCGTTAACTCCCTTTGGGGGCAGGACGATTACGCTTTTCTGCCTGAGTTCCTGGATCTCCTGGCAGAAAATTATGCTGCCGGGTTACGATTGCTGGATTTTGCCAGCGCTCCTGAAGCTGCCAGGCAATTGATCAACGAATGGGTCATGGAGCAAACCAATGACCGGATCGAAGACCTGATCCCACCTGGCGTCATCGATGCGCTCACCCGGTTGGTATTGGTGAATGCAATTTATTTCAATGCCGGCTGGGCTTCTCCCTTCGAGCAAGCGCTTACCCAAGAAGCAGATTTCGCTCTTTTGGATGGAAGGACGATCCCAGTTCCTATGATGAACCAAACTAAGGTCTTTGGATACACAGCTGGAGAAGGGTTCCAGGCGGTCGAGCTTCCCTACTACGGCCATGAGACCTCTATGGTGATCTTGCACCCAGACCTACAAAATTTCGAAAACTTTGAGAGCAACCTGAACGCGGACCGGTTGAATGAGATTCTCGCAGGTCTGGGGAGCGCCAACATGAACCTTTCCCTGCCCAAGTTCGAATTTGAGATGAGCTTGCCAGTGGCAGCTCATTTGATAGAAATGGGGATGGTGGAGGCTTTCCAAGAGCGCCAGGCTGATTTCTCGGGTATGGACGGGACACGAGAGCTTTACATCCAGGATGTACTGCACAAGGCCTTCGTATCCGTAGATGAGGAAGGCACAGAGGCTGCAGCCGCAACAGCCATCGTGGTCGGAGTCACTTCGATGCCTGCAGATCCGATCGATGTGAGTATCGACAGCCCGTTTATCTTCTTGATCCGGGATATGGAGAGCGGTAGTATTTTATTCATCGGCAGGGTGCTAAATCCAGTCTCATAAAGAAAAAATCACCCCTTCGAACTGCTCCTGCTCTCTTGCCAAGCTTCCAAGGCACGCTTATAATGCAGGACAATATGTCTGGACAAGCTGACCCGGCCCCGACCAGCAGAACCTACCGTATTGAAATATCCTCTTCACTACTCACCAGGCCGCTGTCTATCCAGACCCAGCTTACCTCCGCTGGAATTACACAACCGGTATCCGTAAAGATACGAGATCTGTATTTCCTGGAGGGAAACCTGACGCCTCCGGACTTAGAGCGGCTTGCCGCCCTTATCTGCGACCCTGTCACCGAGAGCTTCCAATGGCATGAAATCGATGGCAGGGTTGCTCCTTTAAGTGAGGAAGGGTCTGTGGAGGTAGCTTTACGCCCGGGTGTCACGGATAATACAGCCGCCCAGTTGCTGCGAGCCGTTCGACAGATCGGTTGTGGCTCGATCAAAGCGATTGCTACAGGACAAAGCTATATCTTTCACGGTGACTTAACTTCGGAACAACTGCACCATATTGCGTGTTCTCTGCTGGTTAACGAAACCGTCCAACGTTACACGCTTGGTGTGATCCATCCTGACTTTGTTGAATTGAAAAACGAGTCAGCAGGGCAAATATTGAAGCCTGAAATCATCCCCATATCAGGATTGGACGAAGCTGGACTGCTGAAGCTCAGCCAGGCGCGCCGCCTTGCACTGGATCTGGATGAAATGAAGGCCATACAAGAGTATTTCGACCGCCAGGGACGGCCTCCTACAGATGGCGAGCTTGAAAGCCTGGCGCAGACCTGGTCGGAACACTGCGTGCATAAAACATTCAAAGCCAGGATACAGCTTCCAGACGGGGAAGAGATCGATGGTTTGTTGAAAAACACGATCCAGGCTGCTACCAAAGCCATCCATGCAGGATGGGTGCGCTCGGCCTTTGTGGACAACGCCGGTGTCATCGCCTTTGACGACCAGTACGATCTTTCTTTCAAAGTTGAGACGCATAACCATCCCTCTGCCATCGAGCCCTTTGGAGGCGCTAACACAGGTGTGGGGGGTGTCGTGAGGGATAACCTGGGTGTGTCCCACCGTCCAATCGCTGTAACCGATATCCTGTGCTTTGGTCCAGTCGACCAGCCTGCTCAGACGCTTCCTGAGGGAGTCCTGCACCCACGCCGGATCAGGTCAGGGGTCGTTGCTGGCGTTGGGGATTACGGAAACAAGCTTGGATTGGCAACCGTCAACGGGGCTGTCCTCTACCATAAAGGATATACATCTAACCCCCTGGTTTATTGCGGTTGTATAGGGATCGGCCCTTGCGATACCTACCCGCGTGAGCCTCAGCCTGGCGACCGTATTATCGTAGTGGGAGGCCGCACGGGCCGCGATGGTTTGCGTGGGGCCACCTTTAGCAGCCTGACCATGGACGCACAGACAGGCCAGGTAGCCGGGGCCGCCGTCCAAATCGGCGACCCAATCACAGAAAAGGGAGTCATCGAAGTCGTTACCCGCGCCCGGGATGCCGGCCTGTATCATGCTATCACCGACTGCGGGGCTGGCGGCCTCTCCAGTGCAGTGGGAGAAATGAGCGCTGAGCTTGGCGCGAAGGTTCAACTGGAGAAAGTGCCTTTGAAGTACGCCGGCCTGGCGCCTTGGGAGATCTGGTTGAGCGAGGCTCAAGAGCGCATGGTATTGGCTGTCCACCCGTCCGCCCTACCAGAGCTGGCAGAGCTATGCGAAACATATGAAGTCGAGTGGAGCGATATCGGGGAATTCTTCCCCAGCGGCCGGTTGGAGGTATTTTATGGTGAGATCCCAGTTGTAAACCTGGAAGAGGATTTTCTACATAATGGGATCCCCCGGCGTACCTTAAAGGCCGGGTGGCCGGTTAAATCCCCTGCTCCCGCTAAGCAAGCTTCACAGACGAACAGAACCGAATACCAACCTGCCTCCCTGCTTATTTCCCTGCTTTCGCATCCAAATATTTCTTCCAAGGAGAATATCATCCGCCAATACGACCACGAGGTGCGTGGCGCTACCGTCGTGCGCCCATTGTCCGGGATCGCCCAGGATGGTCCATCGGATGCGGCTGTGCTTAAGCCCCTCGAGACCGCCGGATGGAGAGGCTTTGTCCTGGCTAACGGCGTCAACCCATTCATCGGGGAGGTAGACGCCTATGCCATGGCCATCAGCAACGTGGATGAGGCCGTCCGGAACTCTGTGGCAGTTGGAGGCGATCCCGAGCGCCTGGCACTTTTGGATAACTTCTGCTGGGGCGACCCACGCCGGCCTGAAACCCTTGGAAGCCTGGTGCGCGCCGCACAAGGCTGTCATGACGCGGCCGTATACTACCAGACGCCATTCATATCCGGAAAAGATTCCCTCAACAACGAATACATCGGTAGTGATGGTCAGCGACACGCCATCCCTGGGACCCTGCTGATCTCAAGCCTGGCCATCCATCCCGACATCCGCCTGGCTGTCACGCTGGATCTAAAAACGCCAGGCGCTCAAATCTACCTGATAGGCGATTTTCAGCCTGCATTGCTCGGCAGCCATGCCCTGATGACGGCTGGTCCCGGACCTTTTGGCGGGTTGAGCGCTCTGGAGCGCCTACCTGCCCAGCCACGAGGCGCCCCAGAAGTATATAAATTTCTGCACGAGACGATGATGCTCGGCCTGGTCAGGGCAGCCCATGATTTAAGCGAAGGAGGCCTGGCTGTTTCCGCCGCAGAGATGTGCATTGCAGGCCGCTTAGGAATGAAGTTAGACCTGGACGGTCTTCCCGTAGATCCAGGTTTGGCCTTGTTTGGCGAGACGAACGGTTGCCTTTTGGTCGAAATTGCGCCAGAGCATGTAACGCCCTTCCAAAAACTGTTTCAGAAACGCCTTGCTGCAATTGGTTCAGATTTGGCAATACCGCTCCTTGCTTCCCTTGGGAAGACGACGGCCAGAGAGAAGCTTTGTATATCGCATATCGAGCAAAACCTGCTCGATATGCCAGTGTCAGAACTGGTTTCGGCATTCCGTGGCTCAATAGAATAAATCGACCGTTTACGGCGACGAGCCTTACAAGCCCAGCATTGATTGGATTGCCTGGATTTACCTATGCATAAAGTGCTCATTTTACACGCTCCTGGTACCAACCGCGACGGCGATGCTGCCTTTGCGGTAAGCGCGGCAGGTGGACAACCCCATATACTCCCCCTGGCATTGCTACGCAATCAAAAGATATCCTGGAGAGATTACTCCATGCTGGTCTTACCGGGCGGATTTTCATACGGAGACGCTCTCGGGGCAGGCAGGTTATTGGCCTTGGATCTTGATACCTGGTTTAATGACCAGCTCAGGGAGTTCGCTGCCAGTGGCAGACCCATTATCGGGATTTGTAACGGCTTCCAGGCCCTGGTAAAGGCAGGCATCCTGCCTGGCAACGGAATCTCTGCCACGCTGACCTTCAACGCTTCAGGAAAATTCGAGTGCCGCCAGGTGTGGTTGACACCAAACCCATCCAGCCCTTCACCCTGGTTGGAAGACCTTTCGCCAATCCTATGTCCAGTAGCGCATGGAGAAGGCCGTTTTCTTCTCCATGAGGGGCTAGAACTTTGCCCTCAACAGATCGCCCTCACCTACGCCTGTGCAGATGGAAGACCGGCTCAGGGCGCTTACCCATATAACCCAAATGGCTCTCCTGGTGATGTAGCGGGCATCACGAACCTGGAGGGAAATATCCTGGGCTTGATGCCTCATCCAGAAGACCATATTTACAATTACCAGCACCCACACTGGTCCCGAGGAGAGATGTCTGGTACCGGATTAGGCCTTTTCCAAAATGGGTTGCGCATGTTGAAGTGAAAGGAGAAACAATCTTGGATGAGGATATTTTGATCACAGCTTTCAATCAACCATTTACTGGCAGTAGCCTGCCTTTCCCCTGTCAAAAGGGGAAAGTCCGTGATGTTTACAGAATGGCTCCCGGACGATTGTTAATTATTACTACAGACCGCCTATCAGCCTTCGACAGGATCCTAGGGGCAGCGCCTTTTAAAGGCCAGGTTCTCAACCAGCTCTCCGCCTGGTGGTTCAAACACACCAAGGAAATCGTTTCAAACCATGCCCTGGAAATACCTGACCCTAACGCCTTGATCGCTCTGGAGGCCAGGCCCTTTCCCGTAGAGGTGATTGTACGTGGTTATATCACCGGGGTCACTTCCACTGCCTTATGGTACCGGTACAGCATAGGAGAGCGAGAGGTTTACGGTCACAAGCTTCCTGAGGGCCTGCGCAAAAACCAGGCCTTACCGGAGCCAATCATCACCCCAACCACCAAGGGTGGCCCCACCGGTCACGATGAACGTCTCACCCCCGCTGAAGTGGTTGAGAAGGGCTACCTGGACGCCAGGACTTGGGCGTCTGTCCAGGAAGCAGCTTTACGGCTCTTCAAGCTTGGGCAACAAAAAGCAGTCCAGGCTGGGCTAATCCTGGTCGACACCAAGTACGAGTTTGGATCGGGACCCGAAGGGGAAATCCGCCTGATCGATGAGGTGCACACGCCTGATTCTTCCCGATATTGGCTGTTGGATTCTTACAACCGCCACTTTGAAGCCGGCAATGAGCCTGAGAATTACGATAAAGAATATCTGCGTCTGGTCTACGCAAAACACGGCTACCGGGGAGAAGGAGAGCCGCCTTCAGTTCCCGCTGAGCTGTGGCTGGAGATCGGGCGGCGTTACATCGATTTGTACGAACGTCTCACCGGGCAGGCTTTCAGAGCTGCTGACTATCCTGTTCCTGCCCGGCTTACGGCAAATCTAATAAAAGCCGGCCTGATTCAAAAGGAAGATCGATGAATAGCAGGCCCCTCGTTATCATCTTGATGGGTTCGGACTCAGACAGGCAGCACTGCGCTGAGATCGTGGAGGCCCTGAACCAATTCGGGATCGAAAGCACCCAGCGGATAGCATCTGCTCATAAAACTCCTGCCCGCTTGCTGGAAATCCTACGGGAGCACGAGGCCGGTGCGGGCCCACGTGTATATATTACTGTTGCGGGCCGGAGCAATGCACTCAGCGGCATGGTAGACGCAGCTGTATTATCGCCGGTCATCGCCTGCCCTCCCCCCAGCCAGGCCTATGGAGGAGCAGATATTTATTCATCCCTGCGCATGCCGTCTGGAGTGGCGCCTGGGCTGGTTCTAGAGCCTGCCAATGCAGCCCTGGCAGCCGCCAAGATGCTTGCACTAGGCGAGCCAGCCCTGCTCGAGAAGATTGCAGACCTCCAGCAGTCAAACCAACGCAAACTAGATGCGGCTGACGCGAAGATAAGAGAGGACACCAACAGTTAAAATGTCCGATAAGCCGAGAGAAGAATGCGGCATTTTTGGGATCGCCGCTCCAAAAACTCAACCAGACGTTGCCCGGCTGGTTTTTTACGGCCTTTTCGCACTCCAACACCGCGGCCAGGAGGCAGCCGGGATTGCGGTAAGTGATGGCTTACATATGCGCCTCCACAAGAAACTCGGCCTTGTAGCCCAGGTTTTCGACGAAGGCAGTATGGCGGACCTGGTAGGGTATCTTTCTATTGGACATACCCGTTACAGCACGACTGGTTCATCAACCATGCGCAACGTGCAGCCCTTTATGTTGGAAACCCGTAACGGACCGCTGGCGCTGGCGCATAACGGCAACCTCACCAACGCGGCCTCCCTCAGGGAAGAGCTGCTCGACCAGGGCGTTGGATTGACTTCCTCCTCCGACAGCGAGATCATGATCTTGATGCTCGCCCGGGCAAGCGGCGAGACCTGGTTGGACCGGATCGCAAGCTGTATGGCCCGCTGGGAAGGAGCGTTTTCGATAGTCATCTTAAGCCGGGAAGGAGTCTACGCGGCCCGTGACCCCTGGGGGTTGCGCCCGCTCACAATCGGCCGCTTGCCAGCGGGAGGGCACGCGGTCGCCTCAGAGACAGGCGCCTTGGAAGTCGTTGGCTGCGACGCCATCCGAGAGGTCAAACCCGGCGAAACTGTCGCCTTGCAAGGCGCCGCCTTGATCGTCCAACAAGCCCTGCCGCCGGCTTCCCCACTGGCTTTGTGCTCCTTTGAGCATATTTATTTCTCCAGGCCTGATAGCATCTGGGATGGTCAGGTTGTGTACGAAGTTCGAAAACGCCTGGGATGTAACCTGGCGCGCGAGTCCGCTGTAGATGCCGACGTGGTCATCCCGGTGCCCGACAGCTCGATCCCGGCCGCCATCGGTTATTCCGTTGAAAGCGGTATCCCTTACAACGAAGGCCTGATCCAAAACCGCTATATCGGGCGGACTTTTATCCAACCCTCCCCGGGCATGCGAAAAGCGGGCGTTTTCCTAAAATTCAACCCTTTGCCATCTGTTTTAAGGGATAGGCGAGTTGTGGTGCTGGACGATTCTCTTGTACGCGGCACGACGTTGACGCATTTGATCCGCATGTTGCGCCAGGCTGGCGCTAGGGAAGTCCATATGAGGATCACCTGCCCCCCAATCCGGCACCCTTGTTTCATGGGAGTGGATATGGCAACTTACGACGAGCTGATTGCTCACCGTTCCTCAATAGGAGAAATCGCCAGCCAATTAGAGGTTGACAGCCTTCATTTTTTATCGCTTGAAGGCATGATGGATGCGATTGGCAGCACAACTGGCTACTGCAATGCCTGTTTCACCGGAAACTACCCGTTCCGTTTGGATCCTTTGCTGACAAAGACCGGCTTTGAAAGCACAGCAGGTGAGCTATGAATATCTTAATCGTGGGTTCTGGAGGCCGGGAGCACGCCCTGGCCTGGAAAATCTCTCAATCACCTCATCTGGAAAAGCTTTTCTGCTTGCCTGGCAATCCTGGTACAGCCCTCATCGCTGCTAACTTACCCGGGCGTGGAGAAAACGTAAAGGATGTGGTTGAACAGGCTTGCCTGCATGGAATCGACCTGGTCCTGGTCGGGCCAGAAGTTCCCCTGGCAGCCGGGCTATCTGATGCGCTGATTCAAGCCGGCATCCCTGTATTTGGGCCGTCTGCCGCAGCAGCACAAATTGAATCGTCGAAAGCCTTTGCCAAGTCCTTTATGTTCCGGCATGGCCTACCTACGGCTCGCTCAGAGAGCTTTGGAGATTTTGAAGCAGCACTGCTCTATATTGGTTCCAATCCATTCCGATCTGAGACCTCTCCCTCCGAAAGCATCGTGATCAAGGCCTCTGGGCTGGCAGCCGGCAAAGGTGTGTATCTGCCTGAATCGGACCAGGAATCCGAGGCCATCTTGAAAGCCTTGCTTGTGGATGGCGCTTTAGGTGAGGCCGGGAAAAATGTTTTGATCGAAGAACGGCTGGTAGGCCGGGAAGTATCGCTGCTGGCATTCAGCGACGGTCATTCTGCCCTGCCCATGCCTCCGGTCCAGGATCATAAGCGCCTGCTGGATTTCGATCGAGGCCCTAACACCGGTGGCATGGGTGCTTACGCTCCCAGCCCCGCCTGCCCTCCGGAGATCGTAGATAGTGTGGTTGAGACGATCCTGTGCCCGGCAATCGACGGGCTACGCGCGGAGGGGAGACCTTTCATCGGAGTGCTATACGCAGGGTTAATGCTCACCGACCAGGGTCCTCGCCTGCTCGAGTTCAACTGCCGTTTTGGGGATCCAGAGACCCAGGTCATTATTCCCTTGCTCGAGTCGGACCTCGTGGAGATCCTGCTGGCTTGCACCCAGGAAAGGCTCGAAGAGCTTGCCCCAAGTGTCCGCTGGAAGAAGGCTTCTTCGGCCTGTATCGTGCTGGCTGCCCCCGGCTACCCAGAAAAACCAACCACCGGACAGCCAATTTCATACTCAGAAAAGAGTTTCGAGCCGGGAAAAACCTGGGCCTTCCATGCAGGAACCAGCCTGCAAAATGGCCAGCTCCTAACGGATGGCGGCCGGGTGATGGGGATTACCGCAACCGGCAATTCTTTAGGTGAAGCAATTGCTAACGCCTATGCAGCCGTTTGCCATGTAAATTTTCCAGGGATGCACTTCCGTAAGGATATTGGGGGCGCGGCGAAAGCAGTCCAGGCTAAGGCGGAAACACCAGGTGCATACACCGCTGCTGGGGTGTCCATCGATGAGGGAGAGCGCAGCGTAGAGCTGATGCGTCGCTCCGTCCGCTCTACTTATACGCCCCAGGTGCTTTCAGATGTGGGCTCATTTGGTGGTCTTTTCGATGCCTCAGGGCTTTCCCAAATGAATGCGCCTGTACTGGTCGCTTCCACCGACGGCGTCGGCACGAAATGCATCCTGGCTTCTCGAGCCCGCCGGCTCAAAGGCCTGGGATACGATATCGTCAACCACTGTGTCAATGATATCCTCGTCCAGGGAGCTCGCCCGCTCTTCTTCCTGGATTATATTGCTTTATCCCACCTGGAGGCTGAGATGGTGGCAGAGCTGGTCCATGGGATGAGCGAAGCTTGCCTTCAAGCGGGCTGTGCATTGTTGGGAGGGGAGACAGCCGAAATGCCGGGCGTCTATCTGGAAGGGCAATTCGATCTGGCAGGCGCCATCGTGGGGGTCGTTGAAAAAGATCGAATTTTGCCTCGCCCGGATATCAAGATTGGAGATGTGCTGGTTGGCCTGGCCTCTTCCGGCCCTCACACCAATGGTTATTCCTTGATCCGCCGGATTTTCGCCGAGACATCCCTGGACACAATCTACCCTGAGTTGGGGCAACCACTGGCAGATTTACTGCTAGCTCCACACCGCTCCTACCTGCCCTTGCTATCCGGATTGATCGATGCTAAAAAGCCGATTGTAAAAGGCCTGGTCCATCTAACCGGGGGTGGTTTCTACGGAAATATCCCCCGTATTTTGCCTCCAGGATGTGGCGCAAGGATCGAAGGGAGCGCCTGGCCTGTGCCCCCTCTCTTTCATCTGATACAACAGTTGGGGCAGGTTGAAACGGGTGAAATGCATACGGTTTTTAACATGGGAATTGGGATGATCGTCGTGGCTGATCGCCAAGATGCACAACGCGTACAACAGATAATTCCCGAGCCTACCTGGATCATCGGAGAAATTATTGCCGGGGAAGGAGTAGGAATTGCCTGAGACAATAAAACCTGAGACTATCAATGATTGGGTTAATGTTGCCAGAAAATCGGCCCGGCTGGTTGTGATGGCATCCGGGAACGGTAGCAATCTCCAGGCGATTTTGGATGCTTGCACGACCGGTGAGCTGGATGCAGAGGTGGTTAGCGTAATCAGCGACCAGACCGGGGCATATGCTCTCGAACGAGCCTCGGGTGCAGGCATTCCCATTCGGGTATTTCCATGGCGACCTTACCGGGAGCAGGGCTTAGACCGGCGTGCTTATGACGCCGGCCTGGCAAGCCTGGTAGCTACTTTCTCCCCCGACTGGATCGTACTCGCGGGATGGATGCGGCTGCTTTCTTCGGCTTTCCTGGAACACTTTCCGATGAAAGTTATCAATCTCCACCCTGCTCTTCCTGGAACATTTCCGGGCACACACGCTATCGAACGAGCCTGGCAGGATTACAGGGCGGGAATCCTCCAATATACCGGTGTAATGGTCCATTTTGTCCCGGATGAAGGGGTGGACTCGGGTCCCGTCATCGCCCACCAGGTCATTCCCATAGAAGCTGAGGATAACTTAGATACCCTGACCGAAAGGATCCACCAGGTGGAACATCGCTTACTGGTCTCTGCTCTATGCTCTTTAACCAGCAACCCTAAAAAATCCTAATGGGGCAGTTTATTATCCCAACCCCTACTATTCTTACATTTCAACGGAGGTGAACCCATGCCAACAGCCCTGCTATCTGTTTCCGATAAACAAGGCCTGATAGAATTTGCCAGCGATCTATTAGATTTAGGATGGGACCTGATCGCCAGCGGCGGCACTGCTGCTGCTTTACGCAAATCTGGTCTACCCGTAGAAAATATCGATCAATATACCGGCTCGCCGGAGATCCTGGGAGGGCGGGTCAAGACGCTCCACCCGGCTGTCCATGGGGGTATCCTGGCCCAGCGGACAGCCAGCGACGCGGAAGACCTTGAGCGCATCCACGCCAGGGAGATCGACCTGGTTGCGGTTAACCTGTATCCCTTCCGGGAAACTGTCGCTCGTCCCGGGGTCACCATGGCAGAGGCAATAGAAAACATCGACATTGGGGGGGTAGCATTGATCCGGGCTGCCGCGAAAAACTTCGCCAGGGTAAGTGTCCTCACAGATCCTGCTGATTACGCCTCGCTATTGGCAGAGCTTAAGGAGCAAGGCACGGTTTCGTCTGAAACCCGCTGTCGTCTGGCACAGAAAGCCTTCCAAGCGACCGCCGCTTACGACACTGCAATTGGCGCTTACTTGAGTAATGGCTCAGCCTTCCATTTACAGCTTTACCCAATCATGCAGCTACGCTACGGAGAAAACCCACATCAGGAAGCGGTTCTGTACAGCTACGATCCCGGTGTAGGTCCCTTGGGCGGCCGGCTCTTACAGGGCAAGGCCCTGTCTTATAATAATATCCTCGACCTGGATGCGGCATGGCGGGCGGCTATATCATATGAAAAGCCCACGATCTGCATCGTCAAGCACCTCTCTCCTTGTGGCATTGCCTGCGCGTCTCAACTGGTAGAGGCGTTTCGGTTGGCTCTAGCTTCCGATCCGGTGTCTGCCTTTGGCGGCGTCATCGCTTCAAATATCCCCTTTGACGCCCAAACTGCTCAGGAATTGGGTGAGCTATTCGTGGAATGTATCATCGCGCCCGGTTTCACGCTGGAGGCCAAAGAGATCCTGGCACGCCGAAAAAATTGCCGCCTGGTCGAGATGCCGGCCACCTTACTGGAGCCGGATTACGAGCTACGCTCGGTTAACCACGGGCTCCTACGCCAAACAGTGGATCAGGGCGACCCTTTGGATGCTCCAGATTGGGTGGTCGTATCCAAACGCCAGCCCAGCGAAGCGGAGTGGGCTGCTCTTCGTTTTGCCTGGAAGGCCTGCCAGCATGTTAAATCAAATGCCATCGTTTTTGCAAAAGGTGAAGCCAGCGTAGGGATTGGCGGCGGACAACCGAACCGAGTCAATTGCGTCCAAATTGCCGCAGCCCGGGCCGGGGAACAAGCCCGGGGCGCAGTGATGGCTTCGGACGCCTTCTTTCCTTTCCCTGATTCTATAGAAGAAGCAGCCAGGGCGGGAGTGACAGCAATTGTCCACCCGGGTGGATCCCTACGAGATGCAGATTCAGTCACTATAGCAGATGTTCATCAGATGGCTATGGTGGTAACAGGCATACGCCATTTCCGACATTGAGTCTTAATATTCAGGACATAAGTAGTTTCTTTACCCAAAGGCATCCACTTTTGGGATCAGTTCCATAAGGCGCTGGTGCCATACGAATGCAAATTCCTAAAGCCAGCATTCTCAGAACATAGTTTCTATTTTATAATAGATGTAGGATGAAGTAGAATCGCTTACAGGATTTGTGTGATACTTCATGGAACAATTACAGAATGGATGCATGCGATGAGTCCTGAAACAATTTCCTTTCTAGAGATCTTCGGCATATCCCTGCTTGCGTTCATCATTGGATTGCTCCTTTTGGCGTTGTTTGCTTTTTCCATCGTTCGCTACTGGCAAAAGAGGACCCACAGCGACCTCGAACAAATCCGGAAACAGCTACGCCTGGCCTCCTCCCGTAGCGGGAGCTTAAGGAGTGTCTTTCAACAATTCACCCCTTCAGACCCGCCTCCTTTTGGCACGTTAGCCGGGGAGCTCGAGCGGCAACTGGACCAGGCAGACTCACAACTCCAGGAACAGCTTAATGATTATTCTGATGCCCGGAATGATATCCGTAACCTCCGCATGGATGACTGGTTGAATATGGCTCGCTTGCCATTCGACTGGTATCACATCCGTCAGAAGATCGCAGCTCTACTCAAGAAACAACAACAGGTGGAGAAAACCTTTGAAGCGGCCGGTGAGACGGTATCGAAACTGGAGAGACAGGGATGGGATATTGCTGCTCAAGCTCGCCAGGTACTCGCAGACAACCAGCTGGCGCTGAATGTCTTGACCAGCCTTTACAATTCAGAGATACAGGACCAGGCCCTGGAGCTGTCTTTAGCCGACGCCCGGGAGTGTGAGCAGTGGTTAAGCACACGAATCCCTGTCTATTTCTTGAGTGGTGATGAGCAAACTGTCCTGGCGCAATCTGACAAAGCCTCCATATCCCAGGTGCATGCCATGCTTTCGCAAGCTCGTCCTGGAGTGGAGGAGCTTTTAACGAAGTCCAGGACCTGGGAAAGTGAATACACGGCTCTGAAGCAATCTTTATCCGAGCTTGTATCCGGCTTCCGCGAGCTTTCTCCCAAATTCAGCCAGCTCGAATCGAACTCCATTAACCCCTTGAATTGGGACAAAAGCCGGCAGGTGCTGGCAGGCCTGCGTGTTCAAATCGAGGGATTGAGCGCAGTCAATAAGACGCGCACATTGGATGAAATTTCTTACGATTTGGAAAAGGTTAAAGAGCTATCCCATCGGCAAACGGAATTAGGCAGCTATTGCGCAAAAGTTGAGCAACAGTATAAAGAGCTTCTGGAACTAATCCAACTTCCCGAGATCAGGCAGGGAGACAAATGGATCCGCAATGCTCAGAAATCTGTCGAGCAGATGGGGGAATACAGCCTGGAAAACTGGTCTCGGACCGATCAAGTGGACCATCTTGCCCAGGACTTGCAAGCGTTGAGTGAGCATCACCGGAAAATTGCCCTTTCCGATCCATCCGAACCAGTAATGG
Organism: uncultured Anaerolineaceae bacterium; assembly: GCA_964486825.1. Lineage (GTDB taxonomy): Bacteria > Chloroflexota > Anaerolineae > Anaerolineales > UBA4823 > CAZAQS01. The sequence continues at coordinate 19,335 of CAZAQS010000015.1, read as the reverse complement.
AGTCAAAAATTCCTCACCTTCTGGTTGAGGCACGCGCCCTGGTAAAACTTAACCAGGGAATAAAACAAAGAGTAGCCAGCGCCCAGGCCCGGCATGGGGAATTGAAAGAGATGGAGCGTACTTCTCGTGAGACGCTCTCTTCGACCCGTGCCCTTCTTAACCAGGCAGCTTCCCTGGCAGCCTCGAATCCCCATCTATCTAAGATAGCCACTTCTGAGATTAAGCAACTGCGCGAAAGTTTGGAAGAGATGATCGGAGAATTTGATAGGCCAGGGGAAGGGAGCCTGGAGAAAAAATCTCAAAAAGCAGTTGCCCTGGTAAAAAAGATCGAAGGATCCGCAGCCAGGTGGCTGGAGCAGCTCAATAGAGACTTAGGCGAAAAGATGGGCACTTTAGATAAAAAAGTAACCACACTGCGCGAAATCGCTACCCTGGATGAACCCGCCATCCTCGAATCACAAAGGCTGGTAACGCAAGCAAGCATGCTGGACCCATCAAAAAGAAGGGACACAAAAGCGCTAACGTTTTCAGAAATCATCGCCGAAATGAAGCAGCGAAATGAGGAATGGCAAATGTGCATTGCTGCTTCCAGATCTGTTGATGATATCCAGGGACCGGTTTTGGAACGCTATAGACATGCAGATCAGCAACGTGCACTGGCTGCTCAATGGCTAAACCATGCAACCAGCCTGATCCCAGAAGGGCGCACCTGGCCAGCCACAAGCCAGGTGCTTACCTCTGAACGGCAACAGTTCAAAACTCTCGAGGAACAGTGGCATTCGTTAAGAGAAAAAGGGATCAAAGCCATCGACCTTGTGGCAGTATTAAGTGAGCTTGGGGGAAAATACCAGGTCCTGGCGACGAAACTGAAGCAAACCGCCGAGACTGCTGAGCAAGATCAGAAACGGATCAGGGAGCTCGAGCAACGCTTCGAAGAATCTTGCCAGCTATGGCAATATCGGATGGATGAATATTCTGATAATTTAAATACCAAAGATGATATTTCTAAGCTATTGAACGATGCCATATCAGAGATGGAAGGGATCCGCCAGCGATACCAGCGAGAAAACATACCTTACCATCACGTACTACAACAACTGCGAGCTCTATGTCAAAAACTGGACAGCGCGGAGGCATATTACGACCAGAACCACGTCATCGACATCAATGGGGATATGCAGGCGCTATATTAGAGAACCCATCCGGTTATTTAAGTAATTGTTGACAGAAGCCCAGGGCATCGGTTATCCTTATCTTCTTGGGAGTGGTTGAGTCCCGGTGGGCTCCTCGGTCTTCAAAACCGGTGGCGGGCCGCGTTGCGGGCTGCAGTGGGTTCGACCCCCATCCACTCCCGCCTGTGGTTAAGTACAATGAGGGGTAAATAGATCCTCGATATTCACTCCGATAAAGGTTAGATTTTTCCGGAAAACTTGCCGGTCTCATTATGTATCCATTAGAAAACGATCAAATTACATCTCAAGTTTCGCGCGTTTTACGAATCGAATCTGTTACCTGGGGGGAGTCTGGCAACCCAGAACATGCTTACCTGGCTCGCTTCGAAGGAAGGCTTCACCAGCAAGACTCCGCGGCAGCCTATGACAAGCTGGCTGATGCGTTGCGTCCCGTGAAGATCACCCCCTTGTTTCGGGAAGCGGACGGGAAACATATCGTCATCCTGGTTCCAGGGGTTCAGAACCCTTCTCCCTCCAATCCCTGGGTAAACCTGGTCCTTTTTGTGTTGACATTGCTCAGTGTCCTGACGGCGGGGGCGATCTACGGCTACGACGGAAGTACGACCGTACCACAATTTATGCTCAACAACCTGGGAATGGCATTTGCCTTCGCTGCCAGCCTGTTAGGGATTTTATTGGCCCACGAGTTCGGTCATTATTTGGTAGCCCGTTTTCACAACACTGCAGCCACGCTTCCCTATTTCATACCCTTCCCGTTTAGCCCGTTCGGTACGATGGGAGCAGTCATCGTTCAGAAAGAATCTCACAAGAATAAGCGCATCCTACTGGACATCGGGATAGCCGGCCCCTTGGCTGGCCTGATCGTTGCTATACCAGTCTTGATTCTGGGACTCTATCTCTCGGAGATCAACACCCTGCCACAGGTGATACCGCCTGGCGAAGGTTTGAGCCTGGAAGGCAATTCCATCCTTTACTTATTGGCCAAATATATTGTTTTTGGTGAGCTTTTACCAGCGCCCGCTAACTTTGGGGACCTTTCCCCCACCGTCTATTGGATACGCTATTTTTTTACGGGGTTGCCTGATCCCACAGGTGGTGTAGATGTGATGCTCCATCCTGTCGCCTGGGCCGGATGGGCGGGCCTGCTGGTTACAGCCTTGAACCTCATCCCCGCTGGTCAACTCGACGGTGGTCATATCATCAATAGCTTGTTGGGGAAACGCTCTATGGCGCTGCTCCCCTTCGTCCTGGTGGGATTGGTATTCATGGGCCTGGTTTGGAACGGCTGGTGGTTGTGGGCGGGGTTGATATTTTTCCTCGGACGCCAACAGGCGGAGCCACTGGATCAAATCACTCCCCTGGACCAACGCCGGAGGGCGCTGGGGTTCCTGGGATTGGTCATATTTTTGCTAGTTTTCACCCCGGTGCCATTGCGAATTATCTTCGGATAAACTCAATTAGACCACCATACAACCCCCGAACAGGCCACCTATTCACCACCCTGTTCGGGCTCTTGCAGATATCCCGCTTCGACAAATACTTCAACTCGTTCGATCTGTGGGTCCAAACTATAAACCGTCAAATCGAAGGAAAGACACTCACGCGTTCCTTCCGTTTCGACAGTTTGGGTTTGCATTTCCAGAATGGGGCAGCTATCTCCCTGTGGAGCTTCCCATTTTCGTACTCCGATAACCTCTCCATTTTCTCCATATGCAACTGCTGCTAGCCATACGTAATCTGGTGACAGGCTGCCGCTTGGCATTTTCACTTGTCCCTGGACCGTGGCTTGTTGCCCACCTGGTTCAACAACAGTTCCTTCGATTTCTACTTCTGCATCCAGATAACGGGAAGCATCATCATGAAGAGGTAAAGCCGAAATCACCTCTCCATAAACCTCTACCTCAGGTTCAAGGGAGGAAGAGAAGAATGCCAGCACCGGCAACGATTCACCTGCAGGGATCACGTTCAACAGAGGATGGGCGATTTCCTCCGCCATGCTCTCCCCATCGCTTGAGATGAATCCAATTTTTGCGGTAAGGTTTTCCACACTTATCTCCCCATTATTGGTTGCCATCATTAAGCAGAAAGTACCTCCATCGCTCGTCGGATAGCAATCTGGCTCATCGACCTGAATGGGCAGGGAAACCGGTGTAGCCTCGATAAGCGGCTCGCCTTCAGCGAGGGGAACGACCAATGTTGAACCGATTGTCAGCAAAGCCGGATCAATACCAGGATTGGCAACTAGCAGGTCCTCAACTGTAAGACCATATTGGAAAGCTATTCCTCCTAACATATCTCCTTGCACGATCGTATGCGTAAACGGAGTTGGAGTGGGAGGAGAAGTAGCTGCCGGAGAAGTCACAGGCGTGGGGGATACTGGCGTGGATGAGCTTGTAGGAGTCCAATATGGGGTGATTTGAAGGATTGGCGCCGAACCTGGGGTTGGCGTTTCAAAGGTTGGCTCGAAACCTGCACAGCTAGATAACAAGAATGTCGCCAGGATGAGCACGATAAATGTAAACCGGATAACAATAAGCATGCGGCTGATTATACCTAACCAAAAGACAAAAATTGATGCTTATTTCAACTTGCTTGCAATGTTAGCTTATGCTAGACTATCTTCTGAGTAGCTATCTATGCCCGAAGATATCATGCTTAAAGAAGCCATAGAAGCCTTGGAAAAGGGCCAGCGCCTCCGTGCTCGCGACTTACTCGCGCGCCTTTTGCGCGCCGACCAGTCCAACCCAAAATATTGGCTGTGGATGAGTTCGGTCGTGGAAACGCGCAGTGAACGCAGTTATTGCCTGGAAACAGTGCTCCGTTTAGATCCTGGAAACGCGGCTGCAAAGCGAGGCCTGGTTTTGCTAGGAGCTCGCCCCCCTGAATTGAACTTGGCGCCAGTCGTCCCAAACAGGCGCAAGTGGGGAGCGCTTCTTGATGAAGAGCCTGAAGTTCAGCTCACGCGCTGGCAGAAAATCACCACCAACCCGCTCTTGCGCGGCGGTGTATTTGCATCGTTGGCGCTGTTTGTAATCGGTATGATGATTTTCGGGATCTTCGGGATGCGCTCCTTTTACAATGACGGCCGGCAAATTTACCGGGTAAGCATTACGCCAGGCACGAGGCAGCCTACCTTCACTCCCACTGTGTTCCCGACGAAAACTTTAGTAGTGCGATCTCCCACCCCCACTTACGTTGGACCAATGCCGCTCTGGATGTCTCTAGTGGCCACTTATACACCTGTCCCTTTGTATGTGAATACTCCCCATCCGATTAATGAGGCGTACCGTTCCGCTATTCGCGCTTATACCAGGGGTGATTTTCAAAGCATGCTGACCTTCATGCAACAGGCCAGCCAAATGGATCCAGATTCTGCTGATACCCGATACCACCTTGGAGAGGCTTATTGGCTGAACGGTGAAATCGAGAAGGCACTGGAGGCCTATGAGCAATCCATCAAATTGTCACCCAATTTTGCGCCTGCTTATCTGGGACGTTCTCGTAGTTTATTGCTGACCAACCCCAAGGTAGATGTCTTCGAGGATCTGTCACTCGCAATCCAAAACGATCCTTATTATACTGACGCCTACCTCGAGAGGGCAAAATACCTGCTAAGCCAGGGTGAGCCAGAAGCCGCACTGGAGGATCTTCACATTGCCCAAGAGCTATATCCAGACTCGCCTGTGCTGCATGTACTGCTCGCTCAGGCATATCTTGAGCTGGGTGAAAACGAGACAGGCCTGGAAAGCGCCTATCAAGCTCACGAGCTGGACAAGACACTTCTCGTCGCCTATAAAACCCTGGCCTTGGCGCTCCTGGCAAACGAAGAACCCCTAGAAGCTACACAATATCTAGAAATCTATCTACGCTACCAGGAAATGGATGCAGACGGCTGGCTTACCCTCGGAAAGGCCCATTACCTGGCAGGAAAAGACTACCAGGCCGCTTTGAGTGCTTTCGACCAGGCCTTCAAATTGGATCGTGAGCTTACTGAAGTCTACATTCAACGGGGTAAAACGTATATTGCCATGAAAGAAGGACAATTGGCAACCAACGAATTGCTCATGGCGATGCGCTTATACCCCAAGAATTTTGAGATCAGCCTGAACCTGGGGCGAGCGCTATTGGTTGCAGATCGGGCGAGGGACGCTTACGGACAGTTCAATAGCGCAGCCAACCTGGCTGAGACAAATGAAGAGAGGGCTGCCCTGTACTACTGGCGAGCCATGGCTCTCGAAGCCCTGGACAATCCGGTTGGAGCTACTGAAAATTGGAAAGCTTTATTGAGCTTGCCGGAGGATGCAGTGCCATCTGCATGGGCCAGAACTGCAAGCAGGCATCTCCTGGCGCTAAATCCTCCGACCCCGACTGCAACACATACCAATACATATACCCCGACCGCGACTCGTACACCTACACGCACATCTACACCAACTCGCACACCGCTGCCCACGGCAACTCCAACCCTAACCCGCACCCCATCTCCAACGCCTACTCTGAAAAGTACGGTCACGCCTTCTTCAACACCTACGGCTCGCAGCACGAATACTCCGACACCCACCATAACCAGGACAATCACACCAACACGGGCGCCTTAGGGGACATTGATCTAAATTCTGGTATGTTGTAGCTCGTTGCCGGTTCTTAGAGACAATTTGAAAACCTCTTGCAAAGCCTATTCATGCGCGCTATAATTACTTGTTGGTCAGAAGAAATAGAGACCAATCGAGGTGGATTATGCCAATTTATACTTACCGGTGCGAAAATTGCGGAGTTCAGTTCGAGCGCCAACAAAAATTCAGCGACCAGCCGCTCACCCGCTGTCCAGAGTGTGGGAAAAACCTGCGGAAGGTATATACCCCTGTAGGGATCGTTTTTAAGGGGTCGGGATTTTACGCAACCGATCATCGCTCTCCATCTGGAACGAGGGGTAACCATTCCCACAGTAAGGCGGCTGAATCTGAGAGTAAGGCAAACGATTCTGAAAAAAAGACCGAGACGAGCACCACAACTCCTGAAAAAGATTGACTTGTTCAGTACTGTTTATATTATTATCAAGGCGCTCGATATCGAGCGCCTTTTCTTTAATTCCGGTTATTGTTCACAATTCTAATACTAGGAAATGGCACCTACTATTATTGACAACACAGTCCTTGACATCGATTAACATTACGAGATATAATCCAGGCGCTGTGTTCCTCGGTAGCTCAATTCGGCAGAGCGGGCGGCTGTTAACCGCTAGGTTCCAGGTTCGAGTCCTGGCCGAGGAGCTGGAAGTACAAAAGGCGCACCGGTAGCATGTGCGTCTTTTTCATTTTAAAGCCAAACCTACCTACATTACTGCAAACCGGCTCAGGTCCGCTTTTAATTGACGCATCTACTCCTTGCATGTATAATCCTCTCATACTCTTTTTATTTCATTTTGCATAAAAATTGCAACTAATTGATATAGAGGCGCTCCCCTATGGCATTGAAGGGCAATCTGCGTGATTTTACAATTACCCAACTTCTGAACCTGATCAATATCGCTCAAAAGACAGGGACTTTGGTGGTTGAAGGTCCGAATGAGCAGATTTCGGTTTTCTTTCGAGAGGGCAAATTAGCTTATACCCAGCTAGGCCAGGAAGATAATAGCCTGGTATCAATCCTGCACCGAGCCAATAAAATCACTGCTGCACAGCACCGCGTGATCAAAACCCGCGCTGGGAATATGAGCGATAAGGAGCTAGGTCTTTTATTGATCAATGCGAACTATCTCTCCCAGCAAGATATCCTCGTGAGCTTGCAAACGCACTTTATCAACAATATCAACCGCTTATTCACCTGGGTGGAGGGACTGTTCCGTTTTGAGAATGACATGCTGCCTCCTGCCGATAAGATCACCGTCCGGATCGGCTTAGAAAACATCATCATTGAAGGTTCCCGGCGGTTGCGGGAATGGGAGCAGCTTCAGGATGAGATTCCCAGCCTGGACATGGCGCTAAAGTTTGCCGACCGCCCCGGTGCGAACCTTAAAAATCTAAACCTCAGCGTTGAGGAATGGCGGGTGGTTTCCTTTATCAACCCCAAAAACACGATAAGGCAGATTGCCCGTGCTGCAAATATGAGCGATATGGAAATCCGGCGTATCATCTACGCCCTTTTGCAGGCGGGATTGGTAGAAATAATCCGCCCGGCGGTACCGGTTAAAACTCCCCTTCTGGTTAAAACGCCACCCACCCCAGGGCATAAGGAAGAACAAAAGTCCCTTATCAACCGCATCATCAACCGTATTCGATCTCTTTAACCTTCAGGACCTTAAGGACACCCCGATATGCAAACGGTAAAAATGGTAGTCACTGGCCCTTTTAATGCTGGAAAGACCGAGTTTATTCGCTCTGTCAGCGAAATCGATGTCGTTTCTACAGAAAGAAAGATATCATCAGAGGCAGAGAAAGTTAAGGAATCAACCACGGTTGCTATGGATTTTGGCCGTATCACGGTAGATAACGACCTGGTCCTGTACTTGTTTGGCACACCTGGGCAAAGGCGCTTTGATTTTATGTGGGAGATTCTTTCTGAAGGTATGTTGGGTTTTATCGTAATGGTTGACAGCACTCGCCCTGAGACCTTTCGAGAGGCGCGTAGCATATTAGAGACTTTCCGTGCCTATGCTCCAACCCCCTATGTCGTCGCAGCCAATAAACAGGACCGGGATGACGCCTGGGAGTTGGATGATATGCGGATTGCTCTCCGCCTGGATCCCAAGGTCAAGCTGGTGTCATGTGTCGCCCGTGAAAAAGAGTCGGTCAAAACCATTCTCCTGGAGCTGTTATACAGCATTCTGGCAGAGATGGAACAAGCTGCTTAGGATTCGATTCAGGTCCAGGACAAATTCTTACTGTGTCTTCCATCACTACAGACCAAGGAATTGTACATTATGAGGTTTTCGGGCGGGGTCGCCCGGTGATCTTATTACATGGTTGGTTGGGCTCTTGGGGGCTATGGCAGGAGACGATGGCTTTCCTGGGCAGTTTCTACAGAACTTATGCCTTGGATTTTTGGGGCTTTGGGGAATCTGGAAACAAACGGCAAACCTACGCCGTTCAAGATTTCGTCCAGTTGGTAGACCAGTTTATGGATCAATTGGGGATCGCTGAGGCCCCTCTGGTTGGGCACAGTATGGGGGGAACGGTTGGCTTGTTGACTGCTATCCATTTCCCTAATCGGGTGAGCAAAGTGGCTGTAGTGGGATCGCCAATGGTAGGCTCTTCCCTTTCATGGCTTCTCAAGCTATTTGGACGCCGTGGAATTGGATTTGTGGTTTACCACAATATCTGGTTGTTCAAGCTTTCTTATCATTTGCTAGCCCCCTTATATTCAAAGGACACAAACTGGGCGAAAATGATGGACAGGGATATCTCTCGTACAACCCTGGAATCCTTCCAACACAGTATAGCTTCCTTGCGCCACACGGACATCCGCCCCCATCTGTCAAGGATAAAGATCCCTGCTATGGGCATTTTCGGGGCGAAAGACATCGTTGTGAGTCCCCGTCAATGGAAGCCAATGCTGGCTGGCATACCGCACGCGCGCATCGAACGGTTTGAAAATGCAGGTCATTTTGTCATGTTAGATGAGCCAACCAGGTTTATGAAATATCTAAAAGATTTTTTAGATTGCGAGAATTAATTACCATGACGTACCACAAAACTCGACCAGATCTCTCAAGCAAGATGGGCAGCATTTTCTTTCAGGGTATGGAAGAAATCATAGGGCAGAAAGGCGTCAACGCAGCCCTGGACAATGCAGAATTGACCCACCTGGTCGATAATTACCCTCCGTATAACAGCACTTCAGCTATCCACTTGGATGAGCTGGGCCATGTACAAGCAGCGCTGGTAAGGCTATATGGGTTGCAAGGGAGTCAAGGCCTGGCACTAAGATCTGGAAGAGCGTGTTTTAAATATGGGCTTAGAGAATTTGGGGCAGATCTCGGCCTGACCCAGGTAAGTTTCAGGATGCTCCCGCTATCCTTAAAATTACGAACGGCGGTAGCGTTAATTTCTGAAACGCTGAATAAAGCTGGCGACCAACATGTCGATATTGAAGAGGATATGAATAACCTGTCCTTGCATATCGAAAGCTGTCCAATCTGTTGGGGTCGCCATTCAGATAGTCCGGCGTGCCATTTGGCAGTGGGCATCCTACAAGAAGCCCTGTATTGGATTAGCAGCGGGAGATACTTCGCTGTTAAGGAGACAGATTGCATTGCTACAGGGGATCAATGTTGCACGATGGTCATTCAGAAGAGCCCGCTCGAATAACCTCGGAAGAGTCGCAGATTTATCCGAATCTTTCCGGAGGACAGGCAGGCCCTTTTGCCTATGCAGAAACTCTGGGTTGACATGCTAAAAATCATCCTCCAAGACCCCCGCTATCTCCGCCCATTCAATGAACGCGCTCGTGATCTGCGTATCCAAAATAAGCCCCTCTGGCTGAGCCAGCGCGATATACTCGCACCATATACAAGCTCTGAATTGGAGCTTCCCTACGATGCCCCTTTACCTGAGATCAGTGAAGCCTGCCTTTTATATCGTGACAACCTTTTCTTTGATTCTGAATACATAAAAACATTCCTGGAAGAAGCTAAAAGCCGCGGTTGCGCATGCCGGGCGGCCTTTTCTCAGGAAGACCTTGCTTTCAGAGAACATGCCCTACCTTTGAGCACTTCCTACACACAGGTGGGCGACTTATTCCTGGCAGATCTGTGGTATTACCCAAATGGCCCACAGCCCGAAGCGGAACCGCTCATCATCGACTTGCTAACCACCGAAGCCGGTTATTACCATGTACCAAGCTATATGGCATACGAGCAAGGTGACCTGGTTTTTCAAGTCCCTTTACGCAGCCTGCTGGCAATCGATTCCTGGGTTCATATTTTCATCGCCGATGTTGTTTTTGGATTATTTACTCGGGGGGGCCGCTTTGAGGAACGCCTTGAAAAAGATCCACTATTTAAGCTTCGTGTCTTCTTTAAAGCCATGTACGAGGGAAGGCAGGTCCTTGAATGTTCCGAGGTAGTCAAGATTGGGAATAATTGTGTGATCGATCCACACGCCATCATCCATGGGCCAACGACCATTGGCAATAACGTCACGATAGGAGCGGGCGCTGTCATAGAAAATTGTATTATCGGAGATAATGTGAATATTTCACAAGGCTGCCAGCTGATGCTCTCAGTGATCGGCGATGGAGCATTCCTGCCATTCCGGGCCGCCTTGTTTATGAGCACAATGATGGAAAACAGCATGGTCGCACAAAACGCGTGTTTGCAAATGTGCGTTGTTGGACGGAACACCTTCATAGGGGCTGGCTCGACGTTTACAGATTACAATCTTCTCCCGGCTCCTATCCGTGCGCTGGACGGGAATGGGCAATTACAACCCGCCAATCGTCCTGTCCTGGGTGGTTGCGTGGGTCATAATTGCCGGCTAGGGGCAGGGATGGTCTTTTTCCCAGCCCGTACGATCGAATCGGATGTGGTCTTATTTGCCTCACCTGAGCGGCGTGTCATCGACCGAGATGTATTTTATGAAAACAGCGATCACCATCCCTTGCGGTTCAATAACCTCCATCCCCGCCTGTACCCGCGGCCAGGTGAACTGGAGGAAATTGCGTGGTAATGTCGATCCAATGACCGGTTCGATTTGCGATTTGGCTAGGGAGATGAGTGTGGATTTTGCTCAGGAAGTAAAAAAAGTGTATCAGGAAAGACGGCAGTAGCCAGGAGGCCGATATGAGTAAAACTCGCTTGCTAATTGTTGAGGATGACAAGGATATCTCGAATATGTTGAGGATCTACTTCACAGGTCAAGGGTACGAGGTAGATACTGCCTTGCGCGGTTCGATCGCACTGGAAAAAACACGCCTAAACATGCCCCACTTGATCATATTGGATATCATGCTGCCCGATATCGATGGCTTTGAGGTATGCAGGATTTTACGGACCAATACCCGCACCAGCCATGTCCCCATTATCTTCCTGACACAAAAGGATGAACGTAGTGATAAGCTGCAAGGATTCGAGCTTGGCGCTGATGACTATATCACCAAGCCATTCGAC
>CAZAQS010000015.1:0-8027 GCA_964486825.1 uncultured Anaerolineaceae bacterium | reverse complement strand
TAAAATTGCGTACCCAACGGGCAATCACCCGTGCCGAGCAACAAAGCCTGACAGATCCCCGATCAGGCCTGCCTGCCGGGCGGATTATCGAAGACCAGCTTCGCCAGGTCATCCGCCGCAGCAATTGGGCTTTGATGGATATTCGCATCAACCATTATGAACCATTTAAAGAGGTGTATGGTTTTGTCGCCGCAGATGACTTGATCAGGTTCACAGCCGTGTTACTGAACGAGGTAGTCGACGAGTTAGGCACCGTCAGTGATTTTCTAGGCCATGCAGGTGGTGATAATTTTATAATTGTTACCAGTGAAGAAGCTGCAACCACAGTCCAGCAAAAATTGAAAGCACGCTTCCAGGAAGAAGTCCTCACCCATTACAATTTCATGGACCGCGAGCGTGGTTTCATCACCACCTCCGACCCGAGTGGAAAAACGGATGATATTCCATTGATGACACTGGCAATCGGGACTGTCTCTCCCTCCCAATACCAGTTTTCCGATATCCGTGAGATCACAGAGCTGGCTGCTGAGGCACGCCGGCAGAAAGCTGTTTGATTACGGATATCGAAGCTTAGCAAGTGGCAGTGTCCGTTGACAGGCCACTTCCAAAATTAATGTCTCAACTCACTCCGGAATTACTAGGCATTGTTGGACTCCTTCTGGGTATAGCAATTGCCTTGCCGACAATCTGGTTTACTCGATTCATCCAACGAAATCGAGGCCTTGATCCGCGCCGCTCTCAAGTCCTTAACCCTCAGCCAGGAACAGATGTACACGATGGCGTTCTGCTCGTCAAAAGAGGAGGTCGAGTAGTTTTTATCAACCAGGCGGCTCGTGACCTGTTTGGTTTTTCATCTCAAAGACCAAACCTGGAACGATTGGTGCGGCGAACACGTCCTAGCGATGCCTTCCTCAGCCTATGCGCTATGCAAGGGCAGGCACATATCTCGATAAACGGTACATATGTGGATGCGTCGTCAATCGATATCCCTTATGATGGGGATAGTGCGATGCTCCTTTCACTCCACCGGCCTGAAATCCGCGCGCTGACTTCTCATGACGGCGCCCCCGCTGACCGCACGATCAAGACCTTCATTGAGCTCAGCCAGACGATGGCAGCCAATCTGGATCTTGAATCCACCTTAAAAAGCATTCTCGAGAGCATCGAGCGGCTCGTGCCATGTGATTTTCCAAGAATCTCTGTTTGGGATCCAGAAAACGAATATTTAATCCCTTACCACTTCATTGAAACAAGCAATGATGAGCGCATTTTTGAGAAAGCCACTCAAAGGTTTACTGCCGGAGAGGATTACCCTGGTTACTTGATATCGGAACGCCAACCTCTTCTAATAACCGATATACGAGAAGACCGCACCCTTCGCCGTGATATCGATCGCTCCAGCTTCAATTTCAATTCTTACCTGGGGTTGCCCTTGATCGTGGCGGGTGAGTTGGTTGGAACGGTAGAGTTATGTTCCCTAAACAAAGAGGCCTTTTCCCTGAGTGACCTGGAAGTCCTAGAAATGATCTCTGGGCATGCTTCCGTGGCATTAAACAACGCCATCCTTTACCACCGCCAACAGAGTAGAGTCCTCGAGCTGACTGGTTTATCACAGCTAGCCCACGCGGTCGGCGCATTTAGGGACTCGAAAGACCTGTTCAACCGTCTCGTAGAAAGCATTGAACCTTTATTGGATGTGGTCGTCATTGGTTTCTGGATCTACGATGAAGGACAGCATAGCCTTGACGCCCAGATCCCATTTATGGGTATTCCCCCCCAGTTTATCGAGCTCTTCCACGCGAACATACCCCCGAATAGTGAAGGTGAAAAAATCCTGCTTTCACAAGAGACCATCGTAACGAACAATGCCCCGCAAGACCCCCGGCTGGAGGCGCTCGAGCTTGATTCCCGCGCCCAGGCTGCCGGGATTCTAAACACCGTCCTGACGCCTCTCTCTTCGGGTGGAAAGATGCTGGGATACCTGCAAGTGGCGGATAAGCTTGATGGATCTCCATTTGATAAGGACGACCTGCGCCTGCTCTCGATTGTTGCCGGGCAGGCCGCCATTACCATCGAGAATGCCATGCTGGTTCACCAAAGCCAATCTCGCGCTCAAAGGTCAGAGACCTTAAGGCGGATTGCCGGCCTTACCAGGTCAGCGGCAACATTGGATGAGATACTGGAGTTTTCTATCAAAGACATGGCGCGCCTTCTCAAAGCCGATATTGGAGCTCTCTTCCTCTTAGAAGAAAGAGTGGGAGAGCTGAGGCTACATAAGCCATCTCTCTTTGGTATAACCCCTGAAACGGTCAACAGCCTTGGCAGGATTTCTATCCATTTAGCTTCCACGCGGGATGAGGAGGGACAGCCTCATTTACGACCTTTGATCAGTGGAGATGTCGGGAGTGATCCAAATATTCCATCCTATTACCATTCCTTCCTCAACTTGCTCCAGGCCCGGTCCCTGGTCAACGTCCCACTGATTATTCGCGATCGAAACGTAGGACAGATCATGCTCGCAAGTCAAAATGAAAATTTTTTTGACCGCAATGATCTGACACTGGTCGATACAACTGCCGGGCAACTTGCCGGTGCAATCGAACAATCTACCCTGGCAGCTCAAACAGATGAAAGTTTACGTAAGCGAGTGGATGAGCTTAACGCAGTAACCCGTATCGGCAGGGAGCTGAATACGTCCCCTAACCTTGAACACTTGCTCAAACGGATATTTGATGAAATCCTGCTGATCACCCACGCTAGCTGTGGCAATATCCTGATGATAAATCATGGCAAGAATTACGATAGCCCTCCGGAAATCTATCTGCAGATTGGCGAGCAACATTCAGGATCCCTTTCGCAGCTTGAGCTTAGCGTTTTACAGCAACGGCAGGTAGTCCTATTTGACGAAAAATCCCTTGTTTCAGGAGAAAAAGCGACAACAACGCCTCATACCGGAATCCGGTCTGCACTGTTGGCTCCGATTCTGCGGCGGGGAGAAGTCATCGGTCTGATCCACTTACATTCCCCTCAAGCCAATTTTTTCGACCAGACAGCAATGGAAATCGCCCAAACCATGGCTACCCAAGCAGCAATCGCAATAGGAATTGCTGGTGCAGGAGGCACTGATTTCGGAACACTGGTACAAAAGGGAATTGAACCTGACATCTCCCATCAAGACTTGAAACTGAGGACCCGCAGGATACAGGCAAGCCTGGAAATTGCCAGCATCGTATCTCGCCAATCTAGCCGGGATGAGATCCTGGTAGCACTGGGGCGAGAAGTGATTGCAAGGATGGATATGGACAGTGCCCTGGTTGCCATACCCGCCAAAGGGGAGCCCCATTTGTTGGCAGCACTGGGCTCCAACCAGCCAGTTGCCCAGTTAGAAACCCAACTTGGGCAACGCAATCCCCTGCGTCACTGTATCCAATTTGGAAAAAACATCCTGGTCTCGGACCTCGAGCAAAGACCAGAATGGCTGAAATCCCCTCTCCTTCAGTCACTCAATGCTAAGGCTTTCATATGCCTGGCAATTCCCGATCAAGTTTCCAGGCTTCAGAGGGAAAACAAGAATGGGCCTGGGGTTCCATTGGGGGCAGTTCTGGCGATCAGTAGCGATGCTTTACCTCCTTTCACCACCGAGGATGAACAACTTTTCTCAACCCTATCGACGCAGGTAGCCATACCCATGGAGAGCTTGCGACTAGTCGAAGAAACAGAACGCCGCTTACAGGAGGTCAACTCGCTTTTGGAATTTAGCAAGGAGATCAGCAGCCTCGAACCGGCAAGCATTCTGCATACTTTCATCGGAAGCGTCTTAAAAGTCATACCCGGGGCAAACGCCTGTGTTGTGGCAATATGGGATCCGAAAAAAGAGAGCCTGGTTCCTCAGCTAGCCTCTGGATATATTGATAATGAAGCCATCCTCAAGATCCATTACCGTCCAGGAGAAGCATTGCCCGGTTTGGCGTTCGAAGGTGGTTCACCTGTAAAAGTTGATTCTGTCGACTTTGCCAGGCACTATAGCCTGGCTCCTGAGAAATTACTGTATTACCGGGATGCCACCGAGGGTCGCTTGCCCCTGTCTTGCCTTGTCATTCCGCTGGGGGGGAGCCACCTGCCACAGCAGGATGCCCGAGGGAAGATATTGCCGCGCATCGCGCAACCGGCTGGTGTATTAATCTTGGAAAACTTCGAGACTACGAACGCCTTCCGGTTAGAAGACCAACACCTCGCCTCCTCCCTGGCATACCAGACTGCCCTTACGCTTGAAAATGCCCACTTGTTCCAGGCCTCTGAGCAAAGAGCTGTCCAGCTCCAGACCCTGACAAGGGTATCTGCTACCATCACATCAAGTCTTCAAACAGACGAATTGATCTCATCTTTGTTAGGTGAGATAAAGACCATCCTGCGCTATGACACTGGCGCTCTATGGATTCGGCAGAGTGACCGACTTATCATCCGAGCCGCGCATGGATTTATAGACCATGAAGAACGGATAGGGTTATCGGTCGCAGTAGAGGATAGCCGGCTATTTAAGGATATGGTTACCACCGGGCAGCCAATCCGCATTGATGATACAAGCCAGGACGAGCGCTTCGCATCTTCCCCGGATCACCCGTATTTATCCTGGTTAGGAGTGCCTCTTCTATCCAAGGGAAACGTGATCGGTGTCATTGCCTTAGAAAAATCGGAAGCGGGCTATTACACTGCTGAGCATATTCAAGCTGCCACCACGTTTTCTGGGCAGGCCGCTGTAGCCTTGGAAAATGCTCGCCTTTACGAAGAAAGCTTGCAACGGGCCCAGGAATTAGACCGCCGCTCATATCGCCTGACGGTGCTTAACCGGCTTTCCATGGAATTGAGCAGCTCACTGGATCCTGATCGTATCTTAGAGGTCACCACACAGGAGCTGTACACTTCGATCAATTGCTCGACGATTTCAGCCATATTGTTCGAATCATCCAACCAGCCAATCATAAATACCGAAATTCCCCCTCCCCCACCAGCATCAAAAAGCACACTTGTCAGTGTGCCTCTTTTTGACCATATTAGGGAGTCGCTGAGCATTTATCTCAATGAGGATATCAACAATGAAATGGCTGAGCACGGCTCCGCGTTAATGCAACCCCTATCGGAGTATTTTTCCAGCCGGTCAACCAGGTCCCTATTCGGCCTCCCCTTGGTTATCGCCAACGAGCTAAAAGGAATTTTCTTATTACAGGTGGACCAGCCTTACCGGTTCTCGTCCGACGAGATTGAGCTTGCCAAAACGATTAGTAACCAGGCTTCTATCGCTCTCCAGAATGCCCGCTTATTCGCTGAGACTCAGCTCCTATATTCTGAGACAATCCAGAGAAGCAACGAGCTGGGCGCCCTTTTTGAGATTGGATTCCAGTTATCCCAGATGCTTGATCAAAAGCAGCTTATCGATACCATTCTGAATAAACTGTCGGAATTGTTGCCTATCCAATCGGCAGCGGTCCTTCTCAAGGATGATTCGGCCGCCTTTACTGTGCAGAGGCTGGAAAATAAAAATCAACTTGAGGGAGGGCCATCTCTCGTTGAAAACACCGAATTGTTTGAATACATCCTCACCCAAGAGCAAAGCCTGGTGATCAACGAGATGAGGGACGAGCTGGATAAGCCCTGGGTTACGGATCTGGTCGCTGACTCTGTCCGCTCGTGGCTGGGGATCCGTTTAATGGTACGTGGAATTGGGGTGGGAGTTCTAACAGTCCAAAGCGAGACACCCAATCTTTTCGGAGAGTCGCAGGTACGCCTGGTTACTCAGCTTGCCAACCAACTGGCAGTAGCACTCGATAACGCGCACTTGTTCTCCAAAGTCCAGACTCATGCCGCGGATTTGGAAAAAAGGGTGGAGAATAGGACCCTACAACTGGCCCGGCAATATGAGCGGAACCAAATCCTCACCAGCATTATGTCTCAACTCTCTGCCAGTTTGGATATGGACCTGGTACTTCACCGCACCCTGGGACTGATCAATGAAAAGATGGGCGCCCAACATAGCCTGATCATGCTCTTGCAACCTGACCAGGCGTCGCTTTTCCTCCGAGCTTCTTTGGGTAACCACATTATCCCGGACGGGGGACAGCCTACCTCGCTCAAATCCAATGAAGGCTTGGTAGGGTGGGTGATCACAAACCGGCAGCCGGCATTAATCTCCGACCTGAGGCAAGACCCGCGCTGGCTCAAACTGGATGACCAGCCCCCCACCCATCGCAGCGCCATCGCTGTCCCGCTTGAGATTGGAGAAGAAGTCCTGGGAGCTCTACTGTTATATCATCAGGAAGAGAATGCCTTCAACGCGGATCAACTTGAGCTGGTGCAGGCTACTGCAAAACAAATCGCTGTAGCTATCAACAACTCACAGCTATACCATCTTATCCGCGATCAAGCAGAACGCTTGGGAGATATGTTGCGCTCTCAACACGTGGAATCAAGCCGCCTGGAAGCGATATTGGAGGCAGTTGCTGACGGCGTTCTGGTAACGGATGCGCAGCGCATCATCACATTATTCAACCATTCAGCGGATCGGATTTTGGGACTATCCCGGCAGCAAGTCACAGGCCAATCTCTCGACCACTTCAGAGGTATGTTTGGAAAGGCAGCTCAAAGCTGGGTAGAGACGATCCATCATTGGTCGGAGAAACCCCTGTTTGGGCAGGTTGAAGAGCTTTACACCGAACGGATCGAGCTGGATGACGGGAGGGTTATTTCGGTCCATCTCTCACCAGTCTATATACATAATGAGTTCCTCGGTACGGTCTCGATCTTCCGAGATATTAGCCACCAGGTAGAAGTAAACCGGCTGAAATCCGAGTTCGTAGCTACCGTCAGTCATGAGCTGCGCACTCCTATGACCTCGATCAAAGGCTTTGTAGAAATCCTGCTCATGGGTGCGGCCGGTAGCATGACGGAAAAACAGGCTCAATATCTATCCATCGTTAAATCCAATACCGAACGGTTGGCGATTTTAGTCAATGACCTATTGGACATCTCTCAGATCGAGGCTGGCAGGGTCATCCTTTCACTTCAGCCGTTGGATCTATACGAAACTGCCAGCAAAGCACTGGATGATCTTAAAAACCGGGCTATTGTAGAAAAAAGATCCTTAAAGATCGAGGCTGATCTTCCTCCAGGTATTCCCTGTGTCCTCGCTGACCGGGAACGGGTACTTCAGATCCTTGGAAACCTGCTCGATAATGCTTACCTGTACACACCTGAGAAGGGCAAGATTATCGTTCAATTGCAATCAAAGCAGGGCATGGTTCAAATTAACGTGAAAGATTCAGGGATAGGGATAGACCCAAAAGACCAGGCGCATATCTTTAATCGCTTTTACCGGGGAGAAGATCCACTTGTATTAGCAACTTCTGGAACCGGATTGGGATTATCGATTGTGCAGCGTCTGGTAGAGATGCATCATGGCGAAATTTGGTTAGAAAGCAGTGGAACACATGGGGAAGGCAGTGTTTTTTCCTTCACCTTACCCGAATATGAAGGCCAAAATCCATGATCTTGCGGTAAGCCTTAACAATCCAGGAAAATGGAAGGATAAAGAATGGCGAAAATATTAATTGCTGAGGATGAGAGGGATATCCGAGACCTGATCACATTTACCCTCAATTACGCTGGTTACGAAGTCCTCCAAGCGACGAATGGCGAAGAAGCAGTGCAGATCGCACTGGCTGAAAAACCGGATCTGGTGCTGTTGGATGTGCGGATGCCTCATATGGACGGCTATGATGCCTGCATTAAAATGAAATCTGAAGAAAGCCTGAAGGATATGGTAGTTGTGTTCTTGTCTGCAAAAGGCCAGGAGTCCGAGATCAGGACCGGTTTAAACGCAGGCGCGGTGGAATATATCTTGAAACCATTCTCACCTGACCAGCTTGTCGAGAGGGTAAGAGCCAACCTGGAGCGACTCGGAAAAACATAAACAGGGGAATGATGAGCGTTGTAATCATTCAGGATCAAACCGTGCACTATGAGGTGCTGGGTCG
>CAZAQS010000014.1:33228-38773 GCA_964486825.1 uncultured Anaerolineaceae bacterium | reverse complement strand
TTCCATCTGGACAGTGCAGAAATCTTCGTCCCGGATGGGTTGCAACCGGAAGAGGCGTTGGAGCGCACCACACACCTGGCCATCAGCGCGCATCATGACGATATCGAGATCATGGCTGCCGGGCCTATCCTGGAGTGCTTCCAGAGCCAGGAGCTTTGGTTCAGCGGAGCCGTGGTGACGGACGGGCGCGGTTCACCCCGCAGTGGACTGTATGAGCATTATTCTGATGAAGAAATGCGCCTGGTGCGGATCAAAGAGCAAAGAAAAGCAGCCGTTCTAGGGGAGTACGCAGCCCAGGTCCTGCTAGACTATCCGAGCAAAGCCGTCAAGGACGGCGCCAACCAGCAACCCTTGCTAGATATCGCCTCTCTCTTGAAGACTTCAAAGCCGCAGTTCGTCTACACACATAACCTTGCCGATAAGCACGATACACATGTAGGTGTGGCTTTGAATGTCATAGCAGCCATTCGCAGCCTGCCTGAAAACGAGCGCCCGCAGAAACTGTACGGTTGTGAGGTCTGGCGCGACCTGGATTGGATGGTCGACAGTGATAAGACGACTTTCGACCTTTCCAAGCACGAAAGCTTGCAAGCTGCCTTGATTGGGGTATTCGATTCGCAAATTGCAGGCGGTAAGCGCTACGACCTGGCCAGCATGGCCCGACGGCGCGCGAACGCCACCTACTTTGAGTCGCATGGTGTCGATGAAACGACCGGTATGTCCTTTGCAATGGACTTAACCCCCTTGATCCTGCATACAGAGCTGGACATCGAAAGCTATGTACAGGAGTTCATTCACCGTTTTTCCCAGGATGTCACAAGCCGGATAAAAAGAGTGGGGGGATAAAGTACTTAGGAGAGATCAGACAGGTAGAACGGTACGCAAGACATCCCTAAATCGGAACAGGGAAAGGAGATGAGAAACGAAAGAATAATAACAGCACGCGCAACATCTTTGTCCGGCATCGAATTAACCAGCCCCTTTTCGTTCTCTTTTGGAGGATAAAAATGCGTACTCAATTGATAGCCCTGCTCATGGTGATAAGCATCTTGCTCAGCGCATGTGCACAAGCCACGCCTGCCCCGGCTGTAGAGCCGGAGACAATTGTAAAAACTGTGATGGTAGAAACCGTCAAAACCGTCGAAGTCGAGAAAGAAGTCAAAGTTGAGGTAGAAAAGCTAATCACGCCTACCCCAGGGCCTAACCCCGAGGCCCTTATCCAGGGCGTCGAGCCGAATGCTGAAATTACTTTCTGGACCTTCTGGCTGTCCCCCACTTTCGACGACTACGTCAACAGCACCATTGCTCGCTTTGAAGCCACCTACCCTGGTGTGAAGGTAAAAGTAGAAGACCACCAGGCCACCTTCCAAGATGACTTGCGCAATGCATTCGCCGCAAAGCAAGCCCCGGATGTCATCAACCTATCCATATCTGAAGGCTGGGTGTCCGATTACGCTACCCAGGGTTTACTGCTGCCCCTGGATGATATCGTACCTCAAGAAGTCGTAGACCTGTACTTCCCCAACCTTTGGGATCAGCAGGTGATCGATGGCAAGCACTACCAATTCCCATGGTACCAGGGCATCCAGGTTGAGCTGATTAACCGGGAAATCTACGACCAGACCGGCCTGACAATCGAAGAATTCCCTCAGACGATCGATGGCCTGCCGGCGTTATGCCAGACGATCAAGGAAAAGACGGGCACATTATGCGATATCCGCCTGACCACAAATGACCTGCTAGCCCAGATGACATACGAAGGTGGTGTCCAGGTGATCAATAAGGCCGGCACTGAATTCACCTTCGATTCACCTGAAGCCGTTGAATGGCTACAAATGTATGTTGATATGGTCAAAGCCGGGACCGTGGACCGGACCGTGTTGGTCACAGACCAGGACCGGGCTGGACTAGACCTCTTCACTACAGGGCAGGCTGCCTTCTACAACACTGGCCCGAACCTGATACGGGAAGTGCGCGCTAATAACCCAGGCCTGTACGGATACCTGGCAGTCGTCAATGCCCCGGTTGGCAAATCAGGGGTGACCGGGAAAGGCCTGATGGCTATTTCGGTGAAAGCGGACACCCAATATCCGATGGCGTCTCTCGCCCTGGCTCAGTTCTTCACCAACCCGCAAAGCATGCTCGAGTTTGCCAAGGTCGTCTCCATCTACCCCTCCACCCCCGCCTCATATGACGACCCGTTCTTCTCTGCTGCTCCGGTGGCGATCGAGGACAGCGCCAAGCCGTACGCCAAGGAGGCGGTCTCTCAATTGGCCGATATCCTTCCGACCGTCCCTCATAAAGCTGACGTCAACAATATCGTCCTACAAGCCATCCAGCAGGCGCTCTTCAATAATGTAGATCCCCAAACAGCCCTGTCTGGGGCGGTTGAAGAGGCAAACGCCTTACTCCCCTAAAGAATTAGCCAAGTTACAACCCTCCCTCGTTTAGGCGGGGGAGGGTCTTCTCAGGCGGAGACCCTTCATGACCCATAAATTTTCTATTACACCCTACCTGTTTCTCGCGCCTGCCCTGGTTGTGATTGCGGTCTTCCTGCTGTACCCGATTGGCGCGGTTGTCTACTACAGCTTTACAGATTACACGATCGTCAGGCCTCCCGTCTGGGCCGGATTGAAGAACTACCAATGGTTGGCAAAAGACCCAATCTTCCGGAAGGCGCTGATGCACTCGTTTATATACTTGCTGGTTACACCCGTGCTGATCGTCTTATCCACGCTTTTAGCAATCGTCGTAAACCGCAAGCTGCCTGGCATCCAGGCTTATAGGACGCTGTTTTTCATACCGGTTATCAGTGGGACGATCGCCGTAGGCATCGCCTGGCGGATGATGTTCGACACAAATGGGATTATCAATGGCATATTGATGACTGTTGGATTCTTAAAGGAGCCGATCCAATGGCTTGCAGAGCCTTCATTCACCCTTCCCATCGCCATGATGTTAACCACCTGGTTAGGGCTGGGTTACTATATGATGATCTTGCTGGCCGGTTTACAAAATATCCCTGAGGAGTTATACGACGCAGCGGCAATAGACGGCTGCAGCGGTTGGCAGAAGCACTGGCACGTCAGCATCCCCGGTTTACGCCCACAGATTACGTTCGTGGCTGTGATTTCCAGCCTGGCAGCGCTTCAGGTATTTAATGAAATTTTCATACTGTACGGCTCGCTGGGTGGTATCTTGAACAGCGGCTATACGGTCGTGTTTTACCTGTGGCAACAGGCATTTAAATTGAACCATGCAGGGAGAGCTTCCGCCATCGCTTTAGTACTGCTGGTAATCACCCTGATCTTTTCAATCATCAATATTCGCATGCTCGAGCGCGGAACGGAGGCAGATTGATGGAGCTCACCCAAAGCAGACCTCTTCGTGTGAAAAGCACGTTCCGCTTCCGCCAGCATCTCCTGGAGAACATTTTCTGGTACAGTGTGCTTAGCCTGGTAGCTGTAATTACCGTGTTCCCATTTGTGTGGGTACTCTTTACCTCTTTCAAGGGCCCAACCGACGCCATCTTCTCTGTACCGCCACAGCTCATTCCCAAAGACCCTACACTGGAGAATTACCTGCGAGTATGGAGACTGCTGCCGGTAATGCGGTTCTATTTGAACAGCATCGTCGTGACTTTGAGCGTTGTGGGGATCAATTTGCTGTTCACCTCCGCTGCGGCTTATCCTTTGGCAAAAATGAAATTCAAAGGCCGGGATGCCATTTTCTTCATGCTGCTAGCCACGTATATCGTGCCGCCCGTGCTCACCGCCATCCCCAGCTACGTCCTGGCGGTAAATGTGTTCAAATATTATGACCGGCTCGAGTCGGTCATCTTTCCCTATCTGGCGGGCATCCTGAGCATCTTCCTGATGCGCCAGGCATTCCGGGGAGTTCCGGACGACCTGCTGGATGCAGGCCGCATGGACGGGGCGGGGGAATTCCGCATCTGGTGGTCCATCATGCTACCTGTCGTGCGACCATCGCTCGCCACGGTTGCGATCATCACCTTTGTCGAGCAATGGAATAATTTCTTCTGGCCTTCACTGATGCTGCAGACCATGGAGCACAAGACTCTCCAGGTGGGACTGGTTGCACTGCAAGGTGCATTCCTTAATGACCAGCGTGGCATCGCCGCGGGAGTGGTCATGACTGTCGTCCCCATGATGCTGTTCTTCGCAGTTCTACAAAGGCACTTCGTACAAGGATTGACCGGGGCAGTGAAAGGCTGATAGCCAGTAACAAGATGAGAGGTTCAGATGGATCTTAATATGTGGCCCTGGTCGATCGAACAAGCCCTGGGACAAAAATTGATGCTTGCCTTCATAGGCAAAGACACCCTACCAGATGAGCTGTTAAGGGCGATCCATAGCTATCGTCCGGCCGGTTTTTCGCTGTTCCGGGCATTCAATATTGACCGGCCGGCACAGGTACGCAAACTCACGCATTCCCTCCAAAGAGCCGCTCAGGAGGCCGGCCTACCGCAATTCCTGATCGCAGTAGACCAGGAGGGTGGGCAACTGATGGCCATAGGTGAGGGCGCTACACCCTTACCCGGCAACCTGGCCCTGGGAGCCACAGGTTCGCCTGATTTGGCCTACCAGGCAGGCCAGGTACTGGGGCGCGAGCTATCTGCCATGGGGATCAATGTGGATTTCGCCCCGATCTGTGATGTCAACATCAATCCCAAAAATCCTGTCATCGGTACACGTTCATTTGGAGAAGACCCTAAAAGTGTAGCCAGCCTGGCCGGGGCGATGACCGCTGGCATCCAGGCCTGTGGGGTAGCTGCAACCGCGAAACATTTCCCTGGTCACGGAGATACGGCCAGCGATTCACATCACGGTGTCCCATCAGTGCCTCACAACCTGGAAAGACTCTGGCAGGTAGAGTTTCCTCCCTTCCAAGCAGCAATTCAGGAAGGCGTAAAGATGGTCATGACCGCTCACCTGGCCCTTCCTGCCTTATCCGGCCGGGAGGATATTCCCAGCACCCTGTCACAGGAGGTGCTCCAGGGATTGCTGCGAAGCAAGCTGGCTTTTGAAGGGGTGATCGTTACGGATGCAATGGATATGAAAGCCATCCAACAAGGAGAAGGATTAGGCACCGACGCAGTGAGGGCAGCTTCGGCAGGCTGTGATCTGCTACTGTTGACGACTGAGCCTCTTGATCACCAACGCGTGTATAACGGCCTGCTCCAGGCTTACAAAAGCAGCACCCTCGATCCACAGGAGGTGTTTTCCTCTGCCCGGCGCGTCACTGCGCTCAAAGAATGGCTGTCTTCGCAACCATGTCCCCCTGATTTAAGCGTAGTAGGTTGTGCAGCTCACCGGGCAGTTGCTGCCGAGATTGCATCCAAATCGATCACCCTGGTGCGCGACCAGACCGCCATCCTTCCCTTGCGCCTCGAAGAAGGCCAGCGTCTGGCAGTGATAATACCTCAACCTATCGACCTGACACCCGCCGATACGTCTTCTTATATAAAACCGGCCTTAGCGCAAGCCCTGCGGAATTACTACCCTTATGTAGACGAATTTATCGT
>CAZAQS010000014.1:0-33218 GCA_964486825.1 uncultured Anaerolineaceae bacterium | reverse complement strand
CCCACAGCCCGGATGAACAGGAAATCTCGGCGGTATTGGAACAACTTCGCTGCTACGAGGCCGCGGTCTTGGGAACGATCAATGCTTATACCCAACCCGAGCAAGCATCCCTGGTGCAGGCAGTCCTGGATTTGAGCCTGCCCACCATCGTCGTGGCGCTACGCATGCCTTACGATTTGATCGTCTTCCCCCAGGCGCCCACCTATCTGTGTACGTACAGCCTGTTGGAGCCGAGCATGCTTGCCCTGGCCAGAGTGCTGGCTGGCGAAATCCAGCCTGGTGGAAAACTGCCTGTCTCCATTCCAGGGCTGTACCCCATACAAAGGATCGATATGAGACCATGGACCATCACGTGATTGGTTATTACACCGCCTGGGGAACAGATCATAAAGGATACACCCCCGCCTGTATCCCTGCCGGTAATTTACTACCCATTTCCAACCGTTATTGGCACAAGGAAGCCAAAGTACCCTGGCTATACCATCCGAATAGGGAGATATTCATCAGCTACGATGATCCCGAGTCTTTGAAGTGGAAAGCAAACTATGTAAAGGAACATGACTTAAAGGGTGTGATGTTCTGGGAATTGAGTGGGGATGACGCCGAGGGTAGCTTGATTGATGCACTTGTAGAAGGTCTTAAGTGAAAGCTAATATCATTTGGGAGGTAACTCATGTTATCAGAATCCTACACCTACCGGGAGATCCATGAGCAGCCACAGGTTATCGAGCGGCTCTTGCAGAAGGAGAGAAAGGTCACCGAAGAGCTGGCACGCGCCATACAAAACAGTGGGGTAACACATGTAGTCATCGCGGCGCGAGGGACGAGTGATAACGCCGGGCGCTATGCCCAATACCTGTTGGGCGCCAGCGGTTTGAGCGTTGGCCTGGCAACACCAAGCTTGTTTTCGATATACAAGAAACCGCCGCGGTTTGGCAAAGCGCTCGTCATGGGGATCAGCCAGAGTGGAAAAAGCCCGGATATCGTCGCCGTTCTGGCTGAAGCCAGGCGCCAGGGGGCCTTAACGGCGGCAATCACGAACGCTCCCCAATCCGATCTGGCAGGCTTCGGCGATATCGTCATAGACCTAGGAGCAGGCCCAGAAAGGGCCGTGGCAGCAACCAAAACGTATACCGCAGAGCTGGGCGCCATCGCCCTCCTGGGAGCTTACCTGGCTGGAGAGGCGGACATGCTGGCAGCCCTGCAAAGCATACCTGAGGCGATGGCTTCCGTCCTGGATATGGAAGGGGACATAGCCAGAATCGCCCCACGTTATCGTTATATGGAACGCTCTGTCGTGATCGGGCGCGGATACAACTACTGTACTGCATTTGAGCTGGCGTTGAAGATGAAAGAGCTGACTTATTCGATCGTGGAGCCGTACAGCAGCGCCGATTTCTTACACGGGCCGCTGGCAATGATCGAAAGCGGTTTTCCAGTGGTCGTAATCGCGCCGGGCGGGAAAATGCTGTCCGGCATGCAAGACCTGGTAAAGACGCTGCGGGAGCGCGAGGCGGAAATCATCTCAATCAGCGAAGACCCGCAGATTCTGAGCCGGAGTCGCATCCCTCTGAAACTGCCGGTTTCGGTCCCGGAATGGCTTTCACCGCTAACCAGTATTCTGCCGGGGCAAATGCTGGCCATGCATATCGCGCATGTACGCGATTTCGACGTCGATTCGCCGCGCGGTTTGAGGAAAGTGACCGAGACGCACTAAGAAACACCGATCAGCGTTAATAAGGCTGTTCTGGCAACAGGGCAGCCTTTTTAGTTGCCTGCTCAGTCGTCGCTATAGTTTTATTTGGAAACAGGATGTTACTAAACCGTAACATCCTCGTAACGGTTTCGGAATGCCAGGATGTTAAGATTGCTGTGTTCGTCTCCACTCACGTGTGGAGAGGGGCAGGATCGGGTGTAGTGTAAATGTGTATCTTTTTGTGCGAGTTCCTGTCTCACTTATCTGTACCAATCGGACAATTTTTGTCGGATAATTAGAATTACCAAGGGAAATAGAAGTATTCGTAATAGTCGCAGGTAGAAAATGGATTTGATAAAAATGGACGAACAAGAACTCATTCAATCTGCCGTACATGGAGATATCGAAGCCTTCAACCAGCTGGTATTGAAATATCAGGACATGGTATACAACCAGGCCTTATGGTTGATGAAAGACCAAGAGGCGGCTGAAGATATGGCACAGGATGCCTTTATCCGTGCTTACCAAAACTTGAGCAGTTACCGGGGCGGCTCCTTTCGATCCTGGTTAGCACGTATTGTAAGCAACCTGTGCCTGGATGAGCTGCGCCGGTTGAAGAGGAGGCCAACCGTTCCTTTAATGCCCACCGACCCAGAAGGAGAAGAAATCGACTCCCCATTCTGGATGGCAGACCCCAAAATGAATGTGGAAGAAGCCGTCGAAACCATCGAGCTCGATACAACCTTGCGGCGCCTGGTCGAAGATCTACCTATAGACTATCGAAACGCGCTGGTGATGGTGGACATCCTGGACTTCGATTATGCTGAAGCAGCCCAAAGCATGGGGATTCCGATCGGCACATTGAAAAGCAGGTTGGTGCGGGCTCGACTACGCCTGCGGAACCGGTTGGAACATACGAACACCTTCCCTGGCAGCCCGTTCTTCTCCGGCCATTTCGCTACAAATTAGGGTGATCAGTCCCAGTTGGTAGCGATGAGATTTCCTGCAGGATTTCTTCCAGGGTTTTCATCTGGAACGGACCTTGAACCAGCCCGTAGGGCTGGTTTTTTATTTCCATCTCGATCTCGTCTCGCAGGTGTTCGGCCAGCTGCCTGGCAGACTGGGTTGCAGCAGGATGGTTGATCACCTGGGCAGTTAACTCCAAGGCGAACTCCTTATTCCCCTCAGCAGATAACACTTCTGCCAATCCTGCTAAGGCATCCAAAGCATTCGGGTACATGTGGGCGTTTACAGCGGTACGGAGGGCCCAGGTGTAAACCTGCCAGGCTTTCCCTGGATCGCCTTCAGAAAAAATAAGGCGACCCAGGTAGGTGAGCACCCGTGTATAACTCCAGAGGTCTTCAATTTCTTCAAAGAGCTCGATGCTCTCTCCTAATAGCTGCCTCGCCCGAGCAATATCCCCTCTGGCTTGTTCAGCCAGGGCCATACGCTCCAGCACGACTCCTTTTCCATAACGGTTCCGGGTTTGTACTGCGTACTCCAAAATTTCTTCAAGCAGAGGCTTCATCTCCGCGTAGCGCACTTTTGCCTGCGGGGTACGATCGAGATAAATGACGGCAAACGAGATCAGGCGGGGATCGCCGCAGACACGAGCCTGGGAAAGGCCCTCCTGAAGTAGCTGGTAAGCCCTGTCGTAATCACCCTGCTCTAAGGCGAATACGCCCAGGTAGATGACCATGTTTGCAATACCCCACATATGCTTGAGCTGACGGTATATATTCAGAGCCTCCTCAATCGCCTGAATGGCTTCATCAAAGAGACCTGCAAACCAGCATACATTCGCAAAGTGCCACAAGTTTGTAGCCAACGAGGCGGTCTGGTTGTGCTTTCGCAGCAGTGTGCTCGCCTCGCGGATATGTTCAAAGGCTTCATCCAGGTATCCCAGGCGGAAGGAAAACCATCCTAAAGGGGAAAGCATCTCCCCTAACAGGATTTCCTCTACATCTTGACCGGACTCCGAGCCGGTAACAAAGGAACGAGCCTTTTCTACTGCCTGGCGGAAAAAAGCTTCCCCTTCGTGAAAAGTATTACGCAATTCCAGGAAGAGCATTAAGGGATGAGCTACCTGGCGTAGCTCGTTCAGATAGGACTCCTGGACAGCCCAATCCCAAGCCCAGCGAAAATCATCCAAATCGAGGATAAATTCGTGTAAGGCATCGTTCTGCCGCTGGCTTTTTATTAACTCCTCGGCTGCCTGGACCTTATCCAAATAATAGCATGTATGCCGGTCACGCGTCCCCCCAAGCTCCTGAGGATCCTCCTGGAGGTGAGAATACGCATACTGGCGAATCAGCTCGTGCAGCCGATAGCGCCCGTTGCCAGCCCTTTCCATGAGGGATTTATCCACCAATGCAGATAGCACGGGCAAATCGATCCCGGTGACCTGTTCTGCCGCTTTGCGGTCAAAATCACCTCGGAAGACAGACATTTGCCTCAAAGAAAGTTTCTCCTGCTCCGTGAGCAGCTTCCAGGAATGGTCAAAGACAGCTCGAAGGCTTCGGTGGCGCTCCGGTAAATTTCGGGCAGGCGCTGCCAGAAAATCCAGGTTGGTTTCAATCTCTTCGGCAATCTCACGGGGAGAAAGCACCCTTACCCAGGCTGCCGCCATTTCAATTCCGAGCGGCATCCCATCAAGGGAGCGGCAGATTCTGGCGACGTATGCTTGATTGTCCTCATCCAATTGGAACCGGGGCCTGGATCTCCGGGCGGCTTGAAGGAACAAGGCCACGGAGCTATAGGTACCTATAGCTGAATAGTGGTCCGGGGGAGGTACAGGAAGACCATGGATCTCAAAGATCCATTCCCCGTGCAAGTTCAACCTTTCTCGAGAGGTGGCCATGACCTTAACCCCTGGAGCATGCTGGAGAATCTCGGAGATCAGCTGCCCGCCTTCTAACAGGTGTTCCAAATTGTCCAGGATCAAGAATAGCCTCTTATTACGAAGAGAGTTATACAACTGGGCAGAAGGATTCCCAGGGCCGGAAAAGGTGATCGCAATAGCGTCTGCTATGGCGGGCACGATCAATTCCGGCGATTCTGTCGAGGCTAGCTGAACGAAATAGATCCCATCTGGGAATACAGGTGGCTTTTGTGCGTAAAATCGATGGGCGATTTCTAGAGCCAGGCGGGTCTTGCCAATACCTCCAGGCCCAAGCAGCGATAGCAATTGGCAGCCTGGTTGAAGCAGCAGCTGGGCTAGCTCAGCCAGCTCCGGCTCTCTACCAATCATTGGAGTAAAACTGGCCGGCAGGTTGGTGCCCGGAACTTGGAGAGCGGCTACCGGTGTAGGTTGGGGCTGCACCAACGGCGAGGCCAGCTGCTCGAAGCTCCTCTCCGCGCGGGCCACCTTGAGAAAGTTTGCCCGCTCCTGCTCTGGGATTTCCAGGCAGTTTGCCAGCAGCTCAGCGATTTGACGGGAAGGTCTACGCTCATCGCGTTCAATTTTCTGGATGGTGGCTATGGAACAGCCAACACAGTTAGCCAGCTCTTCCTGAGTTTTGTCGAGGGCTTTACGCCTGCGACGGATATATCCACCAAAAGATACCGCTGCTTCCATCCGGAAGCCTCCTTGGATTTCGCCAATTTCACAATAATTTAACATATGATATCAGCAATCGTTTATTGAAACCAAGGGATTGATAATGATTATTTCTTTCCAAAAGGGTTACTCTCTATACTCCCACGGTTGGCTTTGCTGTTTGCGAGAGAAAGAGATAGGTGAATTTGCAGACACTGATAACATGGGATCGACAATGACAAGGATAGCTTATGCTTTGAAAGGATTTTATCCACCATATTTTTATTGGAGGTAAAATAACCCGATTTTTTCCTTGACGTGCTAATTCAAGGATGGTATAGTTGCGCCCAATTATGGAAAAAGCCAGCTACACCAATGCCATTACCACTAATAACCCGACTCACCTGGTGGGGCAGTCGTACGCTGGCGCAATCATATTCTGGTAAGAAAGCCAAATCGACGAAAAGCCCCGCTCCAGCGGGGTTTTTTTGTAGCCATAGAAGAGCAATGAGGAGGTGCTGCTTGGCAAACCCAAACCCCTATGATCTAAACCAACCTGTTTACGCAGTACCTGAAAACAAGCTTTCGCCAGTCAGCGAGCATCTGTCCATGATGGAGCCCATCCCGGCTTCGCGAATGTTCTTGATCAATAAATCCCTGAAAGTCTACCAGCAAAAATATCCCAGCAGCCCCATTTTTGACGCTTCCCAAGGAGATGGTGGCGCCAGTCTTCCAGGTGTGCCGCGGGCTATCCTCGAAAAGGCCGCTCAAATGCAGGTTGAGAATGGGACAGCCTATGACATGCCTTTTGGAACGGAAGCCTTCCGGCGGACCGTAGTGGAAGATTATTGGAAGTTGGATTCGAGTACAGGCCTTGGGCCAGGCAATGTACTGGCAGCGGTAGGCGGTCGAGATGCGCTGGTTAAGGCTTACCAGGCCATGCTGGCGCTGGGTTATGGCAGGGCCGGGGACGCCCTGGTGGTCAGCCGGGTACCGTGGATTTCCTATAACTGGGGGCCGTACGGGGTTGGAGCTAGCGTTGTTTGGGCGCCAGGAGATCCAGCCCAGGGCTGGGCTTACTCCGAAGACAGCCTCCAAGAATGTGTGGAATTCACTGCCAGGGCGGGGAGAAAGGTCGCCGGATTGGTGATTACCTGTCCCGATAACCCTACCGGCCTTACGATTCCAGCCGAGCGCCAGGCAGCCCTGGCGAAAGCCGCCCTGGGAGCCGGAGTAGCCTTCGTTCTGTTCGATTGGATGTACCACTATGTAACCGATGAAAAACCAATGGATTTAAACACGTTCATTGGATTTTTCGAGCCAGAGGAACGTAAGCGATTGATGTTCCTGGATGGCATTACAAAAAGCCTGGGTGCGTCTAATATCCGTAACTGCCACCTGATTGCTTCAGAGGAAGTGGTGAAATTTACAGTAGCGCGCGCCTCGCATGCGGTAATCCCCTCGTTTTACTCCCTGGCGGTTGCCATGGCAGCCTACCAGATGGGTTATGCAGACGCCTCGCGCTCGATCGTAGATCCCACCAATGCCAGCCGTCTGGTGCTGAAAGACTTCCTGGAACAAGAAGGTTTTACCTATATCCTCGGTAAAGGATACTATGCATTCATCCATGTCGGAAAATGGCTGGAGCAATGTGGTTGGCCCGATAGCGAGCCTCTTGGCCAGTACCTGGCTGAAGAACACGGGGTAGCCATTGTACCAGGGGCTTTCTTCTCGCCCTTTGGAGGAGAATGGATCCGTTTTTCTTATGCCACGCCACCAGAGCGCACACAGGGAGCAGCTGAAAGACTGGTAGTTGGTTTGGAAGCTCTGGCAAGGGTTAATCCTGTGGAAATAAGAGCCGGGAAGGACGAATAAAAAAAAGGGGCAGAAAGGGAAGAGCATGGCATATGATCCCGTTCGCTTTGCGGATAAATACCGGCTGGCATTAGCGACAGCCCTGGAAGAGACGCCTGAATCTGGGCTGTGTGGGTTCGAGCTGGAATGGAACCTGTTGGATTCTCAATTGCGGCCCCTGCTGAAGGTGGGATCGGGGCCCGGCCAACAATCCTTCATCGATCACCTACGCAGTTGTGTCTTGAGCGATGAGCTACGACCTTTTAGCCAGCTGGAGGTTTTCCATTGGATGATCGAACTGGTTACACGCCCATACTTCCATCCAAAAGGAGCCGTCTACGAAAGCCGCCTGCTAGAGGCGATCTTGACCAATGCGCTGCACCGCGCTGGTCGGGATTTCGGGGAACAGCTCTACCCCTGGCATGGCAACCTGCTTTACCTGGCACAGGTGGGCCATGATTCTATCCCCGGTTCCTGGAACCTGGCCAAGCGCCGCTATCTGGAACGATGCGTGGATCTGTACGGTCAAGGTCTGGCAACTGCCGGATTGCACACCAACCTTTCTCTACCTGCGCCTCTGCTGGCGATGGATTTTATGCACCTCCCGGCCGCCGAACGGGGTGATTCACTTTTTGATGATTATAAAAGCCAGTTCTATATTACTGGTACCCGGTTGATGAGGGCTTTCGCATCTTTATTCATTGCGACAAGCGCTTCAACCCCACTAAAGGCTTCTGAAGAGAATGGGCGTCCCATTGTCCGGCTGACCAAGTTCGATTCGGTACGCAACCTGACCTTCCCGAACCCAACCACCCTGGACGTACCGGATTTGTACCGCTCGTATTCCGATTACTTGCATATATCCTACGAGCTGGTGAGGAGCGGCGCCCGTTTTGGCAATAACAACTGGACCCCGGTCAGGGCGCGCTCTTTTGCCGAACCTGTAGAGCGGTTGATTACATTGACAAGCAAACAACTGGAAGAAATATACGCGCGCGGGCTTTTTGCGGTGGGCGGTGGATCAGCCACGCCGGATGCGCTGCAAGCTGAAGTGATAGCTTACCAGATCGAGATCCAGAACTTGATGGCTCGTATCAACCTGCCCATGGCGCGGGTTGAGATCCGCACCGACGACGGGGGCGGCAGCCTGCCGCTGGACATCGCCAACCTGACCCTGAAACACCTGCTCTTGCTGCGCTTTTATGCGGACCCTGTCTTCGCACGCTCCTTCCGCTACGACCAGGAAGATATCCAGCGGGCGCGCCGGAATGAGGAACTGGCTTCCCGGTATGGCCTGAGAGCAGAAATCGAGAACCCGCTGACCGGAAAACCGGTCCAGATGCGCGAGTTCCTGAGGTGGACCCTGGCTGAGCTGCGCCCATTGGCTGAAGCGGTAGGCCTATGGGAAGACCTGGCTCCGTTGACGGAAATGGCGTCCGGGGCTCCCAACCCTGCAGAACGGCTTCGGACCCGGTTACAGCAGATGTTGGGAACTACAGAACTTCCCATAGAAGTGCCTCTGGACGCCCTCAAAGCCTTAGCCGAGCAGCGACAGGAACAGGTAATTCACGATATCGATAGGATCTTAAAAGATTTGTTTTCGCTGGAGGGGGAGACCTCTAAACTCAGAAATATCCTCCAACAGGCCCGCCAGGAATCTCTTACCGATCCCATGCTCCCAGTCCAGTTTGAGTTAAAAAATGGGGGAGGCTTTATTGGCTCTTCTTATGACAAGACGCAGGAGATCGTCGAACTGGCACAGCAACTGGTGCGGTTCCCCTCGGTTACCGCCTGCCCGGAAGAACGCCTGGATGAAGTCAAACACGCAGCAGGCTTCATCTACGATTACCTGCGTTATGGTGGCTTGCAGGTACGATATTTGAACAAGCATAAGTACCCTGCTTTGCTGGTTGAATTCCCACCATCCATTCCAGGAGAGAACCAGGTCATGCTCTCCGGCCACTTTGACGTGGTGGCTCCCGAACCAGATGACCGGCAGTTTGAGCCGCGAGTGGAAGGCGACTACCTGTGGGGACGCGGATCAGCTGATATGAAGACCGTTGTGGCTACTTATATGGTCTGGCTGAAAGACGCCTTGCGGGCTGGCCCCCCCTACCCGCCCATCAGCTTGCTGCTGGTCGGCAACGAGGAAAATGGGGAAACCGAACCGGTCGGTACACCACATGCCTTGCGTTTGCTGGAAGAAGAGGGAGCCGTCTTGCCCGGGCTTTTCATCGCCGGGGAAAGGACAGGTGAACGCGGGGATGAGCTGTGGGGAGAAGTGTGTATCCAAAACCGGGGGGTCATGCGCTTTGATGTGATGGCATTTGGGAAACGCGGGCATACCGGTACTGCCGGGGTGAAAACCGACCTGACAATGCGTTTGTTCTCAGCTCGGAACGAAATCGAGCAGATCTTACAGAAGCGCCTGACTTTGAATGGCGAAGGCGGATGGAGATCTCAGTTAGCGTTTCCGTTTCTGCAGGTTGGCACGCCGGGGATTTATAACGTTTTAGCAGACACGGGCCGGCTGGGTGTAGAAGTGCGCCCAATCCCCCAGGATGACCTGGGCGCCTTAACGTCCGAGCTGGAAACGTACTGCCAGGAAAACGATCTGGAACTTCAAGTTGGCGTAATGGAAAACGGAGTGGCGTGCGATCCCAATAACCCATACCTCAAAAAGCTGGTCCAGGCCGTTAAGCAGGTGTCTGGAGAGGAGCCGCGCCTGGGAAAGAAGCTACCAGGCACCAGCGCTCGTTTCGCGCCAGGAGGCCAGGCAGTGGTATGGGGCCAAACCGGCATCGGACCACACGCTCGGGATGAGCGGCATTTTATTCCCAGCATCCTGCCGTATTACCAAGCTTTACAGGCATTCTCCGAGCTGCTGAAAAGCGGCTGAACCGAGAGGCTAGACAGATCCAGTCTAATTGTTGGTCTTGCCTCTCGTTATTTATAGGAACTGGCTCACTATCCGTCGGAACTGTTCCGCCTGAGCATCGACACGATCTGCCTCGTCTCGAACCGTCACGCCAAAGCCAGCTCCCAGTCCGCCATCATCGACTCCAATTCCGATATTAATCGCCCTCGAGAGCAAGTCATCCGTTTGGGGAAGCATACCCTTGTGGTAATCCGCCTGGCCGCCTTTGTAATAAGGACAGGTAAAGGGGCATCCTTCTGCTGTTACTGTCCGTTTCTCCAGGATTTGTTCCATATTGGAGTAGACGTGCCAACCGGAGTCAGCTACAACCTTGGTTCCCAAGGCAGCGGCTGCCTGGCGGGCGGTTTCTTCTGTGGGCAAGAAGACAGTCAGCAAGGTAGCCAACTCTCCCTGGGGATCGGGGAGCTCGCGGAACATCAATCCGGGCATCCCCTGCAGAGCTTGCTTGAAGCGCGCCTTGTTTTTGCGCAATTTGCCGAGCATGGCATCCAGCTTGCCTAGTTGAGCCAGCAAGACCGCCGCGGAAAGCTCCGTCATGCGGAAATCCAGGCCGATGAAAGGACGGTGGCCAACCTCCACCCCTACCCGCATGGGCGAGTGGCCCTGGTCGTGCATGGCATAGAATCGGCGATAATGGTCCAGATCGTCTGTAACCAGCATGCCCCCATCTCCAGCAGTAATCGTTTTGAAGATATTGAAGCTATAGGCGCCAGCATGCCCGATTGACCCCAGCCATCGGCCCTTATAACTGGCCCCAAAGGCCTGGGCGCAATCTTCGATCAACAGCAGGTTGTGCTCATCTGCCAGGGCTTTTAGCTCATCCATGCTGGCAGGATTGCCCAGCATATGGACAACCAGGATGGCCCGAGTGTGTGGTGTGATCTTGCGGCGTACATCGGCGGGATCCAGGTTAAGGGTTGCATCGATCTCGGCCAAAACCGGGATCGCACGGGCATAAACGATGGCGGCCATGCTGGCTACGAAGGTGTAACCGGGTACGATGACCTCATCGCCCGGCCCAATTCCCAATCCGTTAAGGGCTACCAGCAGAGCACTGGTTCCGGAATTTACTGCTACGGCATAACGAACTCCCGCCCGGCGAGCCACCTCCTGTTCAAACTGGTAGACCTTAGCCTTAAAATTCGGATTCTCCGCTCGCCCGTACCGGTACAGGTAACCGCCTTCGATGACATCTAACAGCGCTTGCTTCTCCTCTTCTCCGATAAGCTCCATTCCGGGTCCAGGCATATTGCAACTCCTTTCTCCAGCCCGAGGGAAGCTGGAGTGTACTGTGAAAGGCAAGATCCATTCTGGCGTAAGCAGGTGAATAAAAGCTCAAGTTCCGGCATTCATACGCAAGACTTCGCTTGTTGTCCAACTATCCGTGCAAATCACGTCAATAACACCAGCTCGCAGCGCTCCCAGGATTGCCTTAACCTTTTCTCGGCCCTGGGCAACCGCTAGCTTGGTGGGGATACGTCTTAATTCTTCCAGGCTAAGTCCAATCGTACATTCGTTATAAAGGCAAGCGTGCAACTCGCCTGATAAATTGAAAAACTGTCCGGCGATATCCCCAACTGCCCCCTGGTCAACCAACTCGGCTAAGTTTTCCGCCGGAATGATGTCAGGCTGGACATACCTGGAAGAGCCGGGTTTAAGGCTACCGATCCCTAAGAGCGCCACATCTGCGCAGCGAGAGGCCTCCAGGGTACGCTCGATCACTGGCTGGCTGCGCAAAACGATGGCAGCTTCAGGGCTGCTGGCCATCAGCGGAGAGGGCAGGTAAAGCACTTTCCCACCTAGCTTAATCGCCAGTTGCCGTGCCAGAGCAGCATTATCCAACTCCTGGGTGGAAAATGGCAGGCTACCCATGGCTTGAGCAACGTTAACTTGCTTGCGGAAACTCGGCCTGACTGCGTTGATAACTTCGTAGGTCGAGCGCCCCAGGCAAACGGTCAGAGTCATGCCGTCTTCAAGAATCATCTCCAGGTAACGAGCAGCCATCTGTCCTAGCCGGCGTAGCAAAGTCGTGTCGCTTTGGAAGGAGGACCTCAAAACCAGAGCTTCCCGGAGACCGAATATACGCGCAAGGTTTTTTTCCAATTCAGTATCCCGCTCGAGCGGCCAGTTGACCGTAAATTCTACCACCCCCTCCTGCCGGGCTTCTTTCAACAGCCGGTAGACTTTAACGCGCGATACGCCCAATTGCCGCGCGATCTCGTTTTGATTCTTCTCGTGCTCATAGTACAAGGAAGCTGCTTGAGCGAGAAGCTCATGATGTTGTTCGTCCATCATACTCCACCTGTTGATAGCGGAAAGCTGAGCAGAAGCACGCATACTGTGCATCTGCTCAGAGTATAGGAAAAATGAGCACGCTTGTCAATAGGCAAAAGCTTGACAAGCCATTAAAATTTCTCTATACTTTGAGCAGATGCACAGCAAATGTTCATCTGCTCGTTTCCATGCTTGCAAATCAAGCTTAGTAAAAAATCAAATACCCCTTTCAAGCAACCTGTTTCCGATTGCTGTTGATTCAGATAGATCTCAATGTTGAGAATCATGGACCCATCGGTTTTCAGGAGGAGACAGGCCGACCAATATGCGATGGTTCCAGGCCAGGAAGGAGAGTGGGCATGCTGGTAAATTCATTTTAACCTGCCAAAACTTATTCGAACTGTAATCGCGTAAACAAAAGGAGAAATATCGATGACCACCGCGAAAGATACAAAAGTCTCCTGGTCAGATCGCATGTCTGGATGGATGGAAGCCCTGGCGCCTATTTTCGACCAACCCCATCTAGCTTCCGTGCGAGACGGCCTGGCTGCCTTGCTGCCGCTTCTGATCGCAGGCGCCTTCAGCCTCCTGATCTTGCAATTCCCGGTCCAGGGATGGCTGGACTACCTGGATGGAAACCCAGAACTTTCTGCAAAGTTATGGGTACCGTTCAATGTGACGTATGGTTTGCTATCACCATTTGCAGCCATCACCATCGCATACAATATGGCCCGCAGGCGAGGCCTGGACCCCTTGATGCCCGCGGCCATCGCCTTATTGACTTTCATCACCATCGCAAGCCCCATCCTGGGCGCATGGGGAGAGGAAGGGCTGCCGGGGACGTATTTCGATAACAGCGGCCTCTTCACGGCTATCCTGGTGGCGCTCTTGTCAGTTGAGATTTATAACCTCTTCGTTGTACGGAACCTGGTCATCCGCATGCCACCCGAGGTGCCTCCGGCAATCTCCAATTCATTTGCAGCCCTCGTACCGGGCATCGTCATCCTGGCTTTGGCCTGGATCGTGCGTGTGGTGCTCAATATCGATATCGCCAACGGAGTAGTGCAGGTCTTGTCATATATCGTCCCGGCTGCTTCCAACTATTTCGCAGCTGCGCTGGCTGAAACCTTCCACGCTTTCTTGTGGACCCTAGGGATCCACGGAGACCTGACGATCGGTATCGTTCTGCAGCCGATCTGGACCCATAACCTGACGGCTAACGCACAGGCTGCCGCCAGCGGGCAGGACCTTCCCTACATCTACACCGACCTGTTCCGCAGCTATGTCGTACCGGGAGGCTCAGGCGCGACCTTGCCTCTGGCCATTTACCTGATCCGCAGCCGGTCTGCCCGCTTACGACAGGTAGGTTGGTTGGGCATCTGGCCGGGGATTTTCAATATCAATGAGCCGATCACCTTCGGCGCCCCGGTCATCTTTAACCCCTTCCTGGCCATACCGTTCATTCTCATCACCTTCTTGAACACCACCTTTGCGTGGATCATGCACGTGATTGGGTTCGTCAACCCGACCTATGTAGCAGCACCCTGGACATTGCCGACCCCGATCCTTATGTACCTGGCTACAGGCTACGACTGGCGGGCCATAATCGTGGGAATTTCTACCGAGTTCATTATCCCAGGATTGATCTGGTACCCGGCTTTCAAAGTCTTCGAACGCCAGGTACTGGCGAAAGAACAAGCCGCGCAAGCGGCGGTACCAGCTGAGGCAGGGGCGTTCGCTGACTGATTTGAATTTATCCTGTGGAGGGGAGCAGCGCCCCTATCCCCTCCACGGATCCTCCCTATAATCCTAACTGGAGAATTATATGCAGCTGACGATCCTTGGTGCAGCAGGCGTTCGTACCCCACTGGTGCTGGAAAGCATCATCTCCCGCCAGGAACAAGTTGGGCTGAGTCACCTGGTATTAATGGATGTGGATACCCGGCGTCTGGAGATCATGCGCGCCCTGTGCCACCCCCAACTACAACGAGAAGAGGTCCTCTTCCAAACTACCTGGACTACTGACGTCCGGGAAGCGATCCGAGGAACAGACTATATCATTACCACTTTCCGGGTGGGCGGAATGGAGTCGCGGCTGATAGACGAACTGGTCCCCCTCAAGTACGGAGTCCTGGGGCAGGAAACCACCGGGCCGGGTGGTTTTTCGATGGCTCTCCGCACCATACCGGTGTTATTGGAATACGTACAGATTACGAAGGAAGAAGCACCCAGCGCCTGGTTCTTAAACTTTACCAACCCGGCTGGCATCATCACGGAAGTCATAACCAACGTGGCAGGCTACCAAAAGGCTGTGGGCATCTGCGATAATCCCAGCGGGATGTGGCGCTCGGTTGCTTTTTGCCTGAACGCTGATCCCAATCAGCTCCTGGTAGAATATTTCGGACTGAACCATTTGGGTTGGGTCCGCAGCGTTCTTAAAGAGGGAACCGAACTCCTACCCCAGATCTTCGATTTCATCGAAGCCCATCCAGAGTATGATTATCCTGGTTTACCTCCTGTTCAAGCCGATTATTTCCGCTCCATGGGATTGCTGCCAAACGAATATAACTACTTTTATTACGATACCCAGACTGTATTGGCCAACCTGGAGCAAGCCGGGCAATGCCGGGCTCAGCAGGTCATGCCCTTCAATATCACGCTTTTCGAAAACCTGGAAGGGTTGTACAATGAAGGCGCTTCTCAAGAGCGCATGCAAGCGGTATATATGGATTACCTGGAAAAAAGGCATGGAACCTATATGAGCCTGGAAACGGGGCACCGCCACAAGCTGCCGGATCTGGGGCAGACGATAGACCCTATGAGTGGAGCTGCGGAGGGCTATTCCGGAGTGGCCTTGGATGTCGTTCAGGCGCTCCAGGGGAAGAAACCAGGCCTCACCATTCTCAATACGCCCAGCCATGGCTCTATCCCTGGGATGGACGAAGGGGAGGTGGTTGAAGTAACCTGCTATGTAGGGCATGGTTCGATCAGGCCCTTGGCCATTGGGAAAATCCCTGAACATGCATTGGAGCTTATGCAGCGTGTTAAAAAGTACGAACGCCTTACCATCCAGGCGGCTCTGGAGTGCTCTTACGAGCTGGCCATCGAGGCGCTTGCTGCTCACCCACTGGTACCTTCACCTGCCATCGCTAAAGAAATCCTGGCTGATTATATCCAGCAGCATGGAAGGTATTTCCCAAAATTAACTTGAGGAGGTTTTGGCGTGGCCTTTTACAAAGTTCTCCTGGTCTGCGCAGCCGGGATGTCATCCAGCCTGTTAGAAGCCAAAACAATCCAGGCAGCCAAGCGACGAGGGCACGAGCTGGATATCCATGCTGTATCAGTAGGCGAGATCGCCATTTTCGATTTCGGTGCCAAAACACTGGATCTCATCCTGATCGCTCCGCAGGTGCGTTACAAGAAAAAAAGCCTGACCCAGCTTGCCGCCCCTTACGGGATCAGCGTAGAGGATATCGATCCAGTAACTTTCGGGATGGTAGATGGCGAGAAATTGTTTCAAAAGATCATCGATTCGGTACCTAAGGAGGAAATATCCAGTGACTGAACAGAAAGAAAAACCGATCAAGGTATTGATGGTTTGTGCGCTCGGAATGTCTTCTTCTCTCCTTGAGAATAAGACGAAGGCCGCAGCAGCTGCCAGGGGTATCCCATTCGAGCTCAAGGCTGTTTCCGTGCAGGAGGTAGCCCGGTGGGACCCAAGCATCCATTGGTATGATATCGTTTTGATTGCCCCGCAAGTCTTTTATAAGCGAAAAGCTATCACAGAAACTGCAAAGCGTTATGGGATTCTGGTAGAAAGCATTGAGCCAGTCGTCTTCGGTATGGTTGATGGCGAGAAACTTCTTCAGCAAATCCTGGACGCAATCCAAGCCCGGGATGAAGAAAAGGCGGCCGAATAACCATGCTGGCCTTGCGCGGCGTTATCATCATATTGGGTGGGTTGGTATTCATGTTCCTTCCAGGGGTATTTATCAGCCTGTCCAGCCAACGCGGCTTTAAATACAACCGGTCTATGCTGTTGTGGGGTATGGCCCTCCTTGGCTTAACCTTACCTGCCAACTACCTTACGGTCCTATTGGGGTATGCCTGGGCTGGAAATAGCGAATCAGGGCTAATAGAGAATATCGCCATTGCGATGCTGGGCAGCCTGATTGCAGCTCTTTTCGTTCATACAGCTCAATACCTGATCTTGCGCAGTCGCAGCAAGATAAAGGAGAATTTACTTGGTAACGGAGTAATGATTGGATTGGGATTTGGGCTACTTAACAAAGTTTTCCTGGGCTTCATCCTGACGGGTATCGGCATGCGCCTGCTTTTTGGGGATACGGTGACGGCAGATCTTGGACAAATATCGGTCCAACCCTGGCCATCCATGGTAACCAGCCTGGTTGCGTTGATCACCGATCGCGTAGCCCTGGTGCTCGTATATGGGGCGTTAGGGGTATTTGTAGCGCGCGCTATTATAGAGAAGAACATGCGCTGGTTTTGGATAGCTGTGGGGGCCAATACTGCCTTCGCGACAGCTTACGCTTCCATCAGCCTGAGCCTGGATATGAATGCCTTGCCGGCTAATCTGCTTGTGATCCTGTATGAAGGCCTCTTAGCCATCGGCGTTCTGCGCTGGTTATTCAAGCAAAGTCCGGCCCCAGACGACTCCAGGACAGGCGCGCCAATACCTTTATCGAAACACCCTTGATCGGACCGAATACCGCAAAGGACCTCACGTTATGAGCGAAACATCACCAGCTGCTCCTCAAAGCATTATCTCCAAGGACAAGAAAGAGATGATCATGATCCCGGCAGGAGACTTCCTGATGGGCCTAAACCGGCAGACGGTCCATCTTCCAGCCTATTTCATTGACCGTTACCCGGTCACGAATGCTGAGTACGAGGTCTTTGTCCAGGCTACCCGGCATGATTTCCCATCTCATTGGCGTAAAGGCGAACCACCTCCTGGTAAGGAGAACCATCCCGTCGTTCAAGTGACCTGGTTTGACGCTGAGGCATACGCCAGATGGGCTGGGAAAAGGCTGCCCTCAGCAGCTGAGTGGGAGAAAGCGGCCCGTGGAACGGACGGCCGCGCCTACCCATGGGGAGAGGCATTCGACCCATCTCGTCTAAACTGCGGTGTAGGCGGTCCGTTTACAACCACACCCATTGGCCAGTATTCTCCGCAAGGCGACAGTCCTTATGGAGTATCGGATATGGG
This sequence comes from uncultured Anaerolineaceae bacterium, assembly GCA_964486825.1. GTDB lineage: Bacteria > Chloroflexota > Anaerolineae > Anaerolineales > UBA4823 > CAZAQS01. The sequence continues at coordinate 15,688 of CAZAQS010000014.1, read as the reverse complement.
TGGGAACGTGTACGAGTGGACCAACGACGGAAGCCCGGTTACGACAATGGGGTTGCGCGGCGGGAGCTGGCTGGATGGGCCTGAAATGGCTTTTACCTATTCTGTGCGTAAACATACCCCGCGCCGCAAGAACGACTTTATCGGCTTCCGCTGCGTCCTGGACTCCCCCAGTAATAATCCATGACAAGATTAACCCTGGTGCGTCATGGCACAACCGAATGGATCGAGCAAAACCGGTTGCACGGCATTCTCGACAGCCCACTTAGCCCAAGGGGGCTACGTGAAGCAGGCCTGGCCGGAGCTTGGCTGGCGGACCGCCGCTTTGATGCCTTTTATACAAGTCCTATTGGTCGCGCTCGACAGACAGCAGAGATTATCGCAAAATCTATTGGGATGCAGCCGCTGGTGCTTGATGGACTTCAAGAGCTAAACTTCGGCTGGCTGGAAGGCAGCCGCCATCCTGACCTGGAAAATGATTCACGCTTAAAGAAAACTGCCAGACTGAAGTGGATGGGTTTTATTATGCAAATATCTGGGGAATCTCGACGGAAGTTTCACCAACGTGTTGCCAACACCTTTCAGTGGATCTTAGATAACCATTCCGGACAGGAAGTCCTGACTGTCACCCATACGGCCTTTCATGAAGCTCTTTTGGCCTACCTCCTGCCTGGCGATAGCGGGTATTGGTCGAGAGGCTCTTCTTGGGCTGCCGGTGGAATTACAGAATTCGAGATTACAGAGGAGAGATTGGTCCATGTGATTGGCGTCAACCAGTCCGAACATCTTGCAGAAATAAGGAGCTACACGTGAGCGATCAAGATAATTCCCAGCTTACCTGGGAGCAGCGCTTATTTACTGTCATTTTGCATGCCGGGAATGCTCGCAGCAAAGCGATTGAAGCGGCCGAGTTGGCAGAAGAGGGCAAATTCGACCAGGTGGAGGAGGCCCTGGTAGAAGCGGAGACGGAGCAGCTCGAAGCCCATAAAATGGAAGCTGATATCATCCAGATGGAAGCTTCCGGTGAAGCGGTTCCCTTCTCGGTCTTGTTGATGCATGCGATGGATTTGCTGTTGCTATCCTGGGCAGAGATCGACCATACCCGTCAACTAACCCGCCTGTATCAGCGCGTTGAGAACCTGGAAAAGGAGTTAAAAAGATGGGAACCATCTCAAAAGTAGCCATAATGGGAGGCGGCAGCTCCTACACCCCCGAGCTGATCGACGGATTCATCCACCATGAGCAGGATTTGAAAGTTGGTGAAATTGCGCTCTTCGATATTGACGAAGAGCGCCTGGAGATTGTGGGCGGTATGGTACAGCGGCAGATCCATTATGCCGAGCTGGATACACGCGTTACCCTCAACCAGTCCCGTCCACAGGCTATTGAAGGAGCGGACTTCGTTATTTCGCAAATGCGTGTCGGGAAGATGCCAGCCCGCATCTTGGATGAAAAGCTTCCCCTCAAATATGATATCCTGGGCCAGGAGACGACCGGACCGGGGGGAACACTAAAAGCGTGGCGCACCATCCCCGTGGCGCTGGAGATCGCTCGAGAAATAGAGCGCTATGCCCCAGGGGCCTGGTACCTGAACTTTACCAACCCATCTGGCATTATCACCGAAGCAATATTAAAAAATACTGATCTAAAAGTTGTGGGGTTATGCAACAACCCGATCAATATCCAACGGCTATTCGCTGATCTATTCCATGTACGAGATGAACAGATCTATTTAGAGTGGGTAGGCCTGAACCATGTCAACTGGGTGAGGAGAATCTACCGGGAGGGAGAAGACATCACCCAACGAGCGATTCAGATGCTCGGTCAGAGCGGTGAGGAGCTGCCCTTCGACCCAGAGCTGGTAGAGACACTGGGAGTCATCCCCACTTATTACCTGCAATATTACTACGACCATCCCAAAAAGCTGGCGGCCGTCAAAGCCGCACCAAAATCGCGTGGCGAAGTGGTGTTGGATGTGGAGAAAGCCTTGTTCGAGAAATATAAGGACCCGAACCAGGTCGTCAAACCGCCAGAGTTGAGCCAGCGAGGAGGCGCTCTGTATTCAGAGGCAGCCATCCGGCTAATCCTTTCCTTGAGGCTGGACCGGCGGGATATACAAATCCTGGTTACACGCAACAACGGCGCTATCAGCGACCTGCCTGAGGATTGTTCGGTGGAAGTGCCATGCGTGGTGGGAGCTCACGGTGTTACCCCGCTCAACATGGGCCGACTGCCAGCTACGATCCGGACCTTGTGCCAGCAGGCGAAGGCCTGGGAAAGCTGGACAGTGGAAGCAGGTGTGAGCGGCTCCAGGCAGGCGGCCTTGATGGCAATGCTAACCAACCCGCTGGTTCCATCGTTCGAGGTAGCCCGCGCCCTGCTTGACGAAATGTTGGAAGCCCACCGGGCTTACCTGCCCCAGTTTTTCAAGCAGAGGGCAGGCACTCAAGCTTCTTAACCTCTCAGGAGATTCATATGACGAAGATCGATCTCAACAAGCCAATCGAAATTCCTGAATGGCTCCAGATCGCGGCTCGCCCAACCCGCATTGGCAGTGGAGAGCTCGAGCGCCAGTGGCAACAGATCGGCGAGGAAGTAACTGATGCTATCCTCAAGGTTCTCCCCACCGGGAAATATACCCTTGGCTCCTATTTAAGAGAATTCGAGGAGGCCTTCGCGGCTTACTGCGAATGCAAATATGGAGTGGGTATCTCGAGTGGGACAGCCGCATTGCACCTGGCCCTGGAAGCGTGCGAGATTGGGCCAGGAGACGAAGTGATCACGGTCGCCAACACCTATGTGGCTACCGCCCTGGCGATCACCTATACCGGGGCTACCCCTGTTTTCACGGATATCGACCCGCAAACCTATAATATGACCGCCGAGCTGGTGGAGGCTAAAATCACCCCCAGGACCAAAGCGATCCTGCCGGTGCATCTTTACGGTCACCCTGTAGATATGGACCCGATGCTCGAGCTTGCCCGCAACTACCGCTTGCGCGTGGTGGAAGACGACTCGCATGCTCATGGGGCTACATACAAAGGTCGCAAAGTAGGCTCATTAGGGGATATCGGTTGCTTCAGCCTCTACCCAAGCAAAAATATGGGCGCCTACGGCGATGGTGGAATAGTGACCACCAACGATGATGAGTTGTTTGAGAAGCTTAGGGTACTGCGTTACGTAGGCCAGCGCGTAAAATTCGTCCATGAGGTGATCGGCTTCCAGGAGCGGCTCGACGAGCTACAAGCCGCGGCGCTGAGCGTTAAGCTGCGCTATCTGGATGAGTGGAACGCCCTTCGACGAAAATGGGCCGCACTGTACGACGAAATCCTGGAGAAAACCCCTGTCGTGCGCCCATATGTCGCTCCCTACGCCAGGCATGTCTATTATTCTTATGCCATCCTGGTGAAGGCTGAGGAGCGCAATGACCTGATGAACTTCCTGGCTGACCGGGAGGTCGGTTCCTTTGCCATGTACCCCACACCGGTGCCTATGCTTGGATGCTACCAACACCTGGGGTACAAAGCGCAAGATATCCCGGTGGCAGCCGAATACGCCGAGCGGGTAGTCAACCTGCCCGTCTTCCCACACCTACGTGAGGACGAGGTATGTGCAGCCGCTCAAGCAGTCGTAGATTTTTATAAAAAGTGAGAGGCTAAGCGAATACCATGAGCAAACCGGTACGAATGACGGTCCTGGGAGGCAGCGGTGTAGCTACTCCTGAATTGATCGATTGCCTGGCCCAGGCTGGACCCCGGCCCGCCTTTCATGTAGCCCTGGTCGGCCGCAGCCGGGAGAAACTGGAGCAGGTGGGTGCAGTTTGCGCTCGCCTTGCTCAACAAGCAGACCCACCCATAACCATTAGTACACATTCAGACCTGGGTGAAGCAGTGCAGGGTGCTGATTACGTGCTAAACCAGGTGCGTGTGGGAGGCTACCCGGCGCGTGCCTTCGATGAAACCTTCCCGCGGGAGTTTGGGATCCTGGGAGAGGAAACTGTCGGGCCGGGTGGGTTTGCCAACGCCTTGCGCACCGTTCCGGTAGTTTTGGAACAATGCCAGGTCATTGAAGAGATCGCTCCACAAGCACTGGTCATTAACTTGACGAACCCTAGCAGTTATATCCAGTACGCTATCTCACGTTATACTCAGCTGCAAGTATTGGGTTTATGTGACGCGCCAGTTTCCCAAGTGCAGATGGTAGCCGGCCTGTTGGACATACCTGTGGAGGAGCTCACGGTCCGCTACAGTGGTATGCACCAATTTGGATGGATAACGGGCCTCCACCACCAGGACCGGGACTTGATGCCGGATTTGATGTCAAAAATCTCCAGCCTGCCGGGCCTGCCGGTAGAATCGGAAATCGTACAGGCGATAGGCGCCATCCCGTCATCCTATTTCAAATTCTTCTACCACCCTGACCGGATGCTGGAGGCTCAATCGGGAAAACCGGCGCGGGCCGAGCAATTAATGGCCCTGGAAGCTGAGATGATGGCAGCCTACCGCTCGGAGAACCTGGATGGAAAGCCAGCCAGCCTAATAAAGCGCGGCGCTAACTGGTACCGGCAGATCATTATCCCGGTGCTGCTGGCCCATCTCAATGACAGCGGGAAGGTCTTCATATTGAATGTGACCAACCAGGGAGCTTTACCATTCCTACCCCGCCAGTCTATCGTCGAGGTGCCCTGCGTCGTGCGCCGTAGCGCTTTCTTGCCGTTAGCTTATGATAATGGGTTGCCTCCCGACCTGGAGGCAAAGCTGTTGGTTAACGCAACTTTTGAAATGATGTGGGTGGAGGCGGTTGTTGAACGTTCGTATCCCAAGGCGTTACGGGCCATGCTGCTAAACCACCTAGTAAACAGTTACGATCAGGCTAAAGCGATTTTAGATAAGATCTGGGAAGCATGATTTCAACCAGCTTCGGAGGAGAAAAGTGCCAACGACAACCCTAGCGGTAGGAAATAAGGTCGGTCTGCACGCCAGGCCGGCCTCCCTTTTCGTACATGCAGCATCGCGTTTTCCTTGCACAATTACCGTGCGGAATATCAGCACAGGCAGCAAAACCGTCAACGCCAAGAGCATCCTAGGGATCCTCTCGATCGGCGTCAAGCAGGATCATGTCATCGAAATCGAGACAGACGGCGTACGGGCTGAGGAGGCCTTGCTGGAGCTGGTCACGCTGATCGAAGGAAACTTCGGCGAGAAAAAGAGCTAAACAGCTGGCTTTCCCAGGGTCATTTCTTCGGGCAGTTGTACAGCAACGACCTCCCCTCGCGCGCAGATCTCTCCTTTAGCGGATAGGGTTGACTCGACAACTACCTTGCGACCTTTGATTTCCTTCACCCTGGCACGTACCTCCAGGACCGTATCGATTGGAGTAGGTCGCAGGTAATCCACATGCAGGGCAGCCGTCAGAAAACGAAAAGCAGGCTGGCTATCTAGAGCGCGATCGTAGTGACGGTAAGCGGCTGCTGCCGCAGTGCCGGTGCTATGGCAATCGATCAACGAAGCAATCAAGCCGCCGTAAACATATCCTGGGACTGCGGTGTGGTAAGGACGGGGTTGGAAGAGACACACCGTCTCATCGCCTTCCCAATAGCTTTTGATTTGATGGCCGTGCTGGTTCAAGCGGCCACAACCATAACAATAGCTCCATTCATCGGGGTAGTAATCCTGGAAAGCCTTTTCAGCCATGCCATTAGCTCCTTTTAAAGCCTAAACGAAACCTCTGCTGCATTTTCTTGGGGATCCCTGATATATCATTTTATCATCGAGCTTGTATCATAGAGCTCGTTAGGTGAACCAGAACATTATATAATTCTTGAAGAGCATTGTCGGTGGAACTACTTTTTGATATACTCACTATAAGTAGCCTATCGACATATTGATTGGGTAAAAGTAAACAATAATGACGAACCATTACAAAGCTGTGGACGATCTACTACCCTTGCGAGAGCCGACCTTCTACATCTTGATAAGCCTGGCTGAGGGGAATAAACATGGCTATGCCATACGAAAAGATGTCGAAACACTAAGCCAGGGGAGGGTACGTCTTAGCACAGGCACTTTATACGAAGGTTTAGCCCGCTTGCTAGAGCAAAACTTGATCGAGCGTGTATCCGGTGGGGAAAATCAGGAACCGGGGATCCAGAGGCACCCCGGCAAACCCCGCAAGGCTTACCGGTTGAGCGAATTCGGCATGAAAGTATTAGAAGCCGAGACAAACCGGCTCCGAACCCTGGTTTCAGCGGCCTATCAGCAATTAGGCCAGCAAAATGCGTGAAGCCAAGGGATTTGCCTCATCCATCTTGAGTTTATCAGGAACTGGAGAAAACCTACTCTAGAAAGGTAGCGGGTTGAATTTGTGTACAATTGATGGCAGGTATACGATCAAACTGCCTTTCTATCGACCTGATCAAAGGTAGCGTAGCGAAAGGAGGTCTCGTTGACCTATGGAACCAAAAAAATATGTCCAAATCGATATTCATCTCCCCACTCGGGAAAACAGCTTGCTTGAAAAGGCACTGGCTTTGATCAACCAGGATATCGAGCTCAAGACTTTGTGGAGGATCATCAATATCAATGCCATCGACCGGGAGGGACTTACCGACCACGGGGCGGTACATTTTCAAATCGTAGCAAATATCGCCCTACGGTTGACCCGTATCCTGATGAAGAACCGGGTGGAGATGTCTGTCACCAAGGATTATGGGTTATCGAGGGAGTATGCAGAGCTGGTTGTTTTACTGGGCAGCCTGTTCCACGACCTGGGCATGTCCATCAACCGTGAAGGGCACGAGGTATTCAGCTTGTTCCTGGCCAATAATATCCTTCACCGGCTACTTGAATTCTTGTCCATAGAAGACAGGACCATCGTCATATCCGAGGTACTGCATGCCATCATATCCCACAGGAGTGGTGGGACCCCACAGACAATCGAAGCAGGCATCGTAAGAGTGGCAGACGCTCTTGATATGAGCGAAGGTCGCTCCAGAATCCCCTATGATGAAGGAAAGATTGATATCCACTCTGTTTCTGCGGAGGCCATCGACCGGGTAGAAATTCTGGATGGCAAAGAAAGGCCGATCCAGATCAACATTTGGATGAACAATACCGCCGGTATATTTCAGGTGGATGAGCTCCTAAAGAAGAAACTGATCGGGTCAGGAATCGAAGGGTATATGGCAGTCAGCTCATATATCACGGAGGGTCAGGAAAGCAGGTTGTTCAAACAGTATCCGGGCAGTTAATTGAACCAGGAGGTTGGGAGAAACACAAGTTTATTCTTGCGGGCATAGTAAATTAAAAACGCCACCGCCAGCCCTAGTAGCAACCATTCATGGGGCTCCGGGACTCCTCCGAGGGGGAGCTGAGTCGGTGGAGCAGTCCCTCCGACAGCTTCATATTCTCTCTCGAACCGGTCGGCAGCTCTCTCCAATTGATCCAATGACAGTTGTTGCACCTGGTTGACCAACACAATCATCGATGAATAGGGAGTGACCACGCTGTGCTCCTTAGCCAGGGCGTGCAGCGAGTCCAACACTTCCAGATCTTTGAGATTGCCCTGGTTGCGCTGCATCTCCGCCAAAACCAGGCGCCGGACAGCAAAGGGGACAAACCCTTCCTCAGTCGAGATTGCTTGAACGGCAGTAGCCTCGGCCAGCTCGCGAGGCAGGACTTGCCATACGTACCCATCCAATGCATCTTGTAGATTTACTTCACCTGTAGAAGAGCCATTGCCAGCAGACAGGGAGAAGGCCAGCCTCTGCAAAGCTTGTTCTATACTAACGGTCACTCCACCTCCGGAGGCCTGGATCGCTTCCAGAGTCCCATCGTCGTAACCAAGTGGAAGGTCACTCTCCAGGTGGACCATCCATAGTGAAGCATCTGGTATGGGCAAGTTGTAGGTGGCCGGACCGAGCTCATAACCACTACCATCTGTCAGGACAAGGATGGCATCATAGCTGCCTCCAGCGCTCAATTCCATGAACTGCGCGAGCATCTGAGCCGGGTTTTGTCCACCGAAGTAAAACAGGGCCTGTGGATCGAGTGATGACATAGACACCCGCTGGGGGCTTTCACCGCGATAGGGAGAGGCGGTCAGGTATATGTCAAAATCACCTCCTACACGCTCCTGAAGGTAGGCCAGAGCACTTTCCACCTGCTCCGAGTGGGTTTGCATACTGCGCGATCGATCCAGGATGACCGCCAGTTCCAAACCTACAGGTAAGTCCGGCCGGTTGTATTCTTGCTCAGGAATAGCCAGCACGCTCACACTGCCAGGCAGGTCCACCCGATGAATTTTTGGCGTAACCGGGGAGGTAGTTTGGATTGTCTCCGGCAGCCACCCATCGGAATCCACTTCATAATCGATCCCATTGACCTTACGAGCGGTGTTTTCATCCCAATAGATATTCCTTTTTTCAGCCAGGCGTGGTAAGGACCAACCATCAGCGGATACCAGAGTGCGATAAGTCATCCAGAGATAAAGGGGGTCTGCTTCCTGAAGAGTCCGGTTAGACCCGTCTGGGCTCCATTCAAACCTAATCGAAGGGATGGGGAAGACTCTCAACCGGTACTGCCGCGGGCCAATCTGCTCCAGTAGAGCGGGGTCCTGGTTGCGGCGAAACTCATTCCGGTAAACAGTCTGAGCAGCGCCACGAGGTGAAACCTGATAGACGAAGCGTTCATCTCGATCCGGGCTGTTTCCAAGCCAAAGACCTGTCAAAACAGCACTCTCGGGAAGGTTAAAGTAGTAAACCACCTCTTGTAGGATGGCTGTCTGATTCTGGTACGCCTCGAAAAGCTCGATCTCGGCCCAATCTCCATGCTCCTGGATCAAGATCTCCTGTTGAAGCAGATGAACTTCCCGATCGTCCACAGCCCGCCAGGCAGCTTCGGCTTGTTCCAAGGACCAGGTGGAACGCACTGCCCGGACGATGATGTCCCTTTCAGCAGCGACAATTGGTTCATCAAAAAACCTCTGGTAGACGCGAGCTGCTCGCTCTGGTTCAACAACCAGAGCAGTTGTGTTTTGTGAGCGGTTAGATTCAGGAGGAGTTACCGGTGAGTACAACAAGGGGCTGGCCACGCGCTCATAAGCCCGCTGAATTTTATAGGCTGCCTCCTTATCCAAATTCAGGCTGGCCTGGTAAATTTCGCTTACATGCCTGACTTCCCCGGCTGAACTGATATAGCGAAATGGGGATAGATACGCGTTGAGCAATCCGGCTCGAATTTGTTTCTCGGATTTGAGGAGCGCCTGGGCTTCCTCAAAAGTATTCGGAGGTTGTGACAGCAGCTCGAAAACGCGCTGTTGTGGCTGGCGGTTGGCCAGGACAAATAAAACTGCAGCGCTTATGATCGTAGCTGTTACCAGGCTGGCAGGACCAACCTTCCCGAACCGGCCGGATAGTACCCGAAAGCTCTTCAACCAGAAACGAATAGAGAGTAGTGGGATAGCCAGGGGTGTCAGAACAAATAATGTGCCTGTATAAACCAGCAAGATAAAACCAAGCACGGTGAAGGGCAACCATATCAGGCCTCCTGCCGGGTTTCTGAGCGATTCCCTGGCTCCGAAGATAAAAGCGGGCATGTCGCTTATCACATTACCCAACCATTTCGACGCCTCTACTGCGATCGGTACAGCGTAGAATGCAATCCAAACTGCGGCATACAGGCTGGTGAGGACCATGAGAGTCAAACCGAACAGGCGCAGCCCGCCTAAGGTAGTGCTGCGCTTCTCCAGGTGCGGGTCTAATGCAGACCAGAGAAAGGCAGCCATGCCCAACACGGCAATCCCCATAACGATAGCCAGTCCAGGAGTCGCCTGGCGGATGATAAAGAAACGGATAGCGAGCATCAGCATCAAAGGACCTTCGACCACGTATCCAACAGCTACCAGCCGGCGAGGGGCACGACGCAAAACGGTCAACCCCAACAGCACGGCAAAAACAGGGATACTGGTCAGGACCAGGGCATAAAAAAGGAATTGCACGGGGATAGCATTGGTACGAACACTGACAATCAACTCCGGCAGGATACGCGGGGAAAAGCCCAGGGTCATAAACGCCAGAAAGATAAGGTTCCAGGACCAGAAGAGAAAGGATGAGGCCCGGTCCAACCAGTGTTGTTGTGTGTATTGACCGTTCATTAGGAACTACCTCCCAGGAATTGGGCGACCGATTGGCGAATCAGCCCGTACAATTCCAGACTTCCAGGATCGATAGGGTCACCGGTAGAATCGAACAAAACCGTTACCAATATCCAACGCTCACGCTGAGGAGAAAGGTCGGACCAGATCCGGGCAGCATAGTCATCCGTAAGCGAATCTTCCGATTGCAGCCAGTAGGCCGCACTGTAGAGAGAGCTCTTCTTACCCTGACCAAGGGAGAGTACCCGTACGGGAAAATCTTCGCCAGCCAGGTAGGCAAAGGAATTATTCACCGACAACCCGTAAACTTCGAAGCAACGCTCGGGCCGGTGGTGAGCGCGCCAGGTCGTACTGGATACGAATAGAATAGAGCCGGTTTGCCCCTGCCAATTGAAGCGCCAGCGCTGAGCCGATTCTGCGCCTGTTTCAGTCAACATTTTCATCTCAGACGAAGTAAGCGCCCAGGGGGATACCTGCAGGCTGTCCGGGAAGCGCCATTCGGGCAGAACCTGGGCGTTGACCTGTTGAGGGCGGGGAGTATACAAAAGGGTAAAGACCAGCAGAATACCGATCAGGACTGGAGACAACCAGGTAGGGCGGGTAAGATGTCTTGGTTCACCCACGGACCCTTTGGATATTGTGACGTTTTGGGGCCAGGTCTGTGGGGAAGGGCTGCCAATCCAGCGGAGCATCCAAACTGCGGCAGCACAAGCAGCCAGGAAACCGATCACTCCTAAGGGGACATGTAACATCTCCGCCACGAGACGCTGCCCTGATACCTGCCCCACCAGGACCAGGATCGCGACGCGAGCCAGGTTTGCAGCCAGGAGAAGAAATGAGAAGAGAAATCCAACCAGCAGCCATCTCAGGTTGAGCGAGCGTCGCTCTAACCAGGTTATGGCAAGCAGGAAGATGCCTCCGGTCCACAGGCTCTTGACCCCACTGCAAGGTAAATCCACCTGGGAAATGCCGTTTTCGAAAACCAGGATGGTATCGATACCAACCGAATGCACCCCACCCAGTGCCAGTCCTTCACGTACCATAGCCGCGGTGGCCGTGCGCACCGGATAACCGATAAAGGTTTGCATATGCTCCCCAAATGGGAGGGCGCTGATCAACAGTAGAGCAGCCGGCATCCCTCGCCGCCAGCGTTGATCCTCCATCCATAAGCCAAGCATTCCGTAGCTTGCCAGGCCAAACATGCTGGCTGATAGGGTATTGATATCCAGGAAGCGCTCACTGATCAGGAAAAAGCCGGATGCCAAGAGGATCAAGACCAAGGCGAGAGAATTGTATTGGGGAAGCAGATTAAACTGTGGCTTGAGGTCGCCTTTTCGAATCTGCATGGCGATAATAACGATCACCGCCAATAAGACAATCTGGTTGGTCCGAAACTCTTCCCGGGTGAAGATAATACTCAGATATGGGTATACGGGGCGGAAAAGCCAAAACCAGATAAACAGAAGGGCCAGGTTTGCTAAAGTGGGGATAAATTTTTGTGATCCAGGCAATGGATGTAAAATAATTCCGGATGGTAATTTCATCTCAAACAGAATCCGGTTGGGCTGTCTCCCTGAAAAAAGGGAAAATCCTCATATACCTTGGCAAAAGCAAAAAGAGCAGCATCCACCCCAACTGCATCAACGTAAAGCCGGCTTCAAGCCAGCGCTCGGTTTGTGTAGCTTGCTCCTGTACCCATACGGTCAAATTTTCCCCCGGCTGTGTCACGAATTGGTTTGCCGCAGCCAACCACATCGCCAGGGTTAGCCCTGACAACAGCGCCAGCGATCGCTGCCACGGGAAGGGACTGCGCAGGTAAATCCAGGCGCCGGCTGCCAGGAAGAATATGCTGGATAGGGCATAAGGACTTTCGTACCTGTAATCTTTAAAGAGCAGCAGCAGGGCAGTCATCGCTCCGCCATAAAAAATAAAAGAGACCGCCGTCCAATCTCGCTGTAGCTGTAAATAGAAGGGGCGCAAACGACGCACAGAAGCCACCAAGCCCAGAAATAAGAAGACAGCTAAAAACAGGCCAAACCACAACATTCCCGAGAAAAACGCCTCCCAAAGCAGGCGCGTTTGAGGGGACACCGGCCCTGGCCCCATGAGCGGGATCACGTAGGATACATATTTATCAATGATCCAATTGAAAACGACGAAAAAACTAAGCAAAGAAAGCGCCAAACCAAGGTAGGGTAAGCACCACCGGGGTATCCCCTTGAACAGGCCAAATAATAGAACCAGACCCATCAGGGCTAATGCGAGAGGAAACCCATGCCCCAGGAGAGAAGAAGCGTCAGTATTGAAGAGGACAAAAATATACGGAATAACAAAAGCCCCCATTGCTACCAGGAGTTCTTTTCCCCGCAGGGAGCTTTCCCAGCCTGGCGAGGGGGCTGGTGTACTTGCCGGGTTAGTCTGTCTGAAGCGTTCTTTCAATGCCGCCGTGGGCAACCCGGTGAACTCTCTCAGGAAAACCTGCCAACGTTCATTTTTCCCAAAGGAAGGATCAGCAATCGTGAGTGTAAAGACTTCCAGCATTTCTTCGGAGAAATCCGCTCGAAAGCTGGATGGAAACAATAACAGGAATACCTTATAAACCTTTACCCATGCTGGCGCGGACATGAATTTCCCTCCTGGATCCGGAAACTAGCCTTGCTCACCTACCTGCCTTAGTTGGGCAGCAGCCACCAGGCGGTTCATGCGGTGAACCTCTGCTTTAAGAATACTCCTACCTAGCTTGGTCAACCGGTAAACTTTGCGCTTGCGTCCCGTGCTGTTTGCATGCGGATCATCTACTCGCTCGATCCATTCTTGCTCGAGAAGACGTTTAATCGCCCCATACAGCGTACCTGTGCTGAGTACAACTCTCTCTTTGCTTAGCGCCTGGACATCTTTCATGATGGCATAGCCATGGCGAGGCCCAGGTGCAAGGCTAAGTAAAATATATGACGTTACTTCTGAAAGGGGCAAATAAGTATCGACTTCTTCCAATTCTTTATCCTCCCGGAAGGTTAAGACCTATACACGAAGCTGCAACCAGTTTGGTCTTAGGTTGCTATACGATATGTCACATGGCTACATATTACCTGAAGTAAGATAGAAAGTCAAGGTCCGTTATATTAAAAAAACTCGCCCCGGTCGAAAACCAGGGCGATTAGTACAACCGCTGAGCAAGACTATTTCTTTGACCGGCTAGAGGGGTTTTCCTTCCCTTGCAAATGGGCTTCTACGAACCACAACCATTTATCCAGGTCCCGCGAGACCTCGATCAACAGGTCATTGGTGTCCATGTCTTCAAGCTCCTCAGCACGATCGGCTGCCTCACGAGTACTGGCTGCCAGGTTAGCCAACCGGTCAGCTACCACCTCAACCGTTTCCATGCTATCGACCACCTCGATGGGATATGGGTCTAGCCGGGTAGCCTCGGCAGCCATCCGCACGGTCCCCATAGCCAGCCCACCTAAAGCGGTCACGCGTTCTGCAATCATATCCACGTAAGGGAGAAGACCTTCTGCAATCAAGTCAAAAAGCTCATGCAGCTGGAAAAATTGAGCTCCTTTTACATTCCAATGAGCCTGCTTGGACAGGCTAAACATATCAAATGTATCGGCCAGCTGTTCATTCAGCAGGCTGATAATTTCCTGGCGGGTCTCCTCATCAAGATCGATCCGAGAAGAGAAATGAACCTTTTCTTTAGGCGCCATTCCATCCCTCTGTTGTTTTGTTGCCATAATTCCCTCCTGATTTAAATTGATCCTCTGGTAGTTGGTTAATATTTTTACCTGGGTACCGACATGTACCGTTGACACTATACAAATATCGGCAACGTAGTTCAATAGGGGAATCTCCTAGCCTGGGGTTAGGGATTCCCCTAATAGTGAGCTTATATAGGAACGGCTGCCTATGCGACGTTCTCGGTTGGTCGTGCCCCTGAATATCTCGTCGATCAGGAAGAACAAGGGGTAATTCCCCTCCGCATTCAATGCATCTAGCAAGGCTTTCAAGCGGCGGGCTTCAGCTAGGGATCCAGTTTACCTTATCGTGTTGAGACGGATTCGCGTTCCACCAGGGTGGGATGAATAATGAGGCTGATGCGAGCCGACTCGGGGTTTTCGATGCGCAGAGACAACAGATGCACGGCAGCGCGTCCCATGGCCAGGGTATCCACATGCATTGTGGACAAGGCCGGGTGGGTATTGAGGGCGATATAAGTATCGTCATAACCAATGATCGAGATGTCCGCCGGCACGCGCTTGCCCAGTGCTTTTACGGCGCGAATGGCGTGGCTGCCCACATCATCATTGATACAAAACAAGGCCGTGATATGGGGGGATTCTTGCAAGAGGGCTATGGTCTCGTCGTAGCCCTTGGAGCGGTTGATATTGAAATTAGCTATGTAGACCTGGCTGAGATCATTTTCTTTCACGGCCCGCAAATAACCATTGCGCCGCTCTCTCAAGCTCGGATAGCAATTTGCATCACTACCCACCAAACCGATATGGCGATGACCTTTCTCAATCAGGTAGCTCACAGCCTGGTAAGCAGCCTGAAAATTGTCAGAGGTAACCGCATCGTAGCGTTCTGAATTCGAGTAACCGTCAACCAGGACGATAGGCGGTGTCCGCCTGGCAGAAATGGATGTGAAGGTCTCATCAACAAATGTGCCTACCATCAGCAACCCATCCACATTTTCGTTGTAAAGCAATTGAGGGACTTTGACGGGACGGTTGTCTTCATCCACAGGCAAGGTAGCAAAGAGCAAGTTGATGCCGTTATGGCGGCAGACATCTTCTATGCCCAGGATAACTTTGGAATAGAAAGGGTTACCCTGCGGTGGTTCGTCTGGATTGGTTTTGACCAGCATGGCAACAGTAGACAGGCCAACATGAATTCCATTGGCAGGCTTGGCCTTATATGGATAGCCAAGCTGACCGGCGATTTCCAATACGCGTTGGCGCGTGTCCTGAGAGACGCCTGGTTTGTTGTTCAACACAAGCGAAACTGTGGAAATTGAGACCCCTGAATGTCTGGCGATATCGCTAATCTTCGGTTTTTCTAACATAACCCCTCAAGAGAAACTGTGTTTTAATTAAAATTCTAACACCCTTTCTATATTTGTCAACCAGCACAAGAACGAAAATGCCCTTATTTACCCCAAATTATATCAATTATAAAGACAAAAAGGGTGAATCTATCAGAAAGGTAGTTGACAATCGTGAATATTTTTACTATAATATTTTATATATCTGGGAGCGCTTCCAGAACTTTTCCACACAAAGCTTTCCTATCGTAAGTTGCTTCTTACAATTGCGAAGACTATGGCAAATCTAACCCTGGAAGATATTGCAAAACGAGCGGGGGTATCCCGTTCCACGGTTTCGCGGGTGATCAATAGCCACCAATACGTGCGCCAGGATGTGCGTGAGCGTGTTTTACGGGTGATACAGGAAACTGGTTTCCATCCCAACGTCGCAGCTCGCGCCCTGGCTTCGCAGCGCTCCTGGATGATTGGCCTTGTACTGCCACGCAGCGTTAG
>CAZAQS010000013.1:3562-40632 GCA_964486825.1 uncultured Anaerolineaceae bacterium | reverse complement strand
GTTCAGCGCTCGCGCTAGACAGCAAGATTTGCCCCCCAAACGCGGTAGACATCACCCGCTGGACGCGTGTCAGCGTCAGGTAACTGCTGGTATCACCAGCCCCCTCTTCGATATCACCGGTTTGAGCAGGTCCGGTATGGATCCCCATGCGCACTTTAAGCGCTGCTGGATGCCAATCTGCTTGCTGCAGCCGGCGTTGTGCTTGCAGCGCTGCAAGGAGTGCATCGCTGGCAGTAAAGAATGCCGCGCAAAAGGCGTCTCCCATGATTCGGAAGATATGACCGTGGTGTTCTTGGATGGATTGGCGCAGAATAGCATGATGCTGAGAGAGAAGCATAGGCATTTCAACAGGGTGCTGCTGCGCCAACCCGGTGCTGTCTTCGATATCTGTATAAAGGAAAGTCACGGTCCCGGTAGGGAGAGAAGTATGCATGGATTTTACCAACTTTGATATTTCTTCTCGAACTTACAGGAGTCAGGTTGAAACCAGGGAAAGATATTATTCATGCGACTGTTTTGACCTAACAGCATTGATTTTAATCCAATCCTCGAAATATAACGGACATTGTTGGTCGTATTTTCTCATTTTATAAAGGAAAATGTACCCTATGGACACAAGAGTGACATTATCGCTGAACATAGATATTGTATTGGCATTTAGCCCGGTCAATTAAGGAGATGTTAAAATCAAATGTCTCTTCAAAACCGGTGCATATTGTTATCGCTGTGATATAGGCAACCTTTTCGGGACTGCCTGAAAAAGAGACGGGAATGGGATATTGGCTCGAACAGATTGGATATCTATGGAAGGTTCCGTGGCGGCGCACGCTGGGGATTATGTTCTTTGCCCAGCTGATATCTGCCGTAGGCTTTTCGAGCATTTACCCCTTCCTTCCGCTTTACGTAGAATCCCTTGGCAGCTCGCTTGGGATAAGCATAGAATTTCTGGCTGGAATGGTGTTTTCCGCCCAGGCCTTTACGATGATGCTGGCCTCGCCCCTATGGGGTGCACTAGCGGATCGATATGGCCGGAAATTGATGGTCGAAAGGGCTACATTTGGGGGAGCGGTCATTTTACTATTGATGGCATTCGTCCGGACGGGGGAAGAATTGGTTCTGTTACGCGCCGTCCAGGGTTTGATCACTGGAACGATAGCAGCAACCAACGCGCTGGTCGCCGCTCAGGTGCCGAGAGACCGGATGGGTTTTGCGATGGGGGCTCTTCAGGTTGGGCAAGGAGCCGGTGTGGCGCTCGGCCCGGTAATAGGGGGGCTGATTGCCGACTCGTACGGGCATAGTTATGCATTTTTTGTAACCTCGGCCATGCTCTTTTTAGCAGGCGTTCTGGTTCTTTTCGGGATCAAGGAAAAATTTGAAGGTGATGATAAAATCATTCAGGATCATACGAGCTTCGTTTCACGGTTAGGGCATGTAATCACTTCTCCAGGAGTCCAGATTACTTTTAGCCTGCGTTTCCTGACCCAACTGGGAAGTTTGATGATTATTCCTATCGCTCCCTTATTTGTGAAACAGCTTCTAACTTCCGATGCTCAAGTCAACACAATCACTGGCCTTGTTATTGGCGTTTCATCAGCCGCTACAATCATCAGTTCTATTTTCCTGGGTTCCCTGGGCGATCGTATCGGGCACCGAAGTGTTTTTATATTGGGTTGCGGGTTTGCTGCTGCATTTTATATCCCGCAAGCTGCAGTGAGCCAGGCCTGGCAGCTCCTGGTACTCCAGGCTTTGGTAGGGGTATCATTAGGCGGCATTGTCCCCGCCACCAGTGCCTTGTTAGCCAGGTATACAGAAGCAGGCGAGGAAGGTGCTGTGTACGGGTTAGATAATTCGATTATCTCTGGAGCCCGGTCCCTGGCGCCAATGGTAGGCAGCGCAGTTGCAGTATCCTTCAGCTTGAAGGCAACGTTCAGTGCAACGGCTGTCCTTTTCTTTCTGACAGCTCTTATTGCCTTATGGCGCTTGCCAGTGAGCAGAAGGAAAAAGATTCAAGTTTAGAAGTTAATCAGAGAGGATATATGCAGGTAGCAAAAAACTAAGAAGTAATTCGTTGGTTAGCTCAAATCATCAACTTGTGGTCCTCAAGGATATCGATAAATTGTTGCTTCGCTCAGGCGGATCTGTTCGACCAGCCCCTCTGTAAGTTCGTCCTGTGAAACCTGGTACAGTTCCACAGGGATGGAGTCGAAGATAACTAAATATGCACCTGTTTGCCTCATATCAGCCTTCATTACTTCAACTCCGGAAGAAGAGGGGATTGGGTCGGTATCTCTACCCGTCCAGAAATATATGCCAGCCAGGGCGTTGCTGAAAACGGGGATATCGGGACGGTTTCTCAGATAAGCGTAAGTTTCGGAGATATGGTTTCTTGCGCCGGCATAACCCCGTCCGGCTTCGTGATAGCTCTGGATTGTTTCGAAGGAGCGAGTACCGTTGACAAATAGCAGGTAAAAGCAGCATAGTAGAACGGCTGACCGGACTGCTAAACCTCCCTCGGTCCATAGCTTCGCGATCAGCGCCATCAGCAGGATAATGCTTACAGATAAGATCGGGCTTAGCAACCGGCTGTCCAGCGGGATACGCGAGTCAAATAGCGTCCGGGCAAGGATCAGGGTGATTGAATAAGAGAAGAGATAAACGATCAGAAAATAGATCAGGCGAGATCGAAGCAGAGCACGTGTTTGGTGATGAATAAAATCCCGCTCCCCAGCGACTTTCCAGACGACCCACCCGCTCAGGAGAAGGATCACTCCACCCAACCAGATCAGCTCTTTTCCGTGCACGAGCCGGCCTGGTGATACCCACAGTAAGGTCGTGTTCAAGCCTTCCAACAACTGGTTGCTACCCATGGGATGCCATCCTAAAGCTCGGGTCGTAGCGCGCCCGGTCAGGACCTGGTTGCGAATGATCCAGGCAAATAGGGGCGCTATGCCTGCCAGGGCAAACCAAAAAATGCTACGGTATCGTCTCCCTCCGACCAGGGTAGCAGAAGGAGGTTTCCAGGTAAGTAGAACAAAGGCGCCCGCAATGAGAAGGGAGACCCCGATATACCGGCTGGCTGCTGCCAGTCCGAATAAAAGGCCCGCTATAAGAATTTGGAATGGTTGCCAGGTGCGGCTAGCTTTGCAAAAGAAGAGCATCCCGAGCAGAGAGAAGCTAATATAGAGCGGCTCGCTCATGGCCCAAGAATGGGCTTCGATCAAGGTGTTGGAAGCAAGAAAAAGCAGCGCACCAGTTATTGAGAACACCAGGGAGTGGGAAATCCTGTAAATGAGCCAGCCGGTTAAATAGATATTCAATCCAAACAGTAGCGCATTAATCCAACGAACTGCTACCAGGGGATCCAGGCCAATCAGCCCGGTTGCACTTAACAGGAGAGGCAATATGGGCGGGAAATGAGGGGTCAGGTTGAATCCGTAGCCTGCCAACCAGTCGCGCGCGGCACGGATATAGTAAAAGGAATCGTCTGAGAGACCAGCGCCCCAACGCGTGCTGTACAGG
Source organism: uncultured Anaerolineaceae bacterium (assembly GCA_964486825.1). Taxonomy (GTDB): domain Bacteria; phylum Chloroflexota; class Anaerolineae; order Anaerolineales; family UBA4823; genus CAZAQS01. The sequence goes on along the minus strand of CAZAQS010000013.1, from coordinate 37,113 downwards.
ACGCTTAGGACTCCGACAAGACCAAGGAATAGAAGGCTGAAGAACCAGGCCATATAAATGATTGGTGGCTTAATATCCGGTTCTTTCATTGAGTGGTAAGACCGTATTTATTCATATGAGGTGGGAGCCGCAGATGAATTATACCAACGTGCAAATCTTTTTGCTCGATTTTGACCTGAATCGTGCTAAAATATATCTATGTGGGAAAAAGAAAGTTTACTTTTACAAGAGCGTAATCCTAAAACAGAAGCAGCTCACCAGAAGCAAGTATTTTGGCAAGTTACGATTCCGTTGATTCTTGGGATCATCCTTATCCTGGTATTAGCCGTCTTAACGACTCTGGCAGGAACTGGGACAGTGCATTTGCTGGGCGATATCGCGTTGATTTGGTTGATTCTGCCCCTTCTACTTATCTTGCTAATCTTCATCGCTATATTTGGTGGTTTGGCTTACCTGATTATTCGACTAAACCAGGCTCTACCACGCCTGGCACTTAAGGCACATCATCTGATCAAGGGTTTACAGGCGACCCTGACCCGTGCTGCGGATGGAGCAGTAAGGCCGATTATTAAGGTTGAAGGCTGGCGAGCGACATTAAAGGCGATTTTCGGTAGATAACAGTTTCTTATAAAGGTCTCATCACGCAAACTTCGGCCTATAAAGTTGGACCTGGCTCATTCCTTTGGATTGTTCTTGATCTTCCCAGTTTATTGGTGGGGGCACATTACGGTAAAAAGGCAAGCATATATTACCCAGGATCCAGCGTCGACTACATTCAGTGAAAGGGAAAAATCAAATGAGTAGAAATACAGAAATTGTCGATCCCAGCGAGTGGAAGCCAAAAGTATTGGTCGTTGGGGCCGTGCTTGGGGCGCTGGTAGGTTTAGGGGCTGCCTATCTCTACACTCAGCGGGTAGAAATAGAAAACGGTTATGCCCCACCAGAATTTTCCACCGGCGATGGAGTACGACTGGGCATATTGCTGTTGGGTTTACTGCGCTCTGTATCGGATATGGCAAGTAAGGAAAAATGAACGAGAACTTACGCAAGCTAAAGTGCATCCCATGCCGAGGGGATGAGCCGCGCCTGACGGAATCAGAAATACAGGAATATGCGCCTCAGGTTCAGGAATGGAAAATCATCGAAAGGGATCAGGTTAAACGCCTTGAGCGTTCCTTCAAGTTCCCAGATTTCAAGCGGGCGCTAGAATTTACCACCCGGGTCGGAGAACTGGCGGAAGCTGAAGATCACCATCCGGTGATAACAACTGAATGGGGGAAAGTAACCGTTACCTGGTGGACGCATGTCATCAAAGGCCTTCACCGCAATGATTTCATCATGGCCGCCAAAACTGACCAGATCTACGAATCCTCCTAAAATCTAGAGAAATAGTGATATAAACCCGGTTTGTTGCCGGGTTTTTTTGTTCCAGTTTCCTGCTTGACTCATCATAAATATTTTTATATAATATGAACGAACGATCGTTCATGTGGAGGGAATGTATGATGCCGACAGAACAAACCTCGAAGGGAGAACGGACGAAAGAATTGATTACTTCGGCCGCTTTGGGCCTCTTTCAGAGGAATGGTTATCACGGGACATCCATGAGGGCCATAGCCAAGGAAGCTGGCATGGTTGTCGGAGGTATTTACAACCATTTTTCAAGCAAGGAAGACATCTTCAAGGCAGTTTTGTTCAACTACCACCCATATAAGGATGTAATCCCTGCCCTTCAAGATGCCCAGGGTAGTACAACTGAAGAACTTTTCCAGGATGCGGCCAGACGTATGGTGGAAGGATTCGGAGTTCCTTTGGATTTCCTCAACCTGGTGTTTATCGAGCTGGTTGAGTTCAACGGTCAACACATCCCAGATTTGTTAAACTCAATATTCCCACAGTTGATGGAATTCGGGCAACGTTTGATGCGTGAACCCGAAGATCTCCGCCCAATCCCGCTACCGGTGCTGCTACGTTCTTTTATCGGCCTGTTCTTTTCTTATGTCATGACGGAAATTATCATCGCTCGGCAAATGCCGCCCGAAATGAAGGAGCATGCTTTTGAAGATTTTGTTGATATTTACCTGCATGGCATCCTCAAGAAGGGGTCATAGCTGCCTATCTTACTCCTACCGGAGGCAAAAGTGAACTCCAGGCTAACTTCACTAATCCGAAAAGAATTTATTCAAATCTTGCGTGATCCGCGCACATTAGTCCTGATCCTGGTCATACCCGTGATGCAGTTGCTCTTGTTGGGCTATGCAGCGACCAATGATGTGCGCAACATTCCATTGGCAGTTTTTGATCAGGATCGCGGTTCGGAAGCGCGCGCCTTGTTGGACGCATTCCGGAATGCTGATTATTTCCGGATTTCTTATGATGTTTCTTCTGAAAAAGAGCTGCGCCAGTTGATTGAATTGGGAGAGGCGCGCGCCGGTTTAGTTATCCCACCCGGGTATACGCAAGCTTTGCATGGTGGTGGTACAGCTCAAGTAGCCTTTATTTTGGATGGCAGTGACCCCACCGTAGCAGCTACCTCGCTTTCGGCTGCCCAATTAATTGGACAGTCTAAGGCTACGCAAATCCTCGGGGAACGGGTTGCCAGTCAAAGCCAGCCTTTCCCACTGGTGCTGCCCCTCGATGTTCGTACCCAAGTCTGGTATAACCCGGATCTCGTGAGCGCTTATTTTATGGTCCCTGGAGTAATCGGGATGATCTTGTATGCGCTTACTTCCATCCTTACCGCTACAGCTATCGTCCGCGAAAGGGAAAGAGGCACAATCGAACAGTTGATCGTCACCCCAATCCGCCCGTGGGAGCTGGTGGTGGGAAAGATGCTGCCTTATGCCATGCTGGCTTTCCTAAATACCCTGGAAGTTTTGGCGATCGGCTCGCTCTGGTTCAAGGTTCCCATTCGTGGAGATCTTGGTTTAATCCTGGGACTATCGGCTCTTTTTCTCATTTCAGGCCTGGGTATCGGATTGCTTGCCTCATCTTTCGCAAAGACCCAACAAGAAGCCATGCTTATTGTTTGGATGACTTTGTTACCAAGTATTTTCTTATCCGGTTTTTTCTTCCCATTAGCTGCCATGCCGAAGGTCCTGCAATGGATTTCTTATTTGTTTCCTTTACGCTATTACTTGATGATTATTCGGTCTCTTATGCTCAAGGGTACAGAATTGCAAGCCATCTGGAAGGACAGTTTAGCCTTGGTTGTGTTTGGAATCGCCATCATGAGCGTGGCGGCCCTTCGGTTTAGAAAGAGCCTGGATTAAGGCATATATATTTGGAGGTCCGTATGAAACCCCATAAAGCAGTACCTGTTCTCGGCGTTATTGTTCTGGCTTTGGCAGCCTATTGGTACTACGATTCCCGGTCTGTTACTGAGAATAATTTTATAACTGCTTCCGGTAGCATCGAAGCACGCAGTGTTCGAATTGCCTCAGAAGTGGCTGGTAGAGTAAATGGAGTCTATTTCCAAGAAGGCGACTGGGTAAAAAACGGGGATATCCTGGTTCAGCTCGATACGTCCCTGTTGTCTGCTCAGTTAGTGCAAGCAGAAGCAGGCCTTGAGATTGCTCAAGCGGGATATGAGGCAGCTCAGTATGCTGTAGAGGCTGCTCAAGCTACTGCTAAAGCGGCCGGAGCGAACTATGCCCTGGCAAAAGCCGGACCCTCCGAAGAGCAGATCGCGTTAGCCCAAGCTGCAGTGGATCATTCCAGGATACCGGTCGAGGCGTTGCAAGAAGCGTATGATGAATTGCCAGATGCTGCTCGAGATACCCGGCAGGAGAAAGATTTAAAACAGCAACTAGACCTGGCGCAGTCTTCTCTAGCCAGTGCTCAGGCGCAATATGACCTGACAACAGCAGGGGCCCGACCGGAACAACTGGAAGCATTTTTGGCTCAATCACAGGCAGCCGAAGCCCAGATGGAAGCAGCTCGTGCTCAAGCCCAGTTAGCTGCCGGACAGGTTTCAGCTGCCCTGGCTGCTGTTGATACATTAAAACTTCAGATTTCCAGGTTGTCCATCCGTGCACCGTCTGAAGGTGTGGTCCTGTCTCGATCGATCGAACCTGGGGAGTTTACTACTCCTGGTTCTGCATTACTCGTTATCGGGATTTTGGATGAGCTTACTGTAACCGTCTACGTTCCGGAAGATCGTTATGGTAATCTACGGCTTGGCGATCAAGCTTCGGTATATGTTGATTCCCATCCCGGAAAATCCTTCCTCGCAACCGTTATCCATATAGCCGATCGGGCGGAATTTACTCCTAGGAATGTACAGACGGAAGAAGGACGCCGGACAACCGTCTTCGCCGTAAAGCTGGCTTTGAAAAATCCTGAGCAAGCTTTGAAGCCCGGTATGATGGCGGATGTTGATTTCATTGCAGACCAATAGAAATCGAGGAAACTTTCGTGGCTCTATTAGAAGCACTTGACCTAATAAAGGAGTACAGTAAAGTCCGGGCCATCGATGGTATTAGCCTACGCGTGGAGGCTGGTGAGATCTGCGGCCTGGCAGGCGCGGATGGTGCTGGGAAGACGACCCTTTTGCGTTTGCTATGTGGGGCAGTGAGACCAACCTCAGGGAGCGTCCACGTTGGAGGAGTGGATATGTCCCTGCACGCAGAGCAAGCTCGAAAGGTCTTGGGTTATCTCCCACAACGTTTCTCTTTATACGAAGAGCTTTCAGTCCTGGAAAATCTTCGCTTTTTTGCTGAAGTGCGGGGCCTCGAGAAAGTAGATTGGCTGCCGCGTTGCCTGGAAATCTTGGAATTTGTAGATCTAGAGCGGTTTAAAAACAGGCGAGCCGGGCAGCTTTCCGGAGGGATGAAGCAGAAATTGGGATTGGCTGCTGCATTGGTTCACCGGCCGAAGTTGCTCTTGCTGGATGAGCCCACAACAGGGGTCGATCCGGTTACGCGCCAGGATTTTTGGCAGCTGATTATCCGCCTGGTAAGTGAAGAGGAAGTCGGTGTCCTGTTAAGCACACCATATATGGATGAAGCTGCACGTTGTTCCAGGATTATCTTTATGGACCATGGACGTATGTTATCCCAAGGATCGCCAGGTGAGATTATAAAACAATTGTATGGGCGTGTGATCGAGCTACAAGGATCACCCCTGCCACTCCTGCGTAAGGTGTCTTTGGATGATCCAGGTGTAGAAAATGCACAAATGTTTGGGGACAAGCTGCATTTAAGGGTGCGAGAGGGAGAAGCTGAACAGGTGCTCACTCGTCTCTCGACCGATATCCAACTTGCTGGTGGATCGATACATCGCTTCCGGGCTGTCCGCCCTCAGTTGGAAGATGTATTTATATTGCTCATGGAGAAATATGAGTGACCCACAAGAAGTGATTCGCACCGAGAAACTGACTCGCCGGTTTGGAGATTTTCTAGCCGTCGATGGTGTCAGCTTTTCTGTAAATGCAGGCGAAGTGATGGGGTATTTAGGCCCTAATGGATCTGGAAAAACGACCACAATCCGAATGTTGTTAGGCCTTTTGCGACCCAGCGACGGTAGTGCAAAGGTATTAGGTTTTGATGTGGTTAAGCAGGCAGATCAATTACGGGCACAGGTGGGGTATATGTCCCAAAAGTTTGCCCTGTACCACGAGTTGACAGTATGGGAAAATCTGGTATTTTACGCCGGCATTTATGGGGTAAAGGAGCGCAACAGGGTGGAGGAGGTTTTACAGCTTGTTGGCCTGAGTGATCTACGAGCTGAGAGAGTAGATGAGCTAGCTGCTGGTTGGCGACAGCGGCTGGCTTTAGGAATAGCGACGATCCACGAGCCTAAGGTGCTTTTTTTAGATGAGCCAACGAGCGGTGTAGATCCGAACGCTCGTAGGTCGTTCTGGGATTTGATTTATATGTTAGTTGAACAGGGGGTTTCAGCGCTGGTCACGACTCACTACATGGATGAGGCCGAGTACTGCGGACGGGTCGGTATCATGCGAGCTGGACGACTCCTGGCTTGCGAATCACCAACCAGCTTGAAGGAAAACACCATATCCGGAGTAACCTGGGATATCTATGCGTCGCCCTTATTACCCGCACTTAAAATTATCCAGCAGGCCGATATCGTTGAACGAGCAGGCCTGGCTGGAGACCATCTACGTGCAATTACTGATGTGCAAGTCTCGGAAAGAGCATTATTTGAATTATTACGAAATGCGGGCATCGACCGGGTAGAGATCGAGAGATCAGAACCAACCCTTGAAGATGTATTCCTCACGTTAGGGGGATAGATAACAGGTTTTTGGCCTTCTTTAGTTCACCAGCTCCCGCTACCTAATATTTTTCTCAATTCAAAATTTTAGAAAAAACCCATCCTTAATATATTATATTAAATCTTAATAAAATCAATTTAATACTTGACTTTATTGAAATAATATGTATAATAATTTTAGAAGTTGAAAAGTTGATTTGTATTTTATGGAGGTGGGTATGTACCACGTAAATGATTTGCTCGTAAAAACCAGGCATGAGGACCAGCAGGCCGAAATAGTTCGGGACTTTGAGCACAGGGAGCTGGCTAGTTACTCTTCGAAAAGCTCCCGTGGGCAGGCCGGTGTTGCCATGGATAGGCTGGGAGATGGCTTAATCCGGTTAGGTCAGAGGTTGAAAGATGGAGACAACTCTACGCCTTCACAGATGGACCTGACCTTTGATTGTGATTGAAAAAATTATACACTTGAAAACTGAGATAAATAACCCACGAAAGGTGATGATGATGAACCAACTACCAAATACCTGTCCGATTTGCGGTGGTGAGATAACCGTTACAAGGATTTATTGCCGGGAATGCGATATGACCATTGAAGGACACTTTCGGACTTCTGGAGGACCCTTTAGCCAGCTAAACCCGGAGCAAATGGCCTTTGTTGAGACCTTCGTGCGTTGTGAAGGCAGGATCAACCGTGTTGAAGGCGAGTTGGGACTATCCTATCCAACAATCCGCAACCGTCTCCATGAAGTGATCCGGGCAATGGGTTTTGAACCGGGCGGCGAGGAACCTACCGGTCTTTCTGACGAGAAGCGGCAGAGCATCCTGGAAGACCTGGATCAGGGACGGATAACAGCTGAAGAAGCTATGCGGATGCTGCAGGAAAAGGAGGAGTAGGCTGTGAAAAGCTATTTGGAAACAAGCCATGATTATCCACTCGTCATTCTGGAAATCGAAGGCAATCTGAATCTCAAAGGTGGTGAAGGCCAGGAAATCACTGCCAGAAGTGATGGGCAGGACGATTTGCTGGTGGAGCAGCGGGATGACCATGTGTATATTCATAGCAAAAGCAGTTGTAGAGTAAAGGTGCCGCGAGCATCAGAGATAAAAGTGGAAGCTGTACATGGGAATGCCAGCTTCAAAAGCCTGGAAGGAGATCTGGTAATTTTCCGGATGGACGGAAATCTTCAGCTCCGAAGTGTTGGTCCCACCCATGTGGACGGGGTCAAGGGAAATTTGTACGCCCGGCGGGTATCCGGTGATCTCGAAGTGCAAGCCGTACATGGAAATGCCTCGATTGAGGAAGTCCAGGGCGCCTTAACCGTTCAAGAGAAGATAAGCGGGAACCTCAATCTTCAAGAGATAGAGGGCAATGGGAGGGCCGAAGCGAGTGGCAACCTATCCATATCTCTGGATCCACTTCCAGGTTCTTCTTATGAATTTATCGCCGGGGGAAACCTGGCTTGCTGGCTGGCTGAAGATGCAAGTGCGGAAGTAACCATCCTCAAGGCCAGTAAATTCAATGTAAATCTTGGCGCTCATAATATTTCTAAGCGCGGAGAAGTACCATTCAGTGTTACTTTTGGAGATGGCGATGCCTCTCTGAAATTGTCTGCAGGAGGTAATTTAGTTGTGGCAGGTCAACCAGGGCAATCAGGGCATGAAGGTTTTGGCGTAAACTTCGACTTTACGACTGGGGAGATCCCAGACAATCTGGGGGAGGAAATCTCTCGCCATATTGAAGCCCAAATGGAGATGCTGGAACGCCAGATCGAGTTCCAAATTGAAAACTTGTCTTCAACATTGAGCACTGTGGGTTTATCTGAAGAAGCAGCCGAGAGGATCTCTCGGAAAGCCCGAGAAGCAAGCGCCCGTGCTACCACGCGTGCACAGGAAAAGATGCAGCGTGCGCAAGAAAAGATCCAGCGAAAGTTGGATGCAGCCCGGAGGAGGGCGGAGCAGAAATCAAGATCCGCTCGTAGGGCAGAGCAGCGCTATGAAGGACGGACTCCTGGGACTGGCTTTTCCTCCGGGGCTGCCGAGCCCGAAGGAGAACCGGTGAGCAACGAAGAGCGCATGATCATCTTACAAATGTTGGAAGAAAAAAAGATCACCCTCCATGAAGCGGAACAACTATTAGCAGCTCTAGAAGGGGAGGCTGAGGAGTAGAAGGCATGAAAATGACGAGGAGAAAATAGATGGCTACAGCTGAAGAGCGCATGAAAATATTGAGAATGATTCAGGAGGGCAAAATCACGGCCGAGGAAGGGGCGAAGTTGATCAGCGCCCTCCAGGAAAGTCGCAAGGGGCCAGAACGTAGGAGCACAGGCGCTCCTGGCAGGCGCAGCAGTTGGCTGCGTATCCGTGTGACAGATGTGTTAACCGGGAGGGCTAAAGTCAATGTAAATCTTCCCTTGGGTTTAATGGATGCCGGTTTGAAGATCGGCGCACAATATGCTCCCCAGTTGGAAGGTGTCGATGTTGAGAATTTGATCAGCCAGGTCAAGGCCGGGGCTGCTGGAAAAATCATCGATGTGATCGATGAAGAAGATGGCGAGCATGTAGAGATTTTCATCGAGTAATAAACACCTCCACCACTTAAAACGCCGACAATATTTATTACTGGTGAAATGAGAAACGATAAACAACCCAAAGGAATGACCACCTTTACAATTGTTTGGGTGGGCCAGGCATTTTCTCTTTTATCGACCAGTATGACCAATTTTGCCCTGACGATCTGGGCATTTGAGGTGACTGGTTCGGCCACAGCTCTTGCCCTGGTTGGTTTTTTCTATATCACCCCCCTGCTGATCGTTAGCCCTATCGCCGGGGCTTTGGTGGATCGATCCAACCGCAAATTAATGATGATGCTCAGCGACATCGCCTCGGGAGTGGCAACGCTGGGCATCTTGATTCTTTACCTGTCTGGAAATTTGCAGGTCTGGCACCTTTATATCGCCGCCCTGATATCCGGCACCTTCCAAACCTTTCAATGGCCTGCCTATTCGGCGGCTTTGACATTGATCGTCCCGAAGCAACACTATGCCCGGGCAAACGCTTTGACCGACCTGGCGGGCAATACTTCTGGGATCTTTGCTCCTCTCCTCGCCGGCGCCTTGTTAGGCGTAATTGGGCTTTCTGGGATACTCATCATCGATCTGGTATCCCTATTAATCGCAATCGGAGCGTTGATAATTGTTTATATCCCTCAACCGAAGGCGACAGCAGAAGGGGCGCAAGGGAAAGGAAATATCTGGAAGGAGTCTATCTATGGTTTCCGGTACATTTTGGACCGCAGAAGCCTGCTGGGCTTGCAGTTAGTGTTTTTATTCGGAAATTTTTTTGTCACGATGGGCAATACGCTCCTCCCACCTATGGTCCTGGCTCGCACGATGAATAACTCCCTTATTTTTGGTAGTGTTCAGACTGTTGGAGCGATTGGGGGTGTTGTTGGAGGCCTTGCGATGGGGGTCTGGGGAGGCCCTAAACGGCGCGTCCACGGTGTGCTGGCGGGTTGGGCATTGTCCAGCATCCTAGGGCCGGTTGTATTGGGGCTGGGAAGGAGTCTGCCCGTATGGGCTATCGGGTCTTTTTTCAGTGCTTTTTTTGTGCCTATAATTAACAGTTCCAACCAAGCGATATGGCAGAGCAAAGTGGCTCCAGATGTGCAAGGACGTGTCTTTGCTACCCGCCGTCTGATCGCCTGGTTTGTGAACCCGCTTGCTACACTGATTGTTGGTCCAGCGGCGGATTTTGTGATGGAACCCGCCATGCTCTCAGGGGGAGCTTTGGCAGGACCTCTGGGATGGCTGGTTGGCACTGGCGCAGGCTCTGGGATGGCGCTTATTATCATCTTCAGCGGGTTTGGAGCAGCCTTGGTTGGTCTGGGTGGATATTTCGTCCGCACCATCCGAGATGTGGAAGACATCCTACCCGACCACCACCTGGCAGGAGATGGTGACACTAAAACCCAACCCCTTGGGGCTGTGGCAGAAGATTAATCCTTACAATCCTTCAATCACTACGGCTTTTCGGTTTGTTGATTGGATAACCTTTGAATCTCCAGGCGGTGATACCGCCTTTCATACTATAGGCTTCTATCCCCCGTGACCTCAGCAGGCGCGTTCCAGGCAGGCTGCGGTGCCCACTGAGACACAGCACGACAACAGGTTTCTGAGGATCTAAATCAAGACGGTCGATCGAGCCAGGCAGCGTAGTCACCGGGGCGTGCCGGGCTGAGCCAATCGTTCCCTGGCGATATTCAAGTTCCGTCCTGGAATCTACCAATTGTATGGGTTTACCCTCATCAAGCCACTGCTTGAGCTGCTTTGGGCTGATTTCTGGCGCTCTTCCGAATGGAAGCCACCAGAAGCGCTTTAGACTCATGGGGCCTGACTGGTAAGCGTTTTACTTTCTGTAATATGAAATGTGTGCTCGATTTCGACAGCTTTGGCCAGCATCGCCTGAGCCGAACAGTATTGTGTGGAAGATAATTCAATCGCCCTTCTAACCGCTTCAGGATCGATTTCACGCCCTCCCACATGGTATTCGACCTTGATGTGGGTAAATACTTTGGGGTGTTCAGTTGCTCTCTCCACGTGAACGCGTACTTCGAATGAGCTCACGTCCTGGCGTTTCTTTTTCAGGATAGAGATCACATCCATCGCTGTACAACCCGCCAGGCTAATCGCCATTAACTCCATTGGGCGGAACCCATCGTTAATGCCCCCTACAGATGGGTCAGCTCCCAGGGGAAGGGTAAAGCCAGTATCTGCAGTTCCAACAAAGCTCATTTGTCCTTGCCAGGTTACCTTTGCATCCACTATTAATCCTCCAAAAATGGTGTAATGTACTGGTCCAATATTTTTCGGGTTATCCCCCCTGTCCAGGCCAGGCGGATCATCCCATCTCGGTCGATGAGGTACGAGTTGGGGAGCCTTGGGTTGCGAAAGGCATCCAGGGCTTTTGTTTGAGGGTCTAACCATATCGGGAAGGAAAGCTGGAAGCTTTTCACGAAACTTGCTACTTCAGCTTGTGGTTGTCCCGCTTCCACGGCTACGATCATGAAATCTTTATGCTTATATTCCTGGTAATATTCCTCAAAGATGGGCATTTCTTCTTTACAAGGTGGGCACCAGGTTGCCCAGTTGTTTACTAATATTACATTTCCGCGCAGGTTATCCAGGGATACTTGCTCGCCCTTTAAATCGAATAACTCTAACTTGGGAGCTGGATATTCGACAGGGACAGGTATGGCCGAAATTTCCATATCCCTGCCATTCGATGCGCCCGACTTCGTCAGAATAAACAAAGCTGCCAGACCAAAGATGAGCAACCCAATCCCGACCATTATTGCAGGGAGAATCGAGGTATGTTGCTTCCGACGGTTAGGGCTGTTTCTGATGTTTCCCAATCTATACTCTTTCTCGGACGAATAGCCGGGATATTACGAATCCGTCTTCCCCACCAGGGCGCGCTGGATCTCTGCTAACAGGTGTTCCTCGGGCACGGCTCCGATTACGCTTCCATCGTTACCATTGATAGCGGTATGAGGGACCCCACTGACGCCAAATTCGTCTGAGAGCTCTGGAAACTCCATTGCCTCTACCATCTCGGCTTCAATCATCGGAGATTCTAACGCCAGTTGGTGAGCGAGCACCACGGCTCGCGGGCAGTATGGTCAGGTTGGGGTTACAAATACTTGGAGGTGGACAGGATTGCCCAGCCCTTTCAAAATTTCTTTTGTTTGCGAACTTAAACCTGAATCACGTCCGGATACCAGGATCATGTCGTGGATAAGTGAGCTGAATTCATGACCGGATGGGATTCCTGCAAACCGGATACCATAATCCAGAACCTGCTCTCCATCAAGCCCGGCAATCACGATCCCAGGCGCCTTATCCACTTTATATTGCCCTGCTACGGCTTGATCAGCCTCTAGATCATATACTACAAGGTCGATCTTATCGGACAGAGCTGTTACTTCTTCAATTATTTGCCTTGTTTCAGCACAATATTCGCAGTCGGTCTTCTTTTCAAAGAAAAGCACCTGAACAGGTTCTTGCATCTGTTCGAAAAATTGGCTTACTTGCTGCTTGATGTCGTCATTCAATAAATCTGTCATTTAGCCCATTACTCCTCTTAGCCTTCACGAGGCTTCAAAACCACTTATCAGGTAAAACAGCCTACCAGGCTGTAGCCGCAATGGTCACAGGTCAAGTTGAGCATCCCGTCATAATCGATGGTTCCTTCTTGACACTCAGGACACTCGCTCCCGGCCCGAGGCTCAGGCAGAGGTGTGTTGATTCCATATTCTGTTTCAATGGGAGAAATCACTGGTACGAACCCACCAGTTTTCCGGTCATGCTTTTCTTGCACCTCTGCGAAAACTACCTGATTCACCATCCACCCTTTGGATGATTATAACCTGAAAAGGTTACAAAATATAAGGGCAGGTGAAGGCCCTATAATGATCGTGCAAAGAAATTATTCCCTGTCTGCAAATTCATCCAGATTAAGCCTGTGAAAAAGTCGATGCCGTACATCCGCGGGGACATCCCTCGATTTAGCTGTGCTCCTGTAAAGGTAGATCGTTTTTCTGAGAGTATCAACCACGATTTGGCAATTTTCGCAGCCTTCCATATGGCGCTCGATTTCTTCACACAGCTCCGCTTCTAACTCTCCATCAACAAAATCTGACAGAGAGGCCAGCAAGTGACGACAGGGTTTATTACTCTTATCTCTCATTTCGGCTACCTTCCAATTTCTCCCCATAATAGGTGGAAAGTTCATCCCTCAAACGCAGGCGGGCACGTGACAAGCGAGTTTTTACCGCAGTTTCGCTCAATTCAAGTATGTCCGCGGTCTCTTTGGTTGAAAGCCCTTCTATTTCCCTGAAGATGAATACAATTCGTAAGCTATAGGGGAGTTTCTCAACCGCCTCGTCGAGATGCGCCCGCGCCTCTGATGACATCAGCTCATCCTCAGGGATGCAACACCAATCTACAATGTGAAGGGGTTCTACTTCACTCTCATTATTCTCGAAAGGATCCTCGATTGATACCAGGTGAGGCTGTCGCCGGCGCAGGAACATCAAGGCCTCATTGGTAGCTATTCGATAAAGCCACGTAGAAATCTTGGCTCGCCCGTCAAAGCCCTTGATATGCCGGTATGCTTTAAGGAATGTTTCCTGCAAGATATCCTCTGCGTCTTGCGAATTGTTTAGCATCCTCAATCCCAGGCGGTAGATAATTCCATAATACATATCTACCAGGCGGGCAAATTCCGCCCGGTCTCCGGCCTGTAAAGCCTCGAGTGACAATGTTTCGGACTGCTTGTCCCTTTCCATTTAGATGCATCCTCGGTAGAAAAGTTGCGCTTTCATGTTCTTTCGAGTAAAGTATAACCTATGATCCATAGCCTGAAAAATTCCTTCTACCAGCTTTCGATCAACCTAAATTTGGCCCTTTGGAATCTGTCTGGATTACAGCATACTGATCCCGAACTGAAGAATATCCATATGGGGGTCTATTACCACACTCGCTTTAGCAGTGCATCCTCATTGAGACCAGGTACACCTTTAGCCGTGGCTAACCAGAAGGTTGTATCATCGCCTCATGGTCCTTTGCGCCAGGTAGAATTGGTTTCGGATGTGGATAAGAACGGTCTATCTGTTCAGGTTACGTTTGGCCTGGTGGAAAAAGAGCCATTGATGTTGTCCAAAATGAGGTTGGAGAACGTTGGAAATCAAGCGCTATACCTGGATCGCCTTGAATTTTTTAATGCAGGCTTCGTCTACCTGGCTCATGCCTCATTACCTTTAATGAAGTATACCGGTTATAGGAATATATCCAATCTACCCAATGGTTCTGTAAGCCTCTCATCGGACCTTGGAGAGCCAGCCTTTTTTTCGAACGGTTGGCAGTCATGGAACTACAGCGGTGCTTACGGGCTCTCTGACCGCTTCAGGCGTACTAGATTGGGGCCCTTCACGTCTCCAATGCGGATTAATGCTGGCACTCCTCATCACAAGCGCCCTGGGCTTGTTAGCAGCGATATGTTCTGTGTCCTCGGAGACCGACTCTATCGAAAAGGGATACTGTTTGGATTCCTTTCACAAACCGAACAGTTTGGGTCGATGGAAGCCTTGTTGGATCCGTTTGAACCGGCTTTAAGGGTTTGGGCCAATGGGGATGGCGCGCGCCTGGATCCGGGTAAGGTAATGGAAACGGACTGGTTTTGCATACATTTCTTGCACCTGGATTCACCAGACTCACTCGGACCTTACCTGGATGCTGTCGCTCGTCAAAATCGAATAGGAATAAATCATGAGGGTGCAATGCCAGGCGAAGGCGATTTGCCGGCCTTAACAAGCTTTCAACCAGGCAAGATCAAGGATCGAATCCCCCCGAGTGGTTGGTGCTCCTGGTACCATTACTTCCAAAAGGTAACTGCTCAGAATGTTCGGGATAACCTGTCAGCTGCAAAGCGTTTACAGGACCGGCTGCCGTTGGATGTGATCCAGATTGATGATGGCTTTGAAACACAGATCGGGGACTGGCTAGATTTTTCTTCCCGTTTTCCGGACGGTGTTGGGTCGCTCTCGAAAGAGATCCGTGTTGCCGGTTTCATTCCGGGCATCTGGCTGGCTCCCTTTATCCTGCATCGGAAGTCAAGCCTTGCTCGCGAGCACCCAGATTGGTTGTTAAGGAATAAATATGGGTTGCTTGTAAACGCAGGGTTCATCTGGGATACCTTCACAACCAGTTTGGATTTGACTAACCCAGAAGCTCTCGCCTATATTCGTGAAGTTGTGCAAACCGCTACCCAAAAATGGGGTTATCCCTATTTGAAACTGGATTTTCTTTATGCAGCAGCGCTCCCGGGGCGGTATCAAGACCCGACCAAGACCCGGGCGCAGGTACTGAGGCGAGGATTGCAAGCAATACGAGAAGCGGTAGGGGAGCAGGTATTCTTATTGGGATGTGGATGCCCGCTAGGTTCAGCCTTAGGAATCGTCGATGCAATGCGCATAGGCAGCGATGTTGATGCTCGCTGGCATCCGGCATATAAGGGGATTAATTATTATTTCCGAGATGAGCCAGATATGCCCTCCGCCAGAAACGCAATCCAGAATACCTTGACCCGCGCCCCGATGCACAAACGTTGGTGGATCAATGACCCGGATTGCATACTTCTGAGTCCCGAAACCAAGCTTACCACTGTAGAGGTGCAAACCCTGGCAACAGTAATTGCTTTAACGGGTGGGTCGTTGTTTCTTTCCGACGATCTATCTCGAATTCCACCTGAAAGATTGAAAATCGTTGAGGTATTATTGCCCCTGGTTGGAAAAACTCCCCACTTGCTGGATTGGTTCGATCGCTCTACACCTTCACGGGTACAGCTGGATCTGGAAGGTCCGCTGGGGAAATGGCATGTGATCGGTTTGTTCAACTGGAGCGAGTATCCTGCGGATATGATGGTTAACTTGAATGATTTTTACATTGACACCACAAAGAGATACCATATCCGGTCATTTTGGGATGGAGGAATTTACCAATTCCCTTCCGTTGAGTCCGAACACAACGAAATCGAACTCGGGAAGATATCCTCCCATGGCTCAATCCTCCTTTCCTTGCACCGGAATATCCCAGGAACGCCCCAATATATTGGGAGTGACCTGCATATCTCACAGGGGCTAGAGGTAGCCTCATGGAGTTGGACATCCGGATCGATAGGCACTGATAAAGGTAATATAACCGGAAGATTGGCTTTTAGCCTGCAACGCCCCGGCATTGCCCAGGGGAGGATCTATCTTTCTCTTCCGGGTGAACCGCGCCAGGCAACTGTGAACGGGTTGCGGGTCCCGTGGAAGTGTGAATGCCCGGAGACCTTCAGCCTGGAAGTTGATTTTATCCGCCGTGCAGAAATCGAGATCCTCCTATGACAGATAATTCTTTGACCCCTTTTTTTGCTCCGAAGGGAGTGGCGGTAGTAGGCGCCTCCCAAAACCCCATCAAGCTTGGCTACGGTTTAGCCCGCAACTTGATTCAATGCAATTACCAGGGAGTGGTGCATTTCATTAACCCGAAGGGGGGTAGCCTTCTGGGGAGACCAATGTATGAAAGAGTGCGAGATGTGCCTGACCCGGTCGATCTGGCGATCCTGCTGATCCCGGCGCCAGCCGTCCCCTCGTCTTTGCGGGAAAGCGGAGAGCGCGGTATTCGAGCAGCCATAATTGCATCGGGAGGCTTCCGGGAAACGGATGAAGAAGGAGCTGCGTTAGAAGAAGAATGTCTTCGGACCGCGCAAGCTTTTGATATGCGCTTGCTCGGGCCAAACTGTATCGGGCTATTGGATACGCATCTGCCCCTGGACGCTACTTTCCTTCCGCCTCCAGGCCCGACTCCCGGGGATGTGGCCTTTATCTCCCATTCTGGAGCGATCTGTGCAGCCGTAATCGATTGGGCCCGAGGGCAAGGGTTTGGGTTGTCCCGGCTGGTCAGCCTGGGTAACCAGGTGGATGTCAACGAAACCGATATCCTCGATCCAGTGGCAGCCGACACTTTTACTCGTGTCCTGACGCTTTACCTGGAAGGTGTTAGCAACGGGCGGCGGTTCGTAGAGGAAGCAAGAAGAGTTACTGCCAGAAAACCAGTGATTGCCTTAAAAGTGGGACGTTATGCCAGTGGGCAAAAAGCAGTCGCTTCCCATACCGGCGCGCTGGCAGGACATGAAAATGCGTTTAACGCCGCTTTTCGTTCTGCAGGTGTTATTCGAGCAGAATCGAGTGAGGAGATGTTCGATTGGGCGCGGGCTCTGGCGTGGTGTCCTTTACCGCGGGGAAGAGGTGTGGCAGTCCTGACTAACGCAGGTGGGCCTGGCGTCACTGCGGCAGATGCCCTGGAGAACAGGGGGTTGTATTTGTCCCCTCTTGAAGAGCACACCTGCCAGTCACTTCAAGAAATCCTACCTGCAGCAGCCAGCTTGCATAACCCTGTCGATATGCTTGCCTCGGCTTCCCCGGAGCAGTATGCAGAGTGCTTGCGAATCCTGTTAGCTGACAGCGGAGTTGCAGGGGTGCTTGTGATCCTGCCTCCGCCGCCAATGTTTACGGCTGGGGCGGTTGCAAAATCATTAATCCCGGTGATCCATGCTGCCGAAAAACCGGTGGTTGTGGCTCTGATGGGGGAACGGTTGATACAGGAAGCAGTAGAGCATTTCCGTGCTGCCCGGGTGCCAGAGTACCGTTTCCCAGAGCGGGCTGCTTCCGCCCTGGCGATCCTGGCCCAACGCGCTGAATATATGGCAGCGCTCGACCGGCAGGAAAAGGTCCAGAAAGGGTCTGGGCCGATTCCGGTAGGATTTTCAGACCTGGACCGGGAGAGCGTGCAATCCATATTGGACGAATACCTAAGCGTGGCTGGGGTTGGCCTCCTGCCGGGTGAGGCAACTAACCGGATTTTGAGAGCATATGGCATACCCACACCGGTTACAGCGTTAGCCAGATCTCCCGAGGAAGCGGTAACATTATGCCAACAGATCGGTTACCCTGTCGCTCTTAAAGTTGCTTCGGCAGACATTCCCCATAAATCCGATGTGGGAGGAGTAGCGCTGGGATTGGTGGATGAGGCATCTGTCCTGAAAAGCTATTCAATGATCATGGGGAACGTAGGCAGAGCCCGGCCAGGAGTAGAGATCACTGGTATCTCTGTACAGCAAATGATCACCAGTGGGCAAGAAGTCATTGTGGGTGCGGTTCAAGACCCCCAATTTGAGGCGTTGGCAATGTTTGGATCGGGCGGCGTAGAAGTAGAAGGTTTAAAAGATATTGAGTTCGCATTAGCTCCGCTGGATGAAGGAGCAGCTAACCAGATGCTGGAAAATACCTGGGCTGGACGAAAATTGCGCGGTTACCGGAATATCCCGCCCGCTGATCGGCAAGCAGTCCTAGATATCCTTATCCGGCTTTCGTGGCTGGCAGCCGATTTCCCTTGCTTGACCGAGATCGAGATCAACCCGTTGAGAGTGCTGGCTGATGGGCGAGGCGCGTGGGCAGTTGACGCACGCATACAAGCCTCCCGCTGAGGCTGAACCACCTGGACTAGGATTTGGTCATTTCCTGAAATACAGCCTCAACCAGGCAAACCAACTGGTCCAGGCCTTTAGGGACAAAGTCGGTGCGGATAAATTCGCCGGTCGTATGAGCGCCGCTGCCTGTCGTAAGCCCCAGGCAAATCGCGGGTAGGCCGCGACTGAGAGGGATATTCGCATCGGTTGAGCCAGAATTGAAATGGGGAGACAATCCCTGTTGCTGGGAGCAGCGTACTGCTAAGCGAACCAATGGGTGCCGGATGGAGATCTTCCCAAAAGGCCGCTGCCCCGTCATCTCTACCAGGACCTGGATTTCCCCACGATTTGCCTCTTGAACAATCTTTTCCACTTTCGAGGATACGGTTTCGAGGGCATGATGGCCTTCTGAGCGCAGGTCGAGCTCTAAGGATGCATTTTCTGCGATGGTATTTACGGATGTCCCGCCTCTTACCACCCCGATATTCAAAGTCGTGCGTGGTTTTTGGGGGAGGGACAGCGCATCCAGGCGTGTTATGATGTTTGCCAGGATATGCACGGAGGAAGGTCGTCCATAATCTACCCACGAGTGCCCGCCAGGAGTCTTCACCGTTATCCTGTAACGCCTGACATTTAAGGCCTGGTGGTAGATTTGTCCCAAGGCCATGCCCTCGAGAACGATATATCCGAGCACCTGGTCTCCAAAGCGATCTACCACGGCTTTCATACCACATAGGTTTCCTAAGCCTTCTTCCCCCACGTTGGAAACCAGCCATAAGTCTCCAGGATAACGAGGCTTATTTTCATTCCCTGCTTTTTTGCGAAGTCCCCATAACAATCCGAACAAGCCCGCAACTCCAAGGGAGTTATCCCCAATACCTGGCCCTGATATCTTCCCTGGTTGGACCGATACTTGAAGATCCGTGGAGGATGGGAAGACGGTATCCATATGAGCCGAGATGATTAATGGGTGAGCTTTCCCGGTCCCAGGCAGCCTGGCATAAACATTTCCCAGACTGTCTACAGAGACATCGGACAACCCCTCTGATTGGAAACGCTCAGAAATGAATGCTGATCTCCGAGATTCATTAAAAGTTGGCGCTGGGATCTGCTGAATATTTACGGCCAGGTCGAGCACACGACTGACAAGGGCGTCGTCCATTCTTATACCTTTCGCACCGTTTCGCTTAGAGCATCCAACCTGGCCTGGGCCAACCCAGGCAGGGTGTCCAAGGCATAGAAGACGCCGTAGCCCTCGACGGTGATCGAAGAAGAGATATTTCCATGCAATACTGCTTGTAGGGGATCGTAGGTTCTGCGGTATCCAGCCAGGAAGCCGCCGCAGAAAGCATCTCCGGCTCCGGTAGGATCGGTGACCCTGGCAGGATAAGCTGGGATCTCCCAGCGTGAATGGGTGGAGGCGTCATAAAGAAGCTGTCCTCCCTCACCTCGTTTGATAACCACAAACTCGCATCCATAACTCGCTAAGGTCTCCGCCATCTCCCATAGGTTCGAGCTTCTTCCATGGAAGAGAGCGCGTACCTCCTCCTCGGCAGGAATAAAGGCCATCAACCCAGTGATTAACGCTGGAATATCATCCCAATAAACCGGATTCATATATCCGGGTGATGGATCAAGTGTAACCGCCGTGAAGCCGGCTTGCCGTAAAACAGCTGGAAGCAGGGTATGTGTGAGGTAATCCACCGGACAAATATGGGCAGCGTTTGCTTCCAGGTAATCCGGAATGATATCCGCCTGGCGGAGAGATGTGGGGGTCAGCCTGGTGCGGCTGTCCAGGTTGTCGTTGGCTGGACGGTAACCGAGCAATTCTTTTGGGAAGGGAAGCCCTAAACGCGAAAAATGAGCCACGGGATCGTCACTTACTCGCATACTAATGTCTGTGTACGCATAAAAGGAACGCAAGTCCATGGATTCTGGTAGGACACGGATGCCTCTCGTATCAAATCCATGTCTTTCGAAGGATTCAATCCACTCCTGGGGGTAATCTTCGCCAACCCTGGCGACCAGGCCAGGT
This sequence comes from uncultured Anaerolineaceae bacterium, assembly GCA_964486825.1. Classification (GTDB taxonomy): domain Bacteria; phylum Chloroflexota; class Anaerolineae; order Anaerolineales; family UBA4823; genus CAZAQS01. The sequence continues at coordinate 16,778 of CAZAQS010000013.1, read as the reverse complement.
GAGGGGACGGGCTCCCAAACAGATAAACCAGCCGCCGAGTAGATCAGATTGCCCCCAGGGACATCGAGCAAAGCCTTTCCAGATGGGAGGATGACGTAGTCTCGGCGAAGCTGGCCTGCAAAGATATATCTGGGAATGGGGGGGACCATTATCTCTTCAGCTCTATGATTTATGGTTGCTTATCTGATGTGATATGGCTGGATGTTGCTGCACTCTGGCTGGCATAGACGGTTTGGGAATGGCGTGTAAGAGTTCCTAAATACGGCCTAGAGCCATTTTGAGCGATCCAGCCTTCAAAATTAAATGCCAGTGGTCCTTCGGATGGAATCCATTCCCCATTATATTTTCTTGCGATATGGATATGGGTACCGGTGGATCGACCGGTTTCACAAGATGGATGTCCGATCGGCTCACCGGCTGCAACCACCTTTCCGGCCGGAGCTCGATTTTCCGTTCCTACATGCAGGTAAAAAACCGCCCATCCGGTGCGTTCATCCCCATCCCCATCGAGATCCAGGACAACGATTCCGGTTTCGGAACGAGCGATAACGCCAGCCGCGACCGCGGTTGCAAACTGGTCTGTATCAATGCAGCCGCCAGCTACAGAAGGAGGTGCGAAATCCAAAGCTGCCAGCGGCTCTCCCTCACCCCAGGCGGTATGTGGCCCACCGGTCAAAGCCCAGGTTCGGTGCGGCTCAAAGGGAAGTAAAAATTCGGGCTGGGTAAGGCTTCCTGGGATATGGGCTTCATCTGCTAACCAGGGGTCGCCAAACAAAGACGTGTAAACCTGGTATAAGCCTTCGGGTGAGATCGCAAAATTATAGTGTTCCTGAGGGTAGATGATTGAAAAGTAGTACTGCAAAGCAGCGGTGGCAGCCGTATGTTCGGGATCAGGTCTTTCTAATCGGCCGTTGAAAAACTCCAATAGGGTAAGCTTGCCTTGTCTCCAATTGTAATAACCGTTGTTAAGGGTGTTGGCAGTCCAAGCCAGCTGCTGGTAGAACCCGCTGTCTTTCCGGCTACGATAGCCCATGGGGTACATTTGCTCGTCCAAAGATGCTGTTGGTCGAGATAGGGCGCCGCTATGGAACTCCAAAAGCGCCAACAGCAAGCGAGGGCTGATGCTGTAATGGGTTGCGATGAGGTCAACTACCTGTGCTCCTGTCCGGTTTGATCCCGAGACATAAGTGCTGAAATCTCGCAGCCAACCAGGCTGTTGATTGACGAAATCAGAAGTGTTAAAACCTACCTGGGCTGGTCCATTAATGAAATGGCTGTCTGGAAGTATACCAAAAGGTGTACCCCAGAAAGGAGCGAAGTAGATGGGGATGAGCATTGGCATTCCCGGAGGCATGGTTGTAGCTCCAACTGGGATTATAGGGTTGGCTTCCATAATTTCCCCAACGCTTGTATTGAATCGGCTTGCCAGAGCGGGAAGTGTGTCTCCGGATTTGGCAATATAATCTACCAGCTCCCCGGGAGAATAATCTGGGCGAGTCGGAAATGGTGTGTGCACAGGCTCACTGGAAATTTCAGATACCTCACCAACCGGCTCATCCGTCGGCTGCATTGAAAGAGAAGCTGAAGCGACATCAGACCGGCAGGCAGTGAGGAGCATACTCACCAAGATTAATGCTGCCAGAGCAGTTAAGCCTTTTGCATTTGCACGCACAAATATCATCATCAAATCAAATTTATGAAAAGGCAGGATTCGGCACCTCTACCGGTAAAGGTTGAGGCTATATTGTATCCGGTACTGATCATTTTGCGTATCCGTTTTCGAAGGGATACCTGGCGAGTGATCCATTTAGAGACAATCGCAAACCCAAACCAGCTTATTTTCTTAGCCTAAGGGGTTTCAGAATAACGAATGATCCGGCTTCCATAGATCCCAAAGACGCTGGCTGGGACTGTGACCTCATCCTTGATCAGGTATCCCTCGTAAGGTTTATCGCCAGCTTTTACGATCCAGCTATCCAGGTTGAAAGGAATAGGTCCATCTGCGGGTATCCACTCACCGTTGTACTTGCGAGCGATATGGATATGCGTGCCTGTAGAGAAACCGCCCTCGCAAGAGGGATGACCAAGCTTATCGCCTGCCTCTACCCAAGTACCAACGGGGATGCGTTGGTGGCTGGCCAGGTGCAGATAAAGAATTGCCCAGCCAGTTTGTTCGTGGCCATCTCCATCCAGATCTTGTACCAGAAAACCGTTTCCGGAGCGTACTACCAGTCCGGGGGCAGCAGCCACCACCCATGCATCAGACTTTACACAGCCAGATTCCAGGCTGCCAGGGGCGAAATCGATTGCCGCCCGGGCTCCCTCCTGATCCCAGGCCCCATGTGGACCACCACTGAACCCCCAGATCACGTTATATTCGAAGGGCAGGATCAAGGGTGGTTGGACCAAGCCAGGAGGATAGAGCGGCTCTACATTTTGGGCACGCACCCATGGGTTCCCGAACATGCGCTCATGTAAGGCTGGCAATCCGTTGTCCGCATCCAGGACCGCGATCCACTCCTCTGTGCTGTACAATTTTGAATAAAAATATTGAAGAGCGGCAGTACCAGCGTTGAGGCTGGGCGCCATGCGAGCTATAACGCCATCCGAAAAGGATATTCCCATCAGTATGCCTTCTCGCCAACCATAATAGCCGTTCGAGAGATGTTGGACAGCCCAGGTAAGCTGGGAGAATAGACCTTTATGGGAGAGTGAAACATACCCCATGGGGTAGTCGCGCTGGATCTGGCTGGCGGGTTGACCGTAAACCCACCCGCTTTGTTGTTCAAGAATGGCTAATAACAAGCGCGGGTTGATTGAATTATCCTTAGCAACCCGGAGGATTACATCTGCGCCGCTGGTTATCCCCGTGCTTTTTAAAAAATCATCATAAGTAGAGAGGTATCCCCCCGCTTCGACAACGAATGCTTGCACGTCAAAATCTACCGCAGAAGGAGAGAAGACAACTTCACTGTCCGGCAACAAACGTTGGTCAGAGGTTGTGTTAGCCAATCGATGCGGGATGATGAGAAGCTGGTCGGGTGGGAAGAAAGCGGTTTCAGGAATGGGATCTGGAGAAGTGATCTCTCCTGGCTGCACGTCAAACCGGGCTGCTACTACAGGCAGGCTGTCTCCGGCCTGTGTGTAATACAGAATCGGGGGCGAGCTGGATGGTGGGCGTTCTGGGGTTGGCGTATTCAATACCTCTAGCGTTGGGGTCAGTTCGATATAAATTTCCATCTCCTCGACAGAAGTGGTTGGATCAGGGATGGAAGGCGGGGGTTCTGCTGCCAGAGCAGCTACGCCGCCTGAGCCAGATAAAGCAGGGTCATCATTAGCCATCTCCTCAGCTTCAACAAGGATTGATTGATTGCTTTCTCCTCCTGGTGGGGTAAAAATTGGGTCAGAAGAGCTACCCGCTCCCATTGAGCAGGTGATGGTAAGGCTTGCAATTGCCAGGCCGCTGATCAGGGGTGCAAAGCGCCTTTGGAAGGATTGTTTCTTAGGTCTGCCAGAAGGGAGGGAGTAGATTGGGCTGACTGGATGGTAAGAACACCTTCGTTCGATGAAGTTAACAAAAGCTGCACGAATAGACGAAAGACACTTATCGTTGGATGACATTTATCGTAGATCTACCCGCCCAGGCCTCGACTGTTTGTCCGTCGCGCTGGAGATACCCATCATATTCATACCCTGCACCGCGGGACACCCACCCGTCCAGGACAAAGGGGATGTTCTGGTCTGCGGGTATCCACTCACCGTTGTATCGACGAGCCAAATGTAAGTGAGTGCCGGTCGATACTCCCCCTTCACAGGAGGGATGTCCAATCCTGTCACCGGCCCGTAAGAACGTGCCCTCAGGGACCCGGTCCCGTGATTCGATATGGAAATACAACAAAGTCCACCCGGTCTGCTCGAAGCCGTCTCCGTGAAGGTCTTGAACGACAGCGCCTCCACCTGAGCGGGCCACTGTGCCATCTGCAGCAGCAACAACCCAGTCATCACTCGAAACGCATCCTAAAGCGTCGCCAGAAGGCGCGAAGTCCAAGGCAGCCCAGGCAGACCCGGATCCCCAGCCACCATGCGGGCCGCCGGTATAGGCCCACTCGACGCCATCTTCAAATGGCAGCTGCAAGCTAGGTTGTGATAACAGGGCCGGTAGGAGCGGCTCGATCGCCCTGTCAAAGGGGTAACCGAAGAAATCACTGTAGATCGCGTAAAGACCGTTTTCTGTAACCGCTCTTTCCCACTGGCTGCGGTTAAAAAGCTGGGAGAAGAAGTGCTGCACGCCAGCTGTTCCTGCGTTAATGGTTGGGGCTATGGGGACGATCTGTCCATCAAATGTGACCCATGCCCCGACCCCATTCACCCGCCAAGTATAGTACCCACGGTTAAGGTTGTTTGCAGCCCAGGCAAGTTGGTGATACAGGCCTTTTCGCCATTCATTGACCAAGCCAATAGGGTAATCTAAGCTTTCCTCTGCCGGGTTTTGTTTTGTAACCCATCCGCTTTGATATTCCAACAATGCCAGCAACAAGCGAGGATTAACGGAGTATTCGTAAGAAATTCGATAGATGATCGAATCGCTGGTTAGACTCACTCCATCAACCTCTTCCCGATAAGACGCCAGGTAGCCACCCCGGTCACGAATAAAAGCGCTGATATCGAAATCAACACTGGCTGGCCCGTATACCAGCTCCGAATCAGGGATGATCTTGAACTCTGGCCCAGTAGGTCCCGGAGTGGGCGCAGGGATATTGAGCACCTGACCTATCGATAGCAGGTTTGGGTTTACCAGCTCATTGGCTTCTATGAGAAGATTGAGACTGGTGCTATATTCTTGAGCGATGGTCCCCAAAGTATCCCCGGATTTTACAGTGTACTGCTCCGGTTCAGTACGCAAAGCAGGCAGCACGCGTGCTGGGTCGGGAGTAGGGGTGAGGATAGGATCTTCAGGGTTACGAGTTTGGGGTTTCAATTGATCAAGAGGAGGACCGTTGTTATACTCAGCAGGAGCATCTCCCGAGACGCTCCAAGGGGCAGTGGCGGGACCCGCTACCCGCGCGCAGGCGAGGAGCGTTCCAAGAACAGCAATTAATGCGATCAGGAGCAACCCGGGAGGATTTTTCGGTCGTGAATTGAACATGTTGAATTCCATTCTACACTTAACAAAAAAGTGAGTCAACCAAAAGGTGCTTCGAGACTTACCCATCGATCCCCTTTTGCTATTTCATCCGGTATCCAAAAAGGATTACCGGCGCTAGACCCGAGCCCTGGAAAGCGAGAGTATAATTACCACATCCTTTTTCATGATGAGGGAAAATATGGCAAAAGACATCGTCGAGTGCATCCCCAACTTCTCTGAGGCTCGCCGTCCGGATGTCATCCAACAGATTCAGGAAACGATTGAGTCTGTGGCAGGTGTGAATGTGCTAGATAGGCATTCAGACCTGGACCATAACCGCACAGTGATCACTTTTGCAGGCGACCCACAGGGAGTGGAAGATGCTGCCTTCCGCTGTATTGCTAAAGCAGCCGAGCTTATTGATCTGGACTTGCATAGGGGTGAACACCCACGAATTGGAGCTACGGATGTAGTGCCTTTTGTGCCGATCTCGGGTGTAAGTATGGCTGATTGCGTGGAGATGGCTAAGCGAGTGGGGAGACGAGTGGGGGAAGAACTGGGAATCCCGGTTTATCTCTATGAGGAAGCAGCTACACGGCCCGAGCGCCAAAACTTGGAGAATATCCGCCGGGGACAGTATGAAGCCTTGAAAGATGAGATCAGCCACGAGCCCAATCGCCAACCGGATTATGGGCCAACCAGGCTTGGTAAACCAGGCGCTACCGTGATCGGAGCCCGGCAACCTCTTATCGCATTTAATGTGTACCTGACTACTGATAATGTATCGGTTGCCAAATCTATCGCAAAAGCGATTCGTCATTCTAGCGGTGGCTTGCGCTACGTAAAAGGTTTGGGGTTGCTGGTGGAAGGGCGCGCCCAGGTCTCCATGAACCTGACCAATTTCCGGGCAACGCCGGTTGGACGGGTAGTAGAGGCGATCCGGCGTGAGGCAATGCGATATGGTGTTGCCATCCACCATACCGAATTGGTAGGCTTGATCCCACAAGAAGCCCTGGTTGACGCGGCGCAGTGGTATCTGCAGCTCGACCAATTTGATCCCGCTCAGATCCTGGAAAAGCGCTTGATAGCGGCAGAAGGGGAAGAACAATGGACGAAAACCCTGTCTGACCGGCCAGTTGAAGGAGATTCAGGTGCGGGAAAAGGGCATATAGATTTTCTCGACGCCCTGGCAGCCGGGACGGCTGCACCAGGGGGCGGCTCAGCGGCTGCATATAGCGGCGCTGCTGCAGCAGCCCTCGTATCGATGGTCGCGCGCCTGACGATCGGTAAAAAGAAGTATGCGCCTGTGGAAAGCCAGATGCAGGCCATTCTGACCGAGGCTGAGGAGCTGCGTACCATCCTGACAAAATCGATCGAGCGAGATGCGGCTGCATTTGAAGCTGTAATGGAGGCTTTTAGGCTTCCGAAGGAAACCCCACAGGAACAGGCCATACGCACCAAGGCTATCCAGGAAGCAACATTACAGGCCACCTGGGAGCCTGCAGAAGTAGCGCGTAATGCAGTCCGAGTGCTTGAGTTAGCTTCCCAGGTAGTGGGCGCCGGAAATGTTAATGCGATCACCGACGCTGGGGCAGGCTCATACCTGGCGATCGCCGCCCTGCGTGGGGCTGGCCTCAACGTGAGGGTAAACATAAAATCCCTGGAAAGCAACGAAAAGACGGAAACCCTGTTAGAAGAATTACGCACCCTAGAAGGCCGGGCAGCAACACTCATCGAAAGGATCGAGATTGAGCTACAAGACCGTGGAGGCCTGGCTCTGGTATGAATCTTAGCCGGCGCGGGTGGCATATCCTTGCGACCCTCATCCTGTTTGGACTCCTGGTAAGCGCATGTAGCTTTGGTAATTTGCTTCCAATAACGACTCAAGCAGAGCAATTTGCCAGAGAATCAACTATTCCTACCCCCTCGCTGACCCCTTTTCAACCTTCTCCTCCGACTCATCCACCAATAATCCCCACGAATACAGTTGCCAGTGATACTCCCATATCGACGGCGCCTTCAGGACATGAAATAGAGATTCCTACACAAACTGCCCCAGTTCTGGAGAACGTCATAAACGGGATCTATCTCGCTCCATATCTTCCGGAAACCCTCAAGGACGCCATCACTCTACCTGTTGGATATGGAATTGTGGACGAGCCAGATAGGGCTGCGTTCCATATTCTAGTTGGTGAGCAAAGACCGGTGAGCGTTTGGGTTTATGCCCTGGTTGCTCCTTTCCCTACCATCCCAAACGGAGTAAGCTCTGAAGAGCTGCACCGAACGTGGCAGGGAATGGAATCCAATACTTTCCCGGACACAGCTTTATTGATGGATCCCCAAACCTACGCGGTCTTTGAGGCGATTTGGGGTCCAAGCGCTCCAGGAGCAGTGGAACTACATGAAGCAGGCGATCTGACAACCTATGCCTGGGAACATCAGCCGGCTTGGGGAATTGTTCCTTTCGAATCCCTCGAACCGAGGTGGAAGGTCCTTGAAGTGGATGGTATTTCCCCCGTACGAAAGGAATTCGATTCTTCGGCATACCCATTGCTGGTATCTTTCTCCCTCGAGCAGGTGAGCGGTCCGGCCTCTAGCCTTGCCGAGCATCTCGCCATGGATATCCCGGTGACCAACCGGGAGGCAGGCAAGATGACAACTTTGGCGATGACCGGAGTGACGGCCATGGTCCGTTGTACGGCTTATTACATGGAACAGCGGGGAGTGACTTACCCGGGCCAGGATGTGGGTGATATTCTGAGAGAAGCTGATATTACCCATATCAGTAATGAAATTCCGTTTGCTCAAGGTTGTCCCTTCCCGAACTGCTTTCAAGAAGGCCTGGTTTTTTGCAGTGATCCCAAGTATATTGAACTCCTGACTGACATTGGCACAGATATCGTCGAGTTAACCGGAGATCACTTTGCAGATTGGGGTCCAGATGCCATGTATTACACCCTGGACCTGTATAAGGAGTACGGTTTGCCTTATTATGGCGGTGGCGTAGATTGGGAGGAAGGCAGTCGTGCAGTCATCATGGAGCATAATGGCAACCGTTTGGCATTCATAGGGTGTAATGGCAAGGGCAGGGGATATGCAACTGCCAGGGTGGATAACCCCGGTGCTGTCTGGTGTGATTTTGATACCATGCATGCAGAGATCTCCCGGTTGCGTAGTGATGGCTATTTACCTGTGGCTACCTTCCAACATTTTGAATACTATACCTACTGGCCCCAACCCAATATGCAGGCTGATTTTCGCGGCATGGCTGAAGCAGGCGCAATCATTGTCAGTGGCAGCCAGGCTCACCAACCGCATGGGATGGAGTTTTTAGGGGATTCGTTTTTGCATTTTGGTTTGGGCAACTTATTTTTCGACCAGTTCGGTTTTTGCCCTGACCGCGCCTGTGATGATGCATTTATTGACCGGCACGTGATCTATGATGGGCACTTTATCTCCACAGAATTGATCCCGATCAAGTTTGTCGATTGGGCCCGCCCAAGACCGATGACAGACGAAGAGAGGGAAGGATTCTTGCAGGATATTTTTACTGCTAGCGGTTGGTAGTTGTAAATAGCTGGAATACCAGTCTTCGACTGAGAAACAGGCGTTCCACGAGTAAACAAATTTTCTATTATCCAGGAGGTTGTAATGGGTTTAAAGCCAGATCATTGGATCCGTAAGATGGCAAACGAGTGTGGAATGATCGAGCCTTATGCAGATAACCAGGTGCGAGATGGGGTAATTTCATATGGCGTCTCATCCTACGGTTACGATATCCGGGTTTATGATGAATTCAAGATTTTTACGAACGTCTACTCGGCAGTTGTTGATCCTAAGCATTTCGACCCGCGCTCGATGGTAGATTACAAGGGCGATATTTGTATCATCCCTCCGAATTCTTTTGCCCTGGCGAGAACTGTAGAGTATTTCCGAATCCCGAGGAAAGTGCTTACGGTCTGTCTCGGGAAAAGCACTTATGCTCGTTGTGGAATTATCGTAAATGTCACCCCGTTCGAACCAGAGTGGGAGGGCTATGTAACCCTGGAGATATCGAACACCACCCCCTTACCCGCGAAAATCTATGCAAATGAAGGAATTGCACAGGTTCTATTCTTTGAGGCAGACGAGGAATGCGAAATCTCTTATGCTGATAAAAAAGGCAAGTACCAGGGCCAGCAGTCGATCGTTTTGCCGAAGTTATAGAAGCAATATTGAAATGACAAGAGATGGGTAAAAAGGCTGCCAAGCGCTCGCCAACGGAGACAAGCGCCTTTGGTACGAGAGGTCGCATCAACCATGACTCCACTAAGTTCTACGCCAGCCGGCTGTATGAAGGATATAGCGGAGGGGAGAGTGCGAGCCTTGCTGAAAACCCTCTACCTCCTGAGTTGGTAGACTCCCTGTTTTGCAAATCCAGTGAGCGAATGGACGAGCTGCCCGAGAACAGCGTGCACCTGGCTGTGACTTCTCCCCCGTACAATGCTTCTAAAGAATACGATGAAGACCTAAACCTGGAGGAATATCTCGTATTCTTAAGCAGGGTATGGAAAGAGGTGCACCGTGTGCTCGCTCCTGGCGGACGGGCGTGTATCAATATTGCTAACTTAGGACGCAAGCCATATATACCCATGCATAGCTTTATTATTGAACAATGCCTGGCGGCTGGTTTTTTGATGAGAGGCGAAATCATCTGGAATAAAGCTTCAAGCGCCAGCGCTTCCACGGCCTGGGGTAGCTGGCAATCAGCTGCTAACCCGGTCCTGCGGGATGTACACGAATATATCCTCGTTTTTTCAAAAGGGACTTTCAGCCGCCGGGGTAAAGGGAGGGAAAACACAATCACGAAAGACGAGTTTTTAGAATGGACAAAGAGTGTCTGGACGTTTCCTGCGGTATCGGCCAGAAAGGTCGGACATCCCGCACCATTCCCTTACGAGCTTCCACAGCGCTTGATACAGCTTTATACCTTCAAAGACGACGTCGTCCTGGATCCCTTTGTTGGGAGCGGGACTACCTGTCTAGCAGCTGCTGAAGCCGGACGAAAGTATATAGGATACGATATTAATCCCGAGTATATCGAGTTGGCCAGGCAGAGGTTGAGATCAACCGACCCCAAGGAAGGATAAAGAAGGGATGAGTATTGGGGACATCTTTCAAGAGAGCTGGCGGATTACAACTCACTGTTGGAAACTATGGTTACTTATGCTGGCTGTGTTCTTGGCCTTTATCCCCACTCTGGTACTGACGGGGGGGATATCGGGCGCGGCTGCGCTCCTCTCGCAGGATTTACCAGGAATTAAAGCCGCGATCTTACCTGGTTTGGATCGCTTATCCCCTCTGGCCTGGTTATCGATCCTGGCGGGAGTCTTGGTTCTAGTCATGTTATCTGCAGCAAGCTCGTGGGTATTCCAGGCAGCCGCTATGCGAGCTTCTATCATGGCTGCAGATGGTTCTCCTATCTCGATCAAAAGCGCTCTTGGCCTGGGTCAAGGGCGCTTTATTCATATTCTCAAGCTGAGCGCATTGTTTGGTTTTATTTTGGCTTTTCTCGGGATATTGCCTGTACTGCCAGATTTGTGGTTTCGAGGTTCCTCTGCTGGTATTTTCCTTCGTGGTGCTACTCAAATCGGTGTTTTACCAGTCAATACCCTGCTGGGATTGGTGGTTTTGCTTGTGCTGATGTCAGTGGCGCTCGAGGAGGTTACTCCTGCAAGGAGCTTTCGAAGAGCCTGGCAGGTATTCAGGACGGGTTGGTGGGGATTCCTGTTCGTAATGGCAGCTACCCTGGCTCTATCTGTTCTCCCGGTGATCCTTCTGGCGCCACTGCTCTTGTTAGCAGTGGTCGCGTTAATATTGGAAACCGGCTGGATGCTCTTATTGGCTGCTACACTCATCCTGGTCCCACTGAGCCTGGGGGTTTCATTATTCTCGGCCGTATTTACCCTGGTGATGTATACGCTAATCTACCGGTCCTCGGCCCGATTATTAGACAGAAGTAGCAGCCCAGCTATTCCTCAACACAGATAAGTGTCTTCAGGCCTTCAAAAGTGACCGGACCGATACCTGGTACCTGCAGAATATTTTCGATAGTAGCAAAGTATCCATTTTCATTTCGGTAGAAGATGATCTTCTCAGCGGTAACTGGACCGATCCCGGGTAGTTTTTCCAGTTCGGCCTGGGAGGCCGTATTTATATTGATAAGAAGATTTCCGGTATTGGAAGGCATTCCGCCTACTTGTACATCGTCTTGAGTCTGAGAATAAACCGGGATATAAATTCTGTCACCATCCTCTACGAATGCTGCCTGGTTAATGGCGATAAGATTTGCTTCCGGTAGCAGGCCACCGGCTGCGTCTATCGCATCTTTGACCCGGCTGCCAGGCGGGATGGCATGTAGACCAGGGTCTGCCACCGCGCCAACCAGGTAAACCTTCAGAGGCGCCGGTGTTGGAGGTGCAAGGAGCTGGATTGGTTCTCCACGGGGCGGCCGGCTAGCCAGGAGCAACAATCCAGCGGCGAGGAAACCACATAGAACTCCGAATGGAATCGCCCACCAGGGTTTCACAGGGTACTCCACTTGGAAATAGCAACGGAGCTCCGGTATTTCGCGTGGTTTAGCAATGCTATTGCATTTCGCCACGGAAATATCCCTTGAGCCTATTTAATTAATCCTGGGCCTGATTGACCTGGAAATGGTCAGGTGATACCAGAAATTAAATCTCAATCGCGTTAATCGATATCCAGGCTCAAGCCCAGTCGCTGTTTGGAGGCGTCGACTTGGAGGACGCGCACATTGAGAAGTTGTCCTTCGGTCAATATATCGCGAGGGTTGATCTTTTCACCTCTTGAACTCATTTCCGAGATATGGATCAGACCATCTAACCCTTCTTCAAGCCGCGCAAATGCTCCAAATGGAACGACGCTGGTAATGACTGCTTCGATCACCATACCGGTCTGATAACGGTCTTCTGCCGTATCCCAGGGGTTAGGTCGCAAGCGTTTCAAGCTTAGGGCTACCCTGGAGCGCTCCTTATCGACCTGGATTACAAAGGCTTCCACCTCCTGTCCCAGGCTGGCGGCATCCGAGGGATGGCGAACCCTTCCCCAGGAGAGCTCGGAGACATGAATCAAGCCTTCTACCCCACCAAGGTCAACAAAGACGCCGAAGTCTGTAATATTGGTGACAATTCCACGTACCTGGTCACCATTTTTCAAATCGTCCAGCAGCTCGTTCCGTCTTCCCGGCTCTGCCAGAGCGGCGCGCTCTGAGAGCACAACCCTCCCCCGCTCCGGTTCACATTCGATGACTTTTAGCCTGAGAATGCGGCTTACGTAAGAGGAAAGCAAATGACCGATCCGGATATCGCCTTGTTCCGGGTCAGGTTTTTCCCCTGCCAGGCCAATTAAATGCGAGAGAGGCACAAAACCTTGTAGCCCATCCCCTTCCACCAGCAAACCACCCCGGTTATAACCAAAAACTTGCAAGTTTACGGTTTCGTCGCTTTCGTAGATCTTCTGCGCTCTTTCCCAATCTACGGGGGCAGGCCGAGATTGGGAATGTGTTGCTGCTGATTTACCTTCCGGTGGTGAGGATACTGACCTCGGGGTATAGCTACCGCCTTGTTCTTCCTCTTCTGCCAATACCGCCGTCCACCATGATTCGTCTATCGGCATTGGTCCTTCGTCGTAGTGTGGATTATTGTGTTTGTTCACCTTTAAGACCACCTCTGCTATGATGACTAGGATTTGATTTCTGATTGGTACTTTATCTCTACACTGTAATTCTCATCCTCCTCCTCTCTGGCCGTCTTTTCCATTTCAAGAATGGCAGCTGCAACAGCCTCGATAGCCACGCGCTGCTTTCGATACAGATCTGCTTCCGACATTGCCAGTCGCATAGCAATTTCGCGGACTTTCTTACCTTCCATGAACTTCATCTCTAGAATATTATACAAGAGCCATTCACCTGTGAAACGTCTTTCTCCCTCCGGACGTGTCTTGTCTATCGCTTTTGTCAGGATATCCCTCAAAGCATTGGCTGGATTTCGTTCGTGGTCTTCGAGGGCCTGCTGGACGACATGGAGTTTC
>CAZAQS010000013.1:1057-3552 GCA_964486825.1 uncultured Anaerolineaceae bacterium | reverse complement strand
AATGTCCGAGGGCATCCTTGACCCACCTAGAGACGGTCTTATTTTCTAGACCTGTTGGCGGGTACGCCAGCATTGGACTTCCATCATACCGAGCGGCTGCCCGGAGCTGCTGAACCAGATCCATTTGTGGAGTAAGGGTTTGAAGTGAAGAGAACAATTGCTGCTGCTTATACCTGTCTTCCAGTGCCAGAGAAGCACGCTGCGCCAGGAGTGAAAGGGCTTCTCGGTGTTCCTCATCCAGGTACTGTTCTTCTCCACGCAGGATACCGAGTAATCCCATCAGTTGACTGGTATCTGTGTGCTCGTTAAATAAGGGGACCAACCAAAAATTGCCCCACGCAAAGAGACCTTGATCAATACCGTTTTGTGCTACAACTTGAAGGATATCATCTGAAAATTCATCTTCTTTGAACTCTTCACTGCCCGCCGTGACGATCATTTCCAACCCATCCTGCTTAAGCACAACTGCAAAAGCACGCGAGACCTGTAGACGGTCGCATACCGCTGCCATCAGGGATTCTAAAAACTGGCGCAAGTCGCCCGAAGTCAAGAGACGCTCTTCCAAGGTTTGCAGCAAATACATGTTTTCCTGGTCTCCACCATGGAAAAGCCAGCGCTCCCAAAGCGGGGCGATCAATGTAATCAGATGTTGGAAGATCAGGATACCGGCTACCATCACGATAGGAACGGCTGCGGAGTATTTCAAACCCAGGAACTCCCCTGTTTGGCGTACCATGACGGTTAGCGCTAATACCAATACGGCGACTATCGGCCCGCGCATCAGCCATTTGAATAGCCGTCTTTTGACAACCCGGTCTGGCCAGGGAACGCCAAAAAAAGCTACCGAATACGCCATCAGTACGAGCAGGAAATACACCATTACATTGCTGATGCTGGCCAAGGTCCAAAAGATTATGGGATGCTCAGTGGCCAGGGAAGAGCCGAATAACAGGTACGGATAGGAACCCAGAGCAGGAGCCAGAGAGCCAGCTAATAAATATTGCATCCTGCGACGGCTGGAGCTGGTAACTGTGCGCTTGTGAGAACGGTAGAAGTTGATCCATGACAGGATCATAATCGCCAGATAGTAGCCAGTGAAAACCCACGTCAGCCAGGTACGTTCCAGGTGAGGAGCGGGTTCCACATTCTGGACCAAAGGGCCAACAAGGATGGAATAGGCCAGTGTGACCAGGAAACCCAGGGATACCAGGTATGTGAGACGGACTAATAATCTGCGCCGGCCACGCGATGGTCGCCCGGTCGTTGCTAGAAGAGCGTCTGAAAATTGTAAATATGCCGAGGGAAGAAAAACAATCCCCACCCATTGGAGCTTGAGCCAGTAGGTCATTTCCTCAGGCGTAGTGGCAACCGTAGCGATGGTATCTCCCACGAAGACAACCACGACACAAATCAAGATAATCGCGAATGAACGCGCCACCCGGTCACGGAGGTTAAAGGTGAACGCGTAAATCAGCAGGGAGAACGCGGTTATAGCAATCCCGGCTGTGAGGAGCTGGTTCAGGACTATGAAACTATTCAGGACGAGTTCAATCATACCGGTAATTAAAAGGATACAGATCGATGACGGAAAACCAATTGAGCCAATAAAAAGCTCTCTAATAATCCGCTTTCCTCAGGCCAAGGACTTTGCAAAAAACAAGGTGATATCATGGTTTGCATAATATTGGTCGTTATACCCGCAAAAATTGAATCCTAGCTTTTGAGACATGCAGTAGGCGGGATAGTTCTTTGGCTGCATCTCCAGTACCATCCGGTAGGTGCCGTGTTGTCGTGCCCAATCCTGGCTGGCAAGAATCAGGCTAGTACCGATACCTTGCCGGCGTAACCGCCTGATCACAACCATATCTGTAACCCAGGTGGTAGCCGGAGCGATATCTTGCATCAGGCTTACATAGCCGACCGGTTCGTTCTCATGAGTTGCTACCAGCAACCCGGACCGCTTATTCCAGTCTACCAATAAAGTTTGAGGAGAGCGGGGATACTCAACCTTGACCGACCTGGGCAAATGGATCTGGCGAAAGTTCACAGCGATTTGACCCTCTTCCACTACGAGGTCCATCTGCCATGCGTATTCGCTTGTGTAATGATGGTCGAGAGCTATAAGGCCCGGTATGTCTGTCGCGATTGCAGGTCTGATCTGTATTTCTGGCATTCGGTCTCCATTAATAAAATATGTATCAATTTCCATCCCCAGTTGAGGTGACATTCACCTGGATAACGCAAGTTCCAGCATCATTTCCCTGGTTATCACTTACTACCAGGCGCAGCAGATAGGCGCCTTGTGGGAGAACAGCAGTATCCCAATCTCCTAAAGGCTCATCATGCTTGATCTCCCGGCCAGCTTGAATGGGAAGCCAAATCGATTCTCCAGGCCGGGTAACCTCATACTTGTAAAATCCAAAATTCGGAATGTCAACCGTGCCTACCAGGGTAATTTGACCGCTAACACTCTCGCCATGGGCTGGTTCAACGAT
>CAZAQS010000013.1:0-1047 GCA_964486825.1 uncultured Anaerolineaceae bacterium | reverse complement strand
GGAACACAACCACTTTCGAACTCGATTTCGGCCGATACTGGCAGCGGAGTAGCATCGATTGCCTGTTCTTCAGTCCCTGAAATCGAAGCTACAATCGTGGTTGTTGGGGTCGCCAACAAATCAATGGTAGGAGTGTGCAAAGGAGTCGCTCCCGGGACTGCAGGAACGACAAACGAAACCAAGGTAAATTCCGCGGTTGCCATCAACATCAGCACAACCAGCATTATGGCTGTCCTATTCAGACGCCCTTGCGCGCTTTCCCGTTCTAAACCAAAAGCTGCGTTTCGGACTTCCTCCCAAGCCAGTATGAATTTCCGAATTTCCCATATTGCGAGCCCCCCTAACCCAAGATAAATAAGGGTTTCATAGGTCTTAAAGAATCGGAGAGCTTCTTCCATATGCTATTTCAAATGTAATTAACCCTTCTCCCTGTTGGCAGTAGAGGGAATACCAACATCACCAGTAAAGTTAGATGCTCTGTAGGACACCTTTAATAATCGTCATAAGCTTAGGGACAATCCTCTGACCGGCTTCTAGTACCTCTTCATGGGTAGTGATCGTGTTTCCATCCAGGTTTGCTTTATTGCTAATGCCAGATATCCCAAGCACCCTTTGGCTACCATGAATGGCAGTTATCACCTCCGGTACAGTGGACATACCAACGGCATCCACTCCCGTTGATCCTAAAAAGCGCAGGTCTGCGGGAGTCTCAAATGATGGGCCGGATAATCCCGCGTATACACCCTCATGGAGAGTAATCCCATTCTCTTTAGCTGCCTGGCGCGCTAGTTCGCCTAGTTCCCGGTCGTAAGCCTGGCTCATGTCTGGAAATCGTGGTCCGAATTCGTCCAGGTTTGGACCACGTAAAGGAGAATGACCTGCCATCCCGATCAGGTTTAAATGATCGGTGATTAGCATCAGGTCTCCAGGCTCGAAATCTGGCCTTACAGCACCGGCTGCATTGGTAACGATCAATATTCCTATGCCCAGTCGTTGCATGACTCGTACCGGCAAAGTCACTTCGGCCATGGAATAGCCTTCGTAATA
>CAZAQS010000012.1:28130-42544 GCA_964486825.1 uncultured Anaerolineaceae bacterium | reverse complement strand
ACAACGGTGCCTTTGTACATGCCGTTCCAGGCGTTTTCCAATTCAGGACCTGCAGGTATAGGCGCCTTCGCCGCGGCCGGTTCTTCAGCCGCGGGCGCTTCCGCAGCAGGCTGCTCAGCCGCGGGCGCTGCCGGTTCGGGGGTGGCTGTCGCACAGGCCGACAGGACCATGGAGAGGGCTATCAGTAAGGTAAGGATGGCCCAACTTGTTCTCTTTAACATCTTCTGCTCCTTTTCTAGGTGAGGATAGATTGTGATGGGTAAGTACGGATCTCTACATTTACATTATGATTTGTTCTTCTCACCTCCCTTCTTCTGCACGCTTTTACCGTGCGATTTGCTGCAATGTGAACTCAAAGTTTTCTAGGATAGGTTATACGGTCTCCCTCTCTACCAGCGTCAGGGGAAGCTTGACATGCCTAACAGAACGGCTCGCATCTGATAAATGGGTCAACAGGAGCTCGGCGGCTATCCGTCCGGAATCGACCAGGGACTGGTTAATGGTAGTCAGACCCATGAACTCGGAAGTTTCCAATCCATCGAAGCCCAGCACGGCCAAATCCTCCGGAACTTTCAGACCCAGATCTGTTGCCACTTTCATAAGCGCCATGGCCTGGAAATCTGCCGCCGCAAAGATTGCTGTAGGGCGCTCCGGCAGGCTCAGCAGCTTGAGAGCCGCCTGGCGGGTGCTTTCTTGATCGATTGGTGTCGATTCAATATGGTCTTCGGGTATATGGATATCGGCCTCAGCCAGTACTTTTCGCAATCCTTTCAAGCGTGCTAAAGCCGGGCGAATGGCGTACTCCGGCGGGTAGACTTCTCCGATGAAGCCTATATTATGGTGTCCTTTCTCCAGCAGGTATTTTCCTGCCATCTCACCACCGGCTGTGTTATCGATATCCACGCTGCTAAAGTATTCTTGTTCGTATTCGATTACCACAGTAACCACTTTTTGATCCATCAGCCGCCTGGCATCCGTCTCTGAGAAGGGTAGGGATAGGATGATCAACCCGTCTAAGCTTCCTGTTAATGGTAAAGAAGTCAGGTAGGCGCTCAGGCGACAACTCGAATCTACTGTATAGACGATCAATTCAAAGTTGGTTTTGCCCAGAACGTAGGCAATCCCTCGTAAGCGTTCAACGAAGGAAGGGGAGGTGAAGAAAGGCGTCAATACCCCGATCCTGCGCGTGCCTCGGATTGCCCTGGCGCGCGCCTCTGCCCGGGGGACGTAGCCCAGTTCGTCGATAACTTTCAGGACTTTTTCCCGAGTCTCAGGTGTGACCTGCTCTGGGGAATTCAAGACCCTCGAAACGGTTGCAATGCTCAGACCAGAAAGCCTGGCAACATCGTAAATGGTTGGGTTTCCATCGCGTGGCACGTTCATAAGACTTTTTGTCGTTAAACCCCGAATATCTATGTAAGTGCTTTCATGTAAGGGATTACAAAAATACTATAGCAAATATAAATATATTTGTCAATACAGAATTTGGATCAGGCTTGCTCTACGGTTAAGTACTGGAATTCCGCCTTGAAGCCCTCCCCTTTGGGGCTGCAGGCAAACACGCCGGCGCGGAGTGGTTTCTGCTGCGGGTTGAATAGATGAGCTATCCTCAGCTGGAGCCATTCCCCCTCAATCTTGTCATCCCTGCACTGCACCAGGAAATCGGAGCCCTTATTTACAATGCGCAGATCGACCTGGTTGATTTGTCCCGAAAAAGATTGGGTAGACCAATCTGAGTAACTGAAGTTCGTAACCACGACCCCCAGCCAGCTCGGGCCGT
Organism: uncultured Anaerolineaceae bacterium; assembly: GCA_964486825.1. Taxonomy (GTDB): domain Bacteria; phylum Chloroflexota; class Anaerolineae; order Anaerolineales; family UBA4823; genus CAZAQS01. The sequence goes on along the minus strand of CAZAQS010000012.1, from coordinate 40,764 downwards.
CAGGCTCGTACTCGACACAGGTTTTGATCCAATGCTCGGCCGATAAACGTACCATCAAGCCTGCCTGGTCGTATTGGTTCACTGGATAAAAGCGGACACGGGTGGACAAAATGAAATCCCCCTCTAACTCCAGGTTCAAGAATGGCCCCTTATCTGCGCTGAAGCCATAATGAGTCCTGCTCCAGTAATCGGTTCCACCCTCGGGGTGGATGGTCAGCGACGAATTCTCGACCGACCAACGCGCCGGAGGGCAACGCCAGCTCAAGCGCTCATCGAGCGGCAGGCTGTTAAATTCCTCATGCAAGATTTGCGGGGACATTTTTAATAACTCCATGTTGGGATTGGGAAATGTTATGTTTATGAGATTATAACGCTTTCCGTGAAATAATATACAGCTTTTGTACCCTTAAGGGAAATCCCTAAACCTTAAAAAGGGATATCCCTTATTGCCTTATCCGTTTCCACAGAATAGACTGGTACCTGAAGACAAAATCAAAATAAGTTAGGAGGAAAATATGGGTGATAATTATGATCGCAGGCAGGAAGCAGACCGTTCAGACCTCGATATGGAGGTGCACCCAGAGCTTGGGCCCACCTCAGTCAGCGATTTGCGAGGTAAGACTATCTTGAGCGTCAATGATGGTGCGAAGATCGGCTCTATCGACGAAGTATTAATCGATCCGGATTCACTGCGGATAGCAGCTCTGGTGGTCAAGCAGGGCGGGATGTTCGACCGTGAGACGAAACTTGTTCCAGCGAAGGATGTGAAAAAATGGGGCCGGGATGCCGTTCTGGTTGACAGCCGGGATGTCTTCAGGAGCGAGGCTGATGTACCCAACCGAGAAAGATGGTTGTCTGCCTCTGATAAATTAAAAGGTCTCTCCATTGTGAATACAGAAGGGAATCGCCTGGGTAGGTTGGATGAAATCCTGGTGGATGAAACAGGAAGGATCACCGCCTACCGTGTATCTGAGGGCTCTTTAGGCGGTAGCTCTTGGGATATACCCGCTCAATCCACGAAAGCCTTGGGTGGAGACGTGGTGATCGTAGAGGGGGAACACAGGGTATAGGCAAACGGGATCCGTTCATAGACATTACCATTCCCGGCGGTTATTCACTCCTGTGTAAAGATGTTCAAAGCCCACGGAAGTGTATACAGCCTGTGCATTGACAAGCTCATCGTGCACGGTCAACCTAACCCGGGAAAGCCCGCGCGTCCTAAAACACCAATCTAATGCGCATAGCAGTAAGGCCTTTCCAATGCCTCTATTGCGTAGTTCTGGCTGGACTGCAAGGAACTCGATATAGCCCTCTCCGGCAAACTTATCCACGGTAATAAAAATATACCCATCCACGTGGGAATCATTCGCTGATAAATACAGCTTGTGATCCTCATCCAGCTGCCCAAGGATGCCTCTCCCATCGATGAAGGTGACTGGGAAGACCGAGTCGTGCAAGGCGATGAAAGCCGGCTCCAGGCCTGGCTGCATCTCCCGGCATACCCCCTGGCGCATGCCGGCCTGACCGACCGCCTCTGCCTGGTAAACATGTGCCAGGCCTGCTTTCCGAAACCCATGCTGAAGGTAAAAGCGTTGGCCTTGCACATTCTTCTCGTTCAGAAAGCTGTCTAACCGGCGGATGCCGGGTGGTAGAGCAGCCAACAGCGCCTCCAACATAAGCCCGGGCAGGCGATTCCACGAATCCTGGGTCAAGAATGGCCCGCGCGTCCAGCCTCTGCCTACGCTCTCATCAAATTCGCAGCCCATCAACCCGGCCATTTGGCCATCTATCTCCCCTATGATAAAGAGCAGTTCCTCTTTCGCATATAGCTCCACGATTTCCTCCTCAATCGCAGAAGTGTCATTCGTGGAGCTACTTTGGATGCAATGGCTTTCGGGTCTCAGGTTTTTTTCGGCAATGATCGCCGCTATAGTGGAATAATCAGCCGGACGTGCTTCCCGCACGTTGATATCGCTCATGCTACTTACCCAAATAATCGGAAGATTTCTTTCTTTTAGTCAAATCCCAGGAAAATAAGCTTAGAGAGCGATTATAAACGATTAATAAACCCTATTCGTTCCAGCGTAGGGCTGATTTCTGGGTTGGCCATGAACAAGTCCCACAAAAATCCGCTGCGGTAATTCTCGATCATGACCGTAATTGGGGCCTGGTTCAACCCCATATAAATATTTGAAACGTAATTGGCAGACGGATTGTAAGCGTCTCTAAAGCCATAAATCCCCCACATCTTGTCCCCCAGATCATAATATAAATGCTTCAATACCGCCAAAGAGGCCTCCGGAGTATAGGGAAATGAAGCAAGGGCTGCTGTGGGAGTAATCGTCCCATTATCCTCGCGCGGGCTTGCTTCGTGCGGCGTATAGCCGGTATGGTCATGGCTCGCCGTCAAGCCCCAAAGGTTTTCCCCGTATCCTTGATATTGGCCTGGGTTTTCGATGCAATAAGCGCGGTTAATGCGCGCAATGGCCTGGTTGTTTTCGAAGTAATCGGCGTACTGGTCCCGCTTATTGCGGGGATCGAAACCCAGGAATGAATAATGAGTGAAGAAAAGCGGCCCGCCAGTACCGACCCCAACTGGCAAGGGGATGCCATAATATGTGTTACCGTTCTGGTAGAGATCACCGTGAGTCGTCTTACCCCACGTCTGGCGGTAACGCTGGGCAGTTTCGGATGACGATGCCCAACCGGAATTATAAATGGAGGCTGGCACAGGGTGTGTGGGAGAGGCGATGGCAAGCAGGTAAGCGATCAGGGTTTCGTTCCAACCAATCAAAGGATGTCCGATATGCCAGCCATAATCCGGCGACCAGTGCCAGTAGAGGAAATCGTTATCTGGCGATTGACGGTACCAATCCCATTCGACATCTTCCCATAAGCTGGTGATGCGGGAGCGGACCTGCTTTTCTGCATCCTCCTGCCTGTCGAAGAACTGGCGCGCCGCTAACAATCCCTGGATCATAAAGGCCGTTTCTACCAGGTCGCCCCCATTGTCATACTTCCCGAAGACAGGAATCACTTCACCGGTGCGCCCATCCATGAAGTGCGGCCAAACACCATGATAGCGGTCAGCATTTTCGAGAAACGAGAGCATCTGGAGCAGCCGCTCGAGGGCTGCTTCCCTGGTAATAAAACCGCGTGAGGCCGCGACAATTAATGCCATGACACCAAAGCCGGATGCCCCCAGGGCGATGAGGTGCTCTTTGCCCGGCACATTCTCCAGCGCCAAACCTGAATCCGGATGTCCCTTTTCCCAGTAATAGCGGAAGCAAGCTTCCTGAACCATGCTTAATAGGTCATCGTCGGTCATGAAGTAGGTGGTCGCTGTGACCGTTTCAGACGCCTGGGACTCACTATAATCCTGGCTGACAGCAGTAATTTTATAGTAGAACTTACCCTGCGCCGGGCCGGTGTAATCTGCGTAACGGTTAAAGTTGTGATTTTGAATCCCGACCGGGTGGAAGTCTTGCCCGTCCTTCGACCGGTAGATTTGATAATATGCCAACCGCGGATCCGTCACCCTAGACCAACTCAGATCGACATGACATTCATAAGCCACCGCAGCCACTCCATCAGGAGGTCTACACGCTCCAACCAAAGAAGAGTCGAGCAGCTTCACTTCATCAATGAATATTGTGTGGGATACGCCATCGTCGATGCTTTGTGTGAAGATGACTTTTTCAAGCCGGTTAAAGTCAATCTCGAATGTTGCTTTAGAAAGGGTCGACAGTGGAATTTTTATTTCTTGCCAGTGACCGGCTGGCAGGTCTGGCGCTATGCCACTCAGTTGCATCGGCTGGGAATATTGCTCCTCCTTCATCATAAGACATATTATCGGTAAGAGGCGTGCAGGGATCCCTTCTTCAGAATAGCACCAGAAGGACAGGGTATCGCCAGAAAGGTAGTGGGTCCGGTTGAGCCAGTTTTCAATCCTGATCTCGGCCCGCCAGTCTCCTCCAGTTTGGGATCTCCAAGATAGCCGGAGGCTGTTGGGAGGGCTGAGAAAGCGGTCCGCGGCCACCGGGATTTTGCTGTCGATCGCTTCTAGCCGGCTGGGGGCAATCGCCGTGGCCAGGCTGAAAAAATAGCTTTCGTCCGTCAGGCTGTTGTCAAAGATGAGGTGGTTGTAATAGTTGTCAAGATTCGTAGTTCGTGATGGCATGGACTGGTTCCTCTAAAAGTACTTCCCCTACTCGCAAATAAGCTCCACAAGGTGCTCTGTCCCGGGTTCCAGGATTGGCAATATTTCTGCACTCCAGGGTTGGCCATCAATCGTGCAGCTGGTGGGTTCTCTCGAGACTGCACGCCGGATCCGGATGTCATACGTCACATTACGAAAGCGGCGTTTGATATGGAAGCTATCCCAACCATCTGGGAGCTCCGCCTGGACGCGCAAGCCTTCCAGCGTCGCTTCAACCCCAAGCACTCCTTCGATCAATGCACGCAAATACCATGCCGCCGAACCGGTGTACCATGACCAACCTCCCCGTCCGGGGAACTGAGACGCCGGGCCGTCCACATTACCGGGCATCACATAAGGTTCGCTTATGTATGTTTGCGGCTCCATACCTCGAAGGGGTGGACAAAATCTGCGCCAGAGATCGTAAGCGGCCTGCGCACCGTTCATCTTTCGCTCCGCCAGGACTGTCCAACAGGCTGCATGAACGTACACGCCTCCGTTCTCCCGAGTGCCAGGCGCGTAGCGGGTGAGATAACCCACGCGTGTGTCAGGATTGTCGTAGGCAGGAGCTAATAGCAAGGCGCCATAGGATGTATACAGGCGCTCTCGAGCGGAATCCATCGCCTGGCGGGCGCGCTCTTCTGGCGCCAGATCGCTCAACACTGACCAGGTTTGTGGATTTAGAAAGATCTGCCCCTGTTCATTCCTACAAGAGCCGATCAGGTTTCCTTCATCCGTTGTAGCCCGCCAGTACCAGGTTCCATCCCAGCCATGTTCATTTGCCGCCTGACGCAAAGCCTCCGCTTCCTTTTGGAAACGAGATGCAGCTTGAGTGTCAAGTATGGGTAATTCTGCCCACTTGGTTAATATCATGTATAGGAATGCCGCCATCCAAATGCTCTCACCGCGGCCTTCATCACCCACCGCATTCAATCCATCGTTCCAATCCCCCTTCAAGATTAGCGGCAGGCCCCGCTCGCTTCGCCGGCTAAGAGCGACATCGAAAGACTTCATGCAGTGCTCTAAAAGCGTCGCGGTACCCTGATCGAAAAAGGGGATTTCTTCATTCAGACAACCAGTATCCCCTGTCTCTTGTAGATAATGCATTACAACGAAGGGCAGCCAGAGAAGATCGTCGCTGTATTCTGAGCGCAGCCCCGATTCGGCCAGCGGGTGCCACCAATGCAGGACCACTCCGTCTTGGAATTGGTGTGCCGCGTGCAGGCGGATTTGGGCCAGGGTCTTTTCTGTTCGTCCCAGGAGTAGCCAGATTAAACTATCCTGTAGTTGATCACGAAATCCGAATGCCCCACCGGTCTGGTAGTAGGCAGTCCGTCCCCACAGGCGTCCAGAGATGGTCTGGTAGGGAAGCCAGGTATTAGACATCAGGTTGAGGGCCGGGTCGGGAGTCTCGATGATCAGATTTTCCCCCATGCCCTGCCAGAAGCGTTTGACCTCCTCTAATGCCTCTTGAGCTGCTGGAGGCTTTTGATAAAACTCTGCCAGATCGAGTGCTTGCGCCTCTGTTTCGGCTGCGCCCAGGGTGAAGATGACCTCCAGTCCTTGACCAGCCTCAAGTTCTATCTCCACCTGCAAACTGCCAATTGCATCTCCCCATCGACCCGTGGTATTAAGCGAGCGGCCTTCTGTCAGCGCCTGCGGGGCATTCAAGCCATGGTTTCGGCCCAAGAAGGCGTCTTTATCAGCATCATATCCACTCGGATGAATGGATGAAGTATGGAAAGCCACATAGGCCCAGTCCCGGTTCCAGTGTGGCCCTGTTTCACCAGGAAGATCCCAAAGCACTTTCGAGGCAAGCAAGACGCCCTTATCTTGATCGAACCAGGTGCGGATGAATAAGCGGTGGAACTCGCGGTGCCAATCCGGGGCCGCGCCAAGCAGCCACTCGAAATAGGTGAAAACCTGGAACCTGCGGGTGGCCGAACTTCCGTTATGGATTTTAAGTTGCCATATTTCGCAGGGATCATACAGGGGCACAAAATAAGTCGTTTGCGTTTCAATCTGAGTGAAGCGAGATTCGATCACGGAATAGCCTCGCCCGTGACGGACGCGGTAATCGTCCAATTTTCGGCCAGCCGGTTGCCATGACGGCGACCAATATTCACCACTTTCCATATCGCGCAGGTATATAAATTTCCCCCACTCATCTCGAATCAGGTCTTGTTCCCAGCGTGTGATGCGGTTGAGGCTGGCATGGGTCAGCCAGCTATACCCACCCCCGGCCTGAGATAACACCAACCCATAGTTCTCATTTGAAATTACATTAACCCATGGGACGGGCGTATCCGGGCGAGTAATAATATATTCCTGCCCGTCATCGCTAAAATAACCGTATTGTGTTTGAAATTGGGGCATAGGTATCTCTCCGGTGCAACAGCAGGCGCCAGATACATCAGTTATCAGTACCTGGCGCCCGCATCTATTCTCCGGTTTGCATGCGCCAGCCGGTGGACATAGGGATCACAGCCACAGGGTGGCATGGAAGGCCGGCGCAGCCTATTCGGCAGTGAATACTTCCATTTCCATCAACGGTCTCATAGCCTGCTCAATGGCGCCGCGCGAGAAGTAGGCTTGCAAGCGGTCATTTCGCAAGGCGTTGCCGATAGAGGCCATGATCATACCCTGGTCGAGTGCCAGGTAGTAGGCGGAGAGGTCACCGTTACTGACGTTGACAGCATCGAAAAATCCACCCCAGGAGTAAATTTCGAAATCCTGGCGCAGGTTAGCCAGGTTCTCCAGGCTTGCTTCCGGGGCGAATTCAAGCGCCAGGAATGAGGCGTGTGGTGTCACGATGCCCTGCCCATAGCTTTCTGGCAGAGGCTGCGGCTCTCTGTCGGGGCAGTATCCAATTCCGGATGGGTCCGCGAAGCCATAATCAACATCAGTACGCTCCAGGTCGCTGGTGTAGCCATCCGGATCCATACCCAGCGGGTCCACACCGAATTCCCGGTAGCCACCGGCCGGGTTGTTGGACGGCGAGAAGCCCCAGTAGCCATACAGTGCCTCCTCCAGTCCGTGTTCGATCTGCGCTTGCACATAGAGAGGGTGGTTGATAGCCCAGCTCGCCGGGCCCCATTCTTCCTCTGGGACCACCAACGGGACCATCAGCGCTTCGAACATGCTGCCACCCCAGCTGGGCACGATGCCCATCCCGCGATAGGTGTAGTGTCCTTCATAGACTTCTATGCCCAGGTAGGTGTGCGTCTCGCCTTGCGGCGCCATCTCTGCCCAGCTCCAGTCGCAGGTGGGTGGGAAGGTACGCCACATAGCAAAATAGTGTTCCGGAGGTATCTGTCCGTAGGCGATGCCGATATAGCTGGCAATGCGCGGCTCGGTGTTGAATGTGCCGTAGTGATGGCCAGTGTAGACCACATCGGGACCCTTGCTGCAGTAATTGTCCCTGGGGAAGCCCTCGGAACCCGGCGGCCCCTCTCCCTCTACCCAGAACCCGCCGCGCAGCAGGCCCGCGCCGTAATCCGGCCCGCGAGCGTTCGAGTCGTAGTAGCAGCCGAAGTCCATGCTATCCAGGAGGGCCTGAGCCCGCTCTCTCAACTGCGGGACGGCGTTGACAATCATGATCAGAGCGGAAGCCAGCCAGCCGTTGTCCACGCTCGACAAGAATGGGTACACCGGATCTCCACTGGGGGGCCAGATGGTCAGCTTTGCTCCAGTAGCCGGATCGTACCAGTTGTAATACATACCGCTGTCCGTGTGGCGCTCCATTATCTCCAACATACCCAGTACGCTGCTGATCCGCTCGCGTGCCTCCTTAGTTTGGATGATTTGAAGATCTCGGGCTACCAGAGTGCTCCAGACATACATGCCTATATTGGTAGGTGAGGTGTAGCCAGCCCGCTCGCCATCCACGCTGACATTGTCAGCCGGCAGACCGGTGACCGGGTCAAGCATGGCGAGAAAAGATTGCCAGGTATCCTCAGCATACGCCTGAAGGGTTTGGCGTTGGTGACCGGTAAAGGTATGCGAGTCGGCCAGTCCCATAGACGGAAAAGGCGCAGAAACAGCAGATACCAAAACCAGGATCATAATAATTTGCACCAGTTTACGTTGCCTGTTCATATTTTGTCCTCCATTTCGCTACTTATTACCATTTAATTTATGGGACCAAATCGTAGTTCAGGAATCTCCCAATCGCTCGAGATGTCTCTGTGCTTGTTCGATTAAATCCGGACGATTGGGAAAAAGACCGGGGATATCTTCATAGATCTCTCTCGCTGAGCGCGCGTCCCCATCCTGCTCGTACAGTTCGCCCAATCGCAAGTAGATTTCTCCGAAGTAGGGTGCAGATCTGCCGATATTGGCCTGAATGTACTGCTCGGCTTGGGACATGGTGAGGTGCTGGTAGATAATCTCGTTGGTGCGCTTTTTAGCCTGCTCTACAGCAGCGGGAACGGGCGCTGAGTAGCGGTTCGACCAGGTCTTTTCGATGTCCACATAGCCGCCAATTTTGTTATACCTGTTGGTTTGGGGGTTAAACTCCTGGCCTCCTACCAGCGCTTCCAGGTATTCTCCTTGCTCATAACTTGCATTGGCATCCTCTAAAAAGCGGCTCGTCAGCCGCGAGGCGTTCCACCAGGCCAGGAAATAGGTAAAGGCAAACAGGGCTAGAACGATCAGGGGTATCAACAATAACCGTTTATTGAACCTGACTACGGCAGCCGCTTCACCCGTAGCTTGGGGTACCGCTTTCTCAGGTCCCGTGGTTGGTGTTTGTAGTGCAGCCATTATGCTTCCTCTTTATTTTAATGATACGTTAGCAAAAGCCTTCACGAACTGGTCTTGCAATAAAAAGTAGACGATAACCAGCGGCACTGTGATTAACGTCATTGAAGCCCAAATTTCCTGGGCATTCTCGCCTGGGATCGAGGTCTGAAACTGGTAAAGCCCCAGCTGGACCGTCCACTTATCTGGCGTGTTGAGATAGAGCAAAGGGCCGATGAAATCATTCCAGCTGCCGATAAAGCTCAGGATGGCAACTGCCACCAACACGGGGCGTGAAAGCGGCAAGACCATGCGTATGAATATCATCAAATCGTTGGCCCCATCCAGCCGGGCCGCTTCGATCAATTCATTTGGAATACCGATGATAAATTGCCGGATGAGAAAGATATTGTATACCGATACCGCGGCAGGGATGATCAAGGCATGAAATTGGCCTACCCAACCCAGGCGGTACATGATCACATAGGTCGGGATCAGGAACAGCACCCCCGGGATCATCATTGTCGCCAGCATGAAACCAAACAATTGCTCACGACCGGGAAAGGGGATCTTGGCTATGGCGTAGGCAGCCAATGCACTCAACAGCGTGTTCAACAGTGTGATCGAGACGGCTAAGATCAGCGAATTTCTATATAGTAAAAGCATGTTGAGCGTTTCAAAGACGCCCACATAACCCGACAGGGTGATCTGGCTGGGCAGACGGGTGGGTGAATGTAGGATCTCTGGCCCAAACTTAAAGGAGTTCATCACCATGTAGAATAATGGATAAAGGACGATGAGCGCGCCTAAGGTAAGGAAGAAATAAATGACTGCGCTCGACCAGGTCAATTTTCTTGCAGGGAGCATCTCATCCCCTCCTATTTCGGCTCGCTTGGGAAGAACCGGAATTGCATAACGGTCAGGAAGGCGATAACCATCGCCAGTAAAAGTCCGAGCGTCGAAGCATATCCAATATTGGACCTGTCAAAGGCCTGGGCATAGAGATAGAGAACGGGAGTTATCGCCTGATTGTTGGGGCCGCCATATACGTCGTAACCGAGGGTAAATACCTCGGTAAACATCTGCAGCCCGTTGATTACGTTGATCACCAGGATGAAAAATATCTGCGGTCTGAGCTGGGGTATCGTTATATAAAAGAACTGCTGGAGTCCTGAGCCGCCATCAATCGCTGCGGCCTCATAAAAGGATGTATCGATAGCGTATAGTCCAGCCAGCAAGATCACTGTACTGACTCCGAACCATTTCCAGGCATTGATCACCGCGATGATCGGCATGGGCAACCAGGATGAGAACTTCCAAAATATACCGGTTTGCAAGAGACCCATCTGCATTAACGTGCTCTGTAAGGGACCTTGGGGGCTGACGATGAAGTTACCGATTGCCATCAACACCACCACAGAGGTGACCACCGGCATGAAATAGATGGTTCTGAAAAGCCTGCCCAAGTGGGTGGTTTTATAAAGCATTACAGCGGTCGCCAATCCGATTCCCAGATTGAGCGCGATGAAAATCGCCTGGTTGAAAAATATATTGACCAGGCCCTTCCAGAACAACGGATCGTTTATTCCCCGGATCCAATTGCCAACGCCGACAAAAACATAATCTTCGGGGCGTACAAATGAGTAGTCGAAAAAGGTCAGGTAGAAGGACAGTATAAGGGGGTATAGGCCGAAAGCAACGTAAACGATGATCCAGGGAGCTACAAATATATAGCCCCATATGTTTTGACGGATGCGAGCTTTAAAATGTTGATATTTGTTGGTCTCCACTCCAACGGGCGAAGCCGATACAACCGTATTCGACATAAGCTTACTCCCGTGCGTACCAGCTGAAATAAGACATCTGGCGCGGCCAATTGGCCGCGCCAGATACCTTCACTTCATTGTTACTGCAAAACCGACCGAGCTTGCGTTGCTGCTTCCTCAACGGCCTGGTCAGGTGAGATGCTTTCTTCGACAGCCGTTCTCTGGTAAACGCCCAAGATCTGGTTAGCCACATCTTCGGCAGTGGCGAACTGCTGCGGAAGGACCGCAGTTTCCAGAATATCCACGAAAGGCTGGCGAGCCGGTTCCTCGAAGTAAGGATCATCTCGCAGGCTGGTCAAGATGGGCAGATACCCCAATTCCTGGAGGAAGACCAGATTGTTCTCTTCCTCCATTAAGAACCTGACAAACTCCCAGGCTGCATTTTGCCTGTCGGGTGTGGTCTGCAAGATCATGAACGCCCGCCCGCCATATGTAGTATAGGGGGTATCGCCTGCATTTGGCACCGGAACGGGAGCAATACCGACATCCTCACCGATCACCATCGGTTCCCCGGCTGCTTCTCTCAGGTTGGGTTCCCAGGAATAGCCGTACTGTGGCCACATACCGATCGTCCGGCTGAAGAAGTTCCTTTCCATGGTCGGTGGAGCGTACTGCTGCGCGCGGCGATTGAACTCAAAGAACTCTTCCATCATGCATTCCGGTTGATCAAAAACGATATCTGTCGCAAGGCGATTCAACAGCAGGCATTCATTTTGGTTGGCGCTGAGATACATCGGCTGGAGCATATTCCAATACCAGCCTCCCCATGCCAGGGCCTCGTTCCAGAAGACTGCCCCGTAGACATCCTCGCCGGTGTCCCGGTTGGGCAGTGCATCAATCTTCTCAGCCGCGTCCAGGAACTCGTCCCAGGTTTCGGGTGGGTCCTCCGGATCCAGGCCCGCTTCTTCAAAAAGCTGCTTGTTATAGATCATCATGGTCACATCGGCGCCGACAGGTACATAATAGTTATGACCATAGAGTTCCTGCACGGCTTCCGGGGCAAGCTGGTCGAACAATTCTTGCGCCCCGGGCATATCCTCCAGGGGAACAACATTGCCGCTGGCTGCTAAACGACCGATTTGAGAACCAAAAGAGGCCACGATCAGGTCAGGCTGGTTGCCTGCCGCGATCAGGGCTTCGAAAGCGCCTCCTTCCGGCTCTTCTTCCACAGTGACTCTTATACCAGGGTTCTCTTGCGTGTACTGGTCGGCCAGCTTGCGCATGGTATCAATCATGGCGCCGCGCACAACTGCTACTCGTATTGTGCCTTCTGCGGCACCTGCTTCCTCGCCTGTGGGGGTGGCAGCCTCAGCTGGCGTCTCCTCCGGCATCTCCTCAGCAGGTGTTGTGGCTGTAGGTTCAGCCACCGGTGGAACCGCCTCAACTGCTTCGGTTGGCTGCGTGAGCACGCCTTCTCCGGGTGTTGGCTCGCCTACCGGCTCTGCTCCACCGGCGCATGCAGTTACCAGCAAAAGGATAGCTATCATTAAAACCGGCCAGGGCAGATAGCGGCGAATCTCTCTCCTTTTTCTATTCATTTCTACCTCCATATTACATACAAAACTTGTTTTTCAATCCCCCAGGCCCGTGCATTTCTAAATACAAACATACGAGTATTACAACGCGTTTGTAAACAAGCGGGCCTTATTTTTCTTCCATCTATCTCTCCCCCGTATATTTATTAATCACAGGATATTTTCTCCTCGCTCTCCCTCCTCCAGAGAATAGAAACTAAAGAACAATTGACTTACCTATATTATCTATGATACAGAAATAATTTTAGAAGTCAATAGCCTTTTTACCCTTCTTAGGGCGTTCTTAAATTCAGAAAAAGAGTAACAAAAAGTGACCTTCTTCGGTTAAGCAAGTG